>DMPQ01000067.1:7228-12280 GCA_003455945.1 Planctomycetaceae bacterium
TCGGGCTGGTCGTGTTCTTGCAGAGCGCGAAGCGGTCGTCGCTCTCCCCGCCAGCCCGCCGCGTCAGCAAGGGATCTCGGTGCCTCTCTCGTATGGGCTGCGACCGGGGTCGGTCGCACTACGAAAACACTGCGACCGGGGGCGGTCGCAGGATGGTGACACCGGCCGATTCAGCGAGGAACGAAGAGCGAGCCGACCTGTAAGCCGGGTTCTGTTCCGCGACTCGGCGACCTGCAAGCAAGTTGCCGACGCGGTGACGGTCATTTCTCTAGGAACGCGATTGCCCGCGTTCTCGAGCAGCCTACCCGAGAGTCGGACGCCGCGGACCGCGACGTGCCGCGCGGCGAACCGCGCGACTCCCCTCTGCTTGACCTTGCTCCGGATGGGGTTTGCCTAGCCGATCGAGTCACCTCGACCGCTGGTGAGCTCTTACCTCACCGTTTCACCCTTACCACGCACCTCGCAAGCGAAGCCGTTCGGCGGTCTGTTCTCTGTGGCACTGTCCCGGGTCTCGCGACCGGTCGGCGTTACCGACCATCCTGTCCTACGGAGCCCGGACTTTCCTCCCGCATCGTTGCCGATGCCGGCGACCGTCCGGTCGACTCGCTCTTCGATCCTCCCTGTTCCGTTTCGTTCCCCGCCGCTCGACGCCCTTGCCAGGTGTCGGCCGCTTCCAAGCGTGCCAGCAGCTCGCGCCGGATCCGCGGCTTGTCGCGACTCCACTCCGGCCCGACGAACCAATCGTCCGGCGCCTCGCCGCTGATCCGTTCCACCACGACCTGCGGTGGCGTCCGTTCCAGGAACGCGACGAGCGTCGTCAGATACTCGTCGAACTCCATCAGCCGGACCTCACCCGACGCGACCTGCGCCTCGAGCGGCGTGTTGCGGACGCAGTACAGGTTGTGGATCTTGAGCGAATCGAATCCCAAACGAGCCGCCTCGTCGGCAGTCGCCAACATGTCCTCGAACGTCTCGCCCGGGAGGCCGAGCATCACGTGGGCGCAGATCTCGAACTTCCGACCTCGACTCCGCCGCATCGCGTCGACGAGCGCGTCATGACCGTGCCCGCGATTCATCCAGGTCAGCGATCGGTCGTGCTTGGTCTGCATGCCGTACTCGACGCTGACCGGCAACCGCTCCGCGAACTCGTCGATCAGATCGAGCACGTCGTCGGGGACACAGTCGGGACGAGTGCCGATCGCCAGCGCCACGATCCGCGGATCCTCGATCGCCGCTCCGTACGCTTCGCGCAACCGATCGACCGAGGCATAGGTATTCGTCGCGGGCTGGAAGTAGGCGGTGAACTTCCGACAGTCGTAACGGGTCTGCAGACGTCGGATGCCGTCGGCGATCTGGTCCAGGATCTCGCGGCGTTTCCCTCGCGGGCGTCGCGACGGACTGAAGCTCCGGTTGTCGCAGAAGACACAGCCGCCGATGGCGACCGTTCCGTCGACGTTCGGGCAGGTGAAGCCGCCGTCGACGCTGACCTTCTGGACTCGCTCGCCCCAGCGATTTCGCTGATGGAAGTTGTAGGCGTAATAGCGCAGGCCGGCCCCGCGCCAGTCGTAAGTGACTCGCTGCATCGAGGGAGCGGTCCGAATTGACGCCTCGCCGACCACCGAATACCCTTGAGTCTGGGGAGTCGCTTGCCGATTCCGCTGCCGAACCGGCGTGCGGATTCGCATCTTAGCCCCGGCAATCGACTCTCGGCACCCCTATTGGATCCCCGGCACTCCTCAGCACGGAACGTCGAGATGTACGGCGAACTGATCCCGGTCGGCGGCGGCGATCCGATTCCGCTGCTCAAGGAACGCCTGCGCGTCGGCCGGCGCGAGGGGTGCGACATCATTCTGCGTTTCCCCAACATCTCGTCGCACCACTGTCTGCTCGAGATCGAAGAGGGGTATTGGTTCGTCAAGGATCTGAACAGCTCCAACGGCGTGAAGGTCAACAACAAGCGGATCATGCCGGGCTTGCGGAAGCGAGTCGATCCGCACGACACGCTGCAGATCGCCAAGCATGCGTACGAGCTGCGCTACGACCCGCACAAGCTCGGCGCCGTCGGTGCTCCCCCCTCCGACGAACAGGCGGATCACGTCTTCGGCCAGTCGCTGTTGCAGCGAGCCGGTCTCGAGAAGAAGCCGGGACTCGACAAGAAGCGTCCCAAGAGCTGAGCGTCTCGGATCGCCGAGCGACGACTCGTCGAACCGTTCCCCGAACCCGTCGTTCGCATGAGGCGATTCCGAGTGGCCGGGGCCGATGATCCGACCGTCGTCGCGACTTCTTCCGCGTCGCCGCGCGCCGATCGCTGGCGTCTGGCGACGCGCACCTTGCACTTCGCCGACGGTCCGGCGGTGATGGGGATCCTGAACGTCACTCCCGACAGCTTCTCGGACGGAGGGAGGTTCGATCGAGTCGATGCGGCGGTCGAACAGGCGTTTCGACTGGAGCAGGAAGGGGCGGCCATTCTGGATATCGGCGGCGAGAGCACTCGCCCCGGCGCTCCGGTCGTGTCGGTCGACGACGAACTGCGGCGCGTGATGCCGGTCATCGAACGCCTGGTCGGCCGCCTGACGATTCCGATCTCGATCGACACCTCCAAGGCGCGCGTCGCGCGCGAGGCGACTGCGGCGGGCGCCGAGATCATCAACGACGTCACGGGTCTCGAAGGGGATCCCAAGATGCTCGGTACGGCGATCGAATCGCAGGCCGGGATCTGCGCGATGCACATGCGCGGGAACCCTCGCGCCATGCAACTCGATACCCGCTACGATGACGTCGTCGGCCAGACGCTCGCGTACCTGCAGCTCCGCCGCGATGCGATCGAACGAGCGGGGATCGATCCGGAGCGAGTCTGTCTCGACCCCGGCATCGGCTTCGGCAAGACGCACGAGCAGACGTTCGAGATGCTCCGTCGTGTCGACCGCTACCTGTCGCTCGGTCGCCCCGTGCTGATCGGTCATTCGCGCAAGGGGTTCCTGGCTCGACTGACCGGCGATCCGCAGCGCGATCGGACCGCCGCCACCGTCGGCGTCGCACTCGCCTGTGCGGCGCGCGGCGTCCAGATGATCCGCGTGCACGACGTGGCGGCGACCTGCGAGGCGCTGCGCGGGTTCGCGATCGCCGGAGGCTGCGGCGAGGTCGCGGCCGTTGCCGCCGCCGAACGCGCCTCGCGCCCCGAGACGAGACGACAGGAGAGGTCCGGATGAACCGATGGGAACCGCTTCGCCAACTGGTCCTCGCTCGACTGCGCGAGTTCCTGCGCGAGCCGGCGGCGGTCTTCTGGGTCTACGGCTTCCCGATGATCATGATCGTCACGCTCGGCATGGCCTTTCGGAGTCAGCCGATCNNAGGCACTCGGCAAGTTCGAGCGGTTCGAGATCGAGACGCTCGGAGCGACCGAGGGAGCGATCCGACTGAGGACCGGCAAGGCCGATCTGATCATCGTCGGAAAGGACGACTCGGCAACGGACGGTTCGGACCCCGCCGCGACGGTTCAGGAGGGAGCGAGCGGTCCGCTCGCGAGCGGCGTGGAGTATCGCTTCGATCCGACTCGCCCCGGCAGTCTGCTCGCACGCGATGCCGCTCATGACGCGCTGCAGCGAGCCGCGGGGCGAGTCGATCGCTTCGAGGCGAGCGATGTCGCCGTCTCGGAACCGGGGAGTCGCTACGTCGACTTTCTGGTCCCGGGCCTGATCGGCATGAGTCTGATGGGCGGAGGGATGTGGGGAGTCGGATTCGCGATCGTCGACATGCGGATCCGCCGGCTGCTCAAGCGATTCCTCGCCACGCCGATGCGCCGCAGCGACTTTCTGATCGGCATGATGATCAGCCGCCTGATCTTCATGATCCCGGAGTTCGTCCTGCTGCTGGTCTTTGCGCGAGTCGCGTTCGGCGTCTCGAGCGCCGGCGGCTATCTGCCGGTCATCGTGCTGATCCTGCTCGGCGCCGTGCAGTTCGCCGGGATCGGCCTGCTGATCGCCAGTCGCGCGTCGACGATCGAGACGGTATCGGGGCTGATGAATCTGGTGATGCTGCCGATGTGGATCTTCGGCGGCATCTTCTTCTCGAACGAACGCTTCCCGGCGATCATGCAGCCGCTGATCCAGGTGCTGCCGATCACTCCGCTGATCGGCGGCCTGCGGCGCGTGATGCTCGAAGGAGCGACGCTGATCGACCTGGCGCCGCAACTCGGCCTGATGGCCCTCTGGTCCGCCGTCTCGTTCGCGATCGCCCTCCGTTTCTTTCGGTGGAACTGAGCTGAAAAGGGTTCCGTCGTGCGATCGTCCCCGGTCGCCGTGTTTGTCGTAGTGCGACCGACCCNNGAGAACCCCTGCGCTTGGCGCTTCGGGCTGGGAGGCACGGGGATGGTCGTGGGCCCGGCCACTCCGTGGCCGAGGCAAGGTTTCGTCGCGCCGCTGAATACGCCTCGAAGCGTCATCCGTATCAACATCCACCCGACCTCGGGCTCGNNCAGAGGCGATACGTGTTTCGAAGCGGCCGCTCACCAGTTCAGATCGCTGCGCACGTTGCCCTGACCGAAGCGGCGTTGCAGTTCGCCGACCAGGCGGCGCGATTCGTCGTCGATCTCCTTCGGCAGCGTCACCTGCAGCTCGACGATCAGGTCGCCGGCTTGGCCGGATCGCTCGATCCCCTGCCCTTTGAGTCGGAGCTTGCGTCCGGAACTGCTGCCGGCGGGAATCTTCAGCGCCAGCGTGCCTCGCGGAGTCGGCACATCGATCGAGCCGCCGAGNNAACCGAAAATGAGGATGCGGGGCGACTCGGACGGTCAGCATCAGATCCCCCGCCGGTCCGCCTCCCGGAGCCGCTCCTCCTTGCCCGCGGAGACGGATCTTCTTGCCGTCCTCGATGCCGGCGGGGATCGTCACCGTCAGCGTTTCGTTCCCGGTCGGCTTCGCCACGCTCAACTGGATCGAACCGCCGAGAACCGCCGTCCGGAACGGCACGGTCGTTTCGGCCTCGATCGTCTCGCCCGCGCGAGGAGCGCGACGGCTGCCGCGAGCTCCACCACCACCTCCGCCGGTGAACTGC
>DMPQ01000265.1 GCA_003455945.1 Planctomycetaceae bacterium
CAGGTCTTGACCCGCTGCTCGGGAACCATGCGGCAGACCTTGTACGTGCAGGTCTTGACGCGCTGTTCCTTCACCATGTGGCAGACCTTGTAGGTGCAGGTCTTGACCCGCTGTTCCGGAACCATCTTGCAGACGGTGTACGGAACGGTCTTCTGGATCGTCTCACGCTCGTAGCGAACGCAGTTGATCGTCTTGGTCTTGGTCTCGGCGACCCAGACCTTCTTGCAGATCTTGCGCGGCGGGCACTGGACCTGGATGGTCTTGCACTCGCCGGGGCAGTAGACGCAACGGCACTTGCAGGGATCCCACGTCCAGCAGCCCGGCTCGCGGACATGCTTGGTGACGACCGGGCCCGGGCACTCGGTGACCTGGGTTTCCCAGTGACCGCAGCAAACCTGGATTTCCTTGGTGTAGTGAACCGGCTTGCAGATCGTCTCGCAGACGACTCGCTCGCGGGTCTCCATCACCGGCTTGCAGACGGTGTAGCAGATCTCCTTGGTCTTCGTCTCCCACACCGGCTTGCAGACGGTGTAGGTGCACTCGCGGTAGTGCGTCTCACGGACCGGCTTGCAGACCGTGTACGTGCACTCCTTCATGTGCGTTTCGCGCTCGTAGCGAACGCAATCGACCTGCTTCTCTTCGCAGACCGTCTCGTAGACGTTCTTGAAGCAAGTCACCTGCTGCGGCTCCATCACCACCCGGCGACGCGTCCGCATCACCGTGTAGGTCGGGTCGCAGGGGGAACACGCGCTCCCCGTGTTGCAGCCTTCGCAAGCGCTGTAGCTGACGCCACAGCAAGCCGCATAGGCCGAGCTGGCCGACGAAACCACCATCAGGGTGGCGACGGTCAGCAGTCCGTGCAGTAGCCTCATGACCGAATCTCCTTGACTGACGTTCTCACCTGGAACAGCAATATCTGGTCTGCCATCACCCTGGCACATCGCGGAGGGGCGTCCGACTTTGCCCGTTTTCTGCCGAGGGCCCAGTACTCTAGGTCGCCTCAGACAGCAGAGCGGACGCAGACGTCTCACTTTCCCGCCATGATGTCGCTTACCATCGTCCTGCGCAGTCGCGCGAGTTGAATGGAAAGAACGGAAACGTGAGCGGCCTGGGCTGAGACAGTCGACTCCGTGGAGTGGGACCGTCGGGAAAGACGAATCCATCCGGCAAGAGGAATCGACTCGGAAGAGACGTCGTCTGAGACAGACTGGAGAAGTCGGGTCGTGGCGACTGGCGAAGTTTGCGACGGCCGCGCGCTCGAGCGCCGTCGCAACGGCGGGGAAGCGAGCCGCAACGCGGTTCGAAGCTTGAACGACCAGGGAATTCGAGGCGAGCGGAAGCGGCGCCGCCGCGATGGGATCGTGCAGCGCGAGCGACATGCGCGGTGCCGCAAGCGATCTCACCCCGACGCGGCGAACGGCAACGAAGAACAGTGCGTCACCAGGAACATCTCGTTCGATCGCTCGGCGTTGCGCTCGGTTCGGCGAGCGATGCGACTCGACCGACCGCCCCTCGCGAATCCGACTCGACCGATCGAACGGGCGCAGCGCTCGGCCGCTCTCGTCGCTCCTCTTGTCAACCCTTTCGTCCCTCACTAGCTTGGCCCGGACGCATCGTCGGGCTTATCCGCCGTGAGAATGCCGTGATGGACGAGTCTTCCGAACGCCGCTCGAAGTCGTCCGGACCGAAAGGTTCCGGGCCGGTGCCGAAGGCGGTCGTCAGCCGACTCAGTCTGTACCTTCGCGAGATCCAGCACTGGGTTCGGGAAGGGAAAGAGACGATCAGTTCGACGCAGCTCGGCAAGCTGCTCGGTTTCACCGATGCTCAGGTCCGCAAGGATTTCGCCTACTTCGGACAGTTCGGCTACCCGGGGATCGGTTACCGGTGCGGTGAGCTGACCGCTGCGATCCGCTCGATCCTCGGTACCGATCGCTCATGGAAGGTCGCGCTCGTCGGATGCGGCAACCTCGGCCAAGCGCTGATGGGTTATCGCGGCTTTGCCGATCGCGGCTTCGAGATCGTCGCCGCCTTCGATTCGGACCCGACCAAGTTCGGTCGCTCGCTCGCCGGACGGACGATCGAGCCGCTGGCCGACTTTGCGAGAATCGCTGCCGAACGGGATCTGCGGATGGCACTTCTCGCGGTCCCCGCACCGTTCGCTCAGGAGGTGGCGGACGGACTTGTCGCAGCAGGGGTCACCGGTATACTCAACTTCGCTCCGGTTACCCTGTCGCTCCCGCGTACGCTTCAGGTGATCGGAGTCGACCTGGCGATCGAACTCGAGCAACTGGCGTACGCGGTCGTGCAGAGCCGATCCTAGCATCGCTCGCCGTTCCGACCTGTCGGACTCGGCGAACCGGTCTTACCCGGTGGTGTAATGGTAACACTACGGATTTTGGCTCCGTCATTCTAGGTTCGAATCCTAGCCGGGTAGCTTCTCTTCGCCGCACTCGCGGCTCGTCGGTCATCCGCTTCTCAGCCGTCGGTGACCTGCTCTCGCGTCGAGACGTTCTCGTTCGGACTTTCGGTCGATGCGACTTCGATCGTCCGACTGTCCTGNNATTTCGCGGATCGTCGTCGCGCCGCGCCGCAAGGGCTCGCGAGTCGAACGAACTCGTCCGATCGACCGCACGACCGGCATCTCGTTCAAGTCGACGCTTCTTGTCCCGACTTCCGAGCACTCCTAGAATCCCGTGTTATTTTACCCTGACCATCTCGGGGGTCTGACTGGTCCGTTCCAGTGACCCTCGATCGACGGAGCCGGCGGATCGGTCGGGTCGAGATCGCCTGAAGCGTCGTGCCGCGTCGGCACGGCGCGGACCGGAGGGTGAGCCGGAGGCGGTTTCGGTTCAGACGGTGCGCGAGAGGTGAGGCGATGAAGACGGTAGCGGGTCGGTTCGGTGGTTTCGTGTCGTCGGTCGTGCTGACGCTCTCGGCGTTGCCGGTCGCCGCATCCGATTGGGCCAACGGCATGTTCGCCGATCGGACCCACGATTTCGGCTCGGTCGCGCGAGCGGCCAAGACCGAGCATGTCTTCGAGTTCGTCAATGCGACCGGCAAGCCGGTCCATGTCTCGAGCGTCCGCGCCAGCTGCGGCTGCACGACGCCGGTCGTGCTCGACGAGACGGTCGCTCCCGGCGAGACGGGCCGGATCAAGGCCCAGTTCAATACCCGCTCGTTCCTCGGTCAGCGCGGAGCGACGATCACCGTCGTCTTCGACCGCCCGCAATACGGCGAAGCCCAGCTGCGAGTCGACGGCTACGTCCGTCGCGACGTCGTCTGTGATCCGGGAGAGATCGAGTTCGGAGCGGTGAAGATCGGCGCCAAGGCGGAAGCGACGGTCGACATCCAGTACGCCGGTCGTTCCGACTGGCGGATTCTCGAAGCCCGCTCGAACGTCCCCGGCCTCGCCGTCTCGTTCGAAGAAGCGACTCGCGTCAACGGCCGAGTCGGTTACCGGCTGATCGCGAACTTCACGCCCGAAGCGGCCGGCTACATCAACGGCGAGATCGAACTCGAGACCAACGACGGCAATCACCGCCGCGTCCCGATCGTCGTGACCGGCAGTGCGGTCGAGGCGGTGAGCGTCAGCCCGAGCCCGCTCGCCTTCAGCCCGGTAGCTGCCGGCGGTTCCGATGCCAAGAAGCTGGTGGTCAAGGGAGACCGCCCCTTCCGCATCGTCGGAGCGAACGCTTCCGATCCGCGGATCGCGGTCGAGCTGAGCGACGAATTGCGTCCGCTCCACCTGCTCCCGGTCACCTTCACGGCCGACGAGGCGACCGGTGCGATCGAGTTCAGCATCGAGCTGCAGACCGACGACGCCGAGATCGGCACGATCACCGTTCGCGGTACTGCCGACGTCACGTCTCCCTGAAGCGGCTGAGGCAGTTTCCGTTCGCGCAACACGAGACCCCGGCAAGTCGCGAGTTCGACCTGCCGGGGTCTTGTCGTTTCGACGTCGTTCGATGCCGAGATCAGATCGCCAACAGCAGGCGACTGGGGGCCTTCAGATAGCCGATCACGGCGTTGAGGAATCGAGCCGCGGCGGCGCCGTCGACCAGGCGATGGTCGTACGACAGGCTGAGCGGCATCATCAGCCGGATCTGGATCTCGTCACCGATCACGACCGGCATCTTGCGCGACCGCCCGACCAGCAGGATCGCCGTCTCGGGGACGTTCACGATCGGCGTCGAGTAGGTACCGCCGATGGCGCCGAGATTCGAGATGGTGAACGAGCTCCCGCGCAGCTCCTCGATCGTGAACGAGTTGCTTCGAGCCGACTCGGCGATCTTCGACAGCCCGCGAGCGATATCCGGAATCGACGACTTGTCCGCGGCGCGCAGACTCGGCACGACCAGACCGCGGTCGGTATCGACGGCGATGCCGATGTTCACGTACTCCTTGTACGTCACCTCCCCCTGTTCCATGTCGATCGAGGCGTTGAGGGCCGGGTTGGCTCGCAGCGCCATCGCGACCGCCTTGATCAGGAACGGCATGGTGGTGAGCTTGATGCCGAGCGCGGCGTAGTCGTCCTTGCTCGCCTGGCGGAACTCCTCGAGATCGGTGATGTCCGCATCGTCGAAGTTGGTGACGCGAGGGACCGTCGTCCACGAGCGATGCATCTGCTCGGCGATCGTTCGCCGGATCCGCGTCATCTTCTCCTTGCGAACCGGTCCCCACGAATCGGCTTCGNNCACGCTTCGGTCGAGCCGGCCGGAGCAGCGGGAGCGACGGTACCGGGGCGAGCCGCCTTGCGGACGACGTTCAGCACGTCTTCGCGACTGATCCGTCCGCCCGGTCCGCTGCCGACGACCTTCGAGAGGTCGACGCCGACTTCGCGAGCGAAGCGGCGGATCGCGGGACCGGCAGCGACTTCGGCCG
>DMPQ01000055.1 GCA_003455945.1 Planctomycetaceae bacterium
CTTGCCTCGGCCACGGAGTGGCCGGGCCCACGCAAGGCGCCGACTTCTGCAACAACCCAACCAGCCCGAAGCGAAGCGCCGGGATCTGCAGCTTCGAAAAACGCGGCGAACGGGGGCGATCGCACGACGCCCCAACGGTCGCAACTCGTGGCCCCGGGCTCTCCGAGCCCGAGGTCGGGTTCGCTCGAACACCGCCTGCACCTCGATGCTCGTTCGGCAGCCCAGCGAAGCCTTGCCTCGGCCACGGAGTGGCCGGGCCCACGACGGACCAGGCATCAAGAAACGACGAAGGGGGCGATCCGACGGACCGCCCCCTTCTCGAAATCGTTGCCGCTAAGCGATCGCTCGGATCACTTCTCGGTTTCGAGCGAGCGGAGCAGCTCCTCGAACATCGGCTTGATCTGAGCCGGAGCGTTCTCCAGCCCCTGCTTCGCCGCTTCGACCGCCGCCTTGGCGTCGCCGGCATCGTTCAGCAGGTTCGCACGGACGTACGAGGTGTAGGCCGACAGGGTCTTGTCGTCCGACTTCACGCCGTCGAGCGCGGCCAGGGCCGTGCCGATCAGCTCCTTGTTGTCGATCGAGCCCGAAGCGACCGCCTCGTGCAGCGCGAAGCCGACGTTGATCGCCAGCATCGGCTGATCGGCCGCTCCGGCGAGCGCGTCGCGGATCGCCCCTTCGATCTTCGACGCTTCGGCACCGGTGTTGGTCAGCAGCTGGAGCCGCATCATGGTGAGCTGCAGCTTCGAGTCGCCGGTGGCGGTCGCCAGCATGCCGTCGACCTTCTCGAGCGCCTCGTCGGTCTTCCCTTCCTGCAGCAGCGTGTAGACCGCCTGCATCGCCAGCTCGGCTTCCTGAGCGGCCTTGAAATCGGCGGCGAACTTCTCGCGATCCCAGCTCCCCGCAACCACCGCCTCGAGCGGCTCGTCCATCGTCATCGGATGGCCGATCCACTCGATCTTCGCATCCTTACCGACGATGAACGCGGTCGGAATGCCGTTCTGAGCGGCCGCTTCCATGTACGACTTGTGATTCGAGCGATCCGGGTCGGTCGTCAGGCAGTAGGCCGACGTCAGATCCGAATAGGTCTTCCCCGGCTCGCCGTCGTAGGCGCGCTCGAGGAACTTGGTCACCGTCTCGATCGGCTCGTCGCTGATGCTGACGATCTGCACGCCCTTGTCGGCGTACTTCGTCTGCGTCTCGGCCAGGTGCGGCATCGAAGCGATGCACGGACCGCACCAGGTCGCCCAGAACTCGACGACATAGACCTTGCCCGACTCGAACTCGGTCACCGGCTTGAACTGGCCGTTGCCGTCCTTCACCCAATGCTCGACCGCCAGGGCGGGAGCATCCGATCCGACGGTCAGCACACTCTCCTGAGCGCGGGCAGCGGGAACCGACGACGCGGCTCCGATCAGCATGGCCAACCCGAAAGCGATCCTGGCGATCTTCATGGCACCCTTCTCGATACGGAATGGTTGTCTCGGCAGTCACGACCCGCCGGATATCCTACGCGAGATCAGCCGACCGGACGAGCGGAATGGGGCGGAACGCCGCCCCGATTTCGCTCATGATTCCCCGGCGACCAACGTCGAAGGTTGCCCAGCCGCACGCATTTCTAGAGCAGTCGTTCGAGTCACCGCGGACTTCCGACCTGGTGCTTCGCCGTAGCCCGACCACGCTCCCGCTTCGTAGACTGAAGAGTCTCCGCTCCCCGCCCCGCCGAGAGGCTCCGATGCCTGCCCTCCCACCGTACGCGTTCCCGCCGATCGCCCTCGCGTCGTTCCGGCTCTTCGGCCGGTTCGATACCCCCGTTCGTCGGCCGATCCTCCGGCTGCTCGGACTGGCGATTCCCTGGGTCGTTTCATCGATCGCGACCGGAGGCGAGGGGCCGGACTTCACGCGCGACGTCCGACCGATCCTCTCGAACCACTGCTTCAACTGTCACGGCCCCGATACCGCGACGCGCGAGGGAGGACTGCGTCTGGATCGTCCCGAATCGGCGTTCGCGCCGGCCGACAGCGGCCGGATCGCGATCGTTCCGCGCGACGCTGCGGCGAGCGAGCTGATGCGTCGGATCTTGGCCGACGACGATTCGATGATGCCGCCGCACGAGTTCGGCAAACCGCTCGACGACGCTCAGCGAGAGATCCTCAGGGCTTGGATCGAGGCCGGGGCGCCGTACGAGGCGCATTGGGCATTCGCTCCTCCGGAGCGGTCGGCACTCCCCGACGTTTCGCCCCGCTCGGCCGCCTGGAGTCGCTCGGCGATCGATCGCCATGTCGCTCGGCGACTCGAGGCGACCGGCCTGGCGCCGCAGGACGATGCGCCGCGCGAACTCTGGCTCCGCCGAGTCACGCTCGATCTGACCGGAGCGCCGCCGACGATCGACGAACGGCGGCGCTTTCTGGACGATCGCTCCCCCGATGCCGACGCCCGCCTGGTCGATCGACTGCTGGCGAGCGTCGGGCACGCCGAGCGGATGACCAACCTCTGGCTGGATGTCGCCCGTTTCGCCGACACCAACGGCTACAACAACGACGAGACGCGATCGATGTGGCCGTGGCGCGATTGGGTCATCGACGCCTATCGGACCGATCTGCCGTACGATCGATTCCTGACCGAGCAGATCGCCGGCGATCTCCTCCCCGACGCCTCGACGTCGCAGCGCGTCGCGACCGGATTCGTCCGCAATCACGTGCTGACGACCGAAGGTGGGATCATCGAAGAGGAGTATCAGGCCGAGTACGTCGCCGATCGGGTGCATACCGTCGCGACCGTCTTTCTCGGCCTGTCGCTCCAGTGCGCCCGTTGCCACGATCACAAGTACGATCCGCTCTCGCAGCGCGACTTCTATCGATTCGCCGCCTTCTTCGGCAACGTTCCCGATCGGATCGTCGGCTACTCGCAAGGGAAGATGGCCGAGCCGCTGCTCGAGGTTCCGACCGAGGAGCAACGCCGCTCGCTCGATCGGATCGCGTCTCGCGCGGCCGAGGTGACCCAGGCGCTGTCGGCTCGCGAAGCCGACGTCGAGTCGATCGATCGCGAAGTCGATGCCTGGTCGGCCGGACTCGATGCCGAGGCACTCGCGGCACTCGGCCCGATCGACGAACTCGCTCGCTTCGATCTCGACGCCCCGTCGACCGGCGACGACGGACGCGAGCGATTCGCCGATCGCCGCAACGGGGAGCGATTCGCGACGATTCACGGCTCGATCGGTTCGGCCGAACGACCGCTGTCGACGGGAAAGGGCGACCGCGCGTTGTCGCTCGACGGCAACGGTTGGCTCGAGACGCCGGGACTCGCGGGGTTCGCCGCCGACGACTCGCTCACCATCGCGGCGTGGATCCGACACGATCGTGACGACTCGATGGCGATCGCCTCGCGCATCGACGACGCGGCCGACTTTCGCGGATGGGATCTGGTCGTCGAACAGGGACACCTGGCCTTCCACTTCGTCGAACGCTGGCCCGATCGCGCCTTCAAGGTCGTCGCCGATCCGAAGCTCGAAGCGGGACGTTGGCATCATGTCGCCGTCACCTATGCGGGATCGAGGCGGAGCGATTCGGTCCGCTTGGCGATCGACGGTCGGATCGTGTCGACCAAGGCGACGACCGACAACGCGATCGGCGGCAGTCCGATCGCCGACCAGCCGCTACGCATCGGACGCCGTAGCGCGAGCCTGCCGTTCTACGGCGCGATCGACGATCTGCGTCTGTTCGCCGCGCTGCTCGACGCCGAAGAGCTGTCGGCCTTGGCCCGAGGAGAAGAGCCGCGAGGACTGGCCGAGCTGTTGGCGATTCCCGGCGAGGCGCGCGACGAGGCGACTCGCGACCTGCTGCGACGCCGCTGGCTCGCCGACGTCGATCCGGCCTCGCTCAGCTTGCGTCAGGAACTCGTCGCCCTGGAAGCCGAGCGAACGGCGATCGAGCAGCAGATTCCGCGGACGATGGTGATGGCCGAACTCGATCCGCCTCGTCCTACCCATCTGCTGATCCGCGGTCAGTACGATCAGCTCGGCGAAGCGGTCGAGCCGGGGTTGCCCGAAGCGTTGGTGTCGGGCGTCGGGTCGTCTGCGACCGAGCAGACCGACCGCCTCTCGAGACTCGATCTGGCCCGCTGGATGACGAGCGACGATCATCCGCTGACGTCGCGAGTCGCGGCGAATCGTCTGTGGGAGATGCTCTTCGGCACGGGGCTCGTCGAGACGAGCGAAGACTTCGGCATCCAAGGGAGTGCGCCGAGTCATCCGGAACTGCTCGATCATCTGGCCTTCGAGCTGATCGACGGTGACTGGAGTCAGCGACGGCTGCTGCGGCGCATCGTCCTGACCTCGACCTATCGCCAATCGTCGTACGCGTCGCACGAGGGGCTGGAGCGCGATCCGAACGGTCGACTGCTCAGTCGCGGTCCGCGCCATCGATTGAATGCCGAAACGGTCCGCGACAACGCGCTGGCGATCGCCGGTCTGCTCGAGACGCGCAGCGGCGGTGCGAGCGTGATGCCGTATCAGCCCGAGGGGCTGTGGGAAGACGTCTCGGTCGAACGACGCGAGAAGTACGTGGTCGGCAACGGAGGCGATCTGTATCGCCGCAGCATGTACACCTTCTGGAAGCGGACCTGCCCGCCGCCGACGATGGCGAGCTTCGACGCTCCGGACCGCGAAACGTGCGTCGTCCGTCGGGCGAGAACCAACACGCCGCTGCAGGCGCTCGTACTGCTGAACGATCCGACCTATGTCGAGGCGGCTCGCGTCCTGGCGGAGTCGCTGTTGAGCGAATCGCAGGATGATCGAGCGCGTCTGGAGCTTGCCTATCTGCGAGCGGTCTGTCGCCAGCCGAGCGACGCCGAAGCGCGAGTGCTGCTCGATCTGCTCGGCGAAGCGCGAGCGCGTTTCGCGGCCGATCCCTCGGCGGCCGACAAGCTGACGTCGATCGGCCGATCGCCTCGCCCCGCGACGCTCGATCCGGTCGAGCTCGCCGCCTGGAGCGTCGTGACCGACGTCATCCTGAACCTCGACGAAACGGTGTCGAAGCCA
>DMPQ01000230.1 GCA_003455945.1 Planctomycetaceae bacterium
AGTGACAGCTTGAAACGACTGGCGCAGGGGCCCCCCGTGCCTCCCAACCCCGTGCCTCGTTTCGACAACCGTTCCGACCGAGGTCCGATTAGTCCCGTCAGGGACGACCGAACTGCGTCCGAGAACGGCGAGTCAACTTGTCGGCGGGGGGCTTTCTTTCGTCCCTATCGGGACTCTTCGTTTCGAGGGGTCGTCGGTCCCTTTCCCCACCGATGAATCGGTGGGCTATTGTCGGCCGTCCCTGACGGGACTTGATGCGGAGGTCGACCGTCGCGACGAATGGCGGCGCCGTTGACGGGGCTGATCCCGGCGCTTCGCTTCGGGCTGGTGGGGCCAGTCAGGACGCATCGTCTCGTCGATCGAGACGAATCGTGCTAGAACGCAGTCGGACCTTGCGACTGCGGAGAGACCACCATGGCGAAGATCAAGAACGAAACCTCGAAGCGAACTCCGACGAAGACGGCTCGCGCCGTTGCGGCGAAGTCGCAGCGAGCGGCAAGTCCGTCATCGACCAAGGGGGCCAAGAAGACCCCGACTCGGCGGACCACCTCGCCTCGCACCGGCAGCAACGGGACTCGGACACTCCATCTGATCTCGGACTTCACCGGCAACCTCGCCAACCATCTCGTCTCGACCGTCGTCGGTCAGTTCGCCGACGTTTCGCCCAAGAAGGTCGTGCATCGCTTCTGCGACTCGGACGAGAAGCGAGCTCGCGCGCTGCGAACGGTTCGCGATCCGTCGCGAGATGTCGTGCTGCATGCGGTGCTCGACCCGGCCGCCAAGGGGCAGATCGAAGCGCACGCCGCTTCGGCCGGGATTCCGTGCTTCGATCTGACCGGCCCGCTCACCGATTTTCTGACGGCCGCGCTGCAGTCGACTCCCAAGAACGATCCGGATCGAGTCCATCCGACCGACGAGGGCTACTTCCATCGGATCGATGCGATGGAGTTCACGCTGCAGCATGACGACAGCCGGCGTCTGGAGTCGATCCACGAGGCGGACGTCGTGCTGCTGGGCATCAGTCGCGTCAGCAAGAGCCCCACGTCGTCGTTCCTCGGGTCGCTCGGCTACAAGGCGGCAAACGTCTCGATCGCCCCGTCCCTCGGCCTCCCCAAGGAACTCGCGCGCTGCAAGGGGCGCGTCGTGGCGTTGACGATGCAGCCGTCGAAGCTGTTCGAGATCCGACAGCGGCGCTTTCGCCTGAACGGGTTCGCGACGGCGCTCGCCGAGCGAGACGAATCGCTCGACTACCTGCAGCTGCGGGACGTGTCGCAGGAGGTGATGGCGGCCGAGCAGCTGTATCGCAAGGCGAAGATTCCGATCGTCGACGTCACCGGTATGACGATCGAAGAGGCAGCGACGCACGTGCTCGAGGAGCTGAAGCTGCTCGACCGTCGCTAGTCCGACGCGATCCGCTTCGATGCTCGCTCGGATCGGTTCGCTCAGCTCGCTCGCTCCTCGCGAGGCGACTTGTCGACTCGTCGTCGCACGAAGCGTTCGCGACGATCGCATCGGTCACGACGGTTCTCGGACCGAAGCGAACTCCCGTCGCCCGTCGTCGAACTCGCGATACGTCGCCTCCGAGGCCCTCGCTCGCGAACGACCGCCGGGCGGCGCTGTTCGATCGTTCCGAAGGCAACTAGGCTGAACCTTCGGCGTCTCCCGAGCCTCGCCGCTCGACGCGGGGTTCGATTCTCCCGCGCCCGTTCCCGTTTCGCGAGCCGATTCGATCCATGCCTCATCGCACCGCGACGTCATCGCTTCGGGAGGGAACATGAAGTTCGCTTTCGAATCGTCGATGACCGGAATGCCGTGGGGAGGGAGCGAAGAGCTCTGGTGTCGAGCCGCGCAGCGACTGGCCGAAGCGGGACATCGGATCAGCGTCAACAGCAAGTGGTGGCCGACCGTTCCGGCCCGTCTGCTGGAACTCGAGCGACTCGGAGCTCGACTCTGGCAACGCGATCGGCGCTCGGCCCCCGCTTGGCTCGGTCCGCTGGTCGGAGCGGTGCGCGCGATTCGGCCCGCGGAAGCCGACGGGGAGCGTTGGCTCGATCGGGAACGTCCCGATCTGGTTCATGTCTCGTTGGCGATCCACGTCGATCCGATCCGCTGCGCGGCTGGGTGCCGACGGCGAGGCATTCCGTACGCGGTGCTCGTGCAGTGCGCGTCGTCGCACCATCAGCTCCATCCGTCGCTGCTCGACGCCGCGCGCGAAAACTACGCGTCGGCCGAGAAGGTCTGGGTCGTGTCGGACGAGAATCGGCGGAAGATCGAAACGCTGCTCGGAATGCGACTGATGAACGTCGAACAGGTCGACAATCCGTCGGCAGTCTCGCGCGAAACGGCGCCGACCTGGCCGACCACGGACGAACTCTCGCTCGCCTGCGTCGGTCGCATCCACTTCGCCAGCAAGGGGCAAGATCTGCTGGTCGACGTGCTCGGACGACCGAAATGGCGCTCGCGGCCGCTGTCGGTCGTTCTCTACGGGCAGGATCAGGGGAATCGACGGCAGCTCGAGGGGCTGATCGCTGCCGAACGATTGGAACGGACAATCCGTCTCGGCGGCTATGTCGACGATCCGATGACGATCTGGTCGCGTCATCACGGCCTGCTGTTGCCGAGTCGCTTCGAGGGGGCGGCGATCGCGGTCGTCGAGGCGATGATGGCGCATCGTCCGGTCATCTCGACCGACGTCGGTCGCAATCGCGAACTGGTGGATGAAGGGGAAGCCGGATTCATCGCTGCCGCTCCGACCGCCGACCTGCTCGACGAAGCGCTCGAGCGCGCCTGGGCGCAACGCGATCGCTGGCGCGAGCTCGGCCTGCGCGCGGGGCGCGACGTGCGAGAACGATTCCCGGTCGATCCGATCGGCGATCATGTCGCGCGAATCGGTCGCCTGGTCGGTCTCGAACCGGTCGATGACCGAGCGGAACGTTTCGCCTCGATCGGCAGCTCCGAACTTCCGGTGCGCACATGAACGGATCGTCGACTCGCCCGAAACTCGTATCGATCGCGATCTGCACGTGGAACCGAGCGGCGCTGCTCGAACGGACGCTCGTGTCGCTCGAATCGCTCGAGATCCCGGACGGCGTCGACTGGGAAGTGGTCGTCGTCGACAACGCCAGCACCGACTCGACCGGCGACGTCATCGAACGGTTCGCGAAACATCTGCCGCTGCGAGGAGTCCGCGAGCTGCGGCAAGGACATTCCTACGCCCGCAACGCCGCGGTCGCCGCGATCGGCGGCGATCTGCTCGTCTGGACCGATGACGACGTGACGGTCGAGCGGGATTGGATCGCGCAGTACGTCCAGGCGGCAACGACGCAACCCGACGTTTCGTTCTGGGGAGGGACGGTCGTCCCCGACTTCCAAACGCCTCCGCCGCGCTGGGTGCTCGAGAACTGGGAGGTGTCGAGTCGGATCTATGCGCTGCGCGACTGGCAGGGACGGGTCCCGGCGGTCGACCTGAAACATCTGCCGTTCGGTGCGAACTTCGCGATCCGCTCGGACATGCAGCGGCGCTACGGATTCGATCCGGAGTTCGGTCGCAAAGGGACCGGCATGCGCGGCTTCGATGAGGTCGACGTCTTTCGCCGGATGCTCGATGCCGGGGTGCAGGGAAGGTGGTGGATCGCGGCGAAGCTGCACCACTTCATTCCGACGTCGCGTCTGACGCTCGACTATCTGCAGCGCTACTACGTCGGTCAGGGCGAGACGTTGGTGGTGCGAGGCGAGTCGCACGAATCGCTCGACGTACTCCGACGGCGCGAACGTTCGCAACGCTTCTGGTATCGCGTTCACCGCGCGCTCGGCCGCTCGTCGCGGCATTGGTTGCCGAACCTGATCGAAGCGTCCCGAGTCGAGGGTCAGCTCGCCGCTCGCCGCCGAAACGCCGCAGCATCCTGAAGTACGACCGCCGCGTCCGGCCCGAACGAATGACGACGGCGCAGAAAAAAAGACATGCCGTCGGCGACGGCATGTCCTTTCCTCGAGATCGCAGACCCGGTCCGCCGCGAAGCCGACCGGAATCCGGCGGGCCGGATCAGCCCGCCATGTCCTTGAGGGCCTTCAGGGCGCGGACCTTGATCACGCGCCGAGCCGGCTTCGGATCGGCCCAGACCATCTCGCCGGTCGACGGATTGCGGACCTGGCGCTTCTTGGTGGCCGGCTTGTTCTGGACGACGATCTTGCAGAGCCCAGGGATCGTGAACTGACCCGGTCCCTTCTTGCTGACCGCCGACGAGATCTGCGCGGTGAGGGCGTCGAGCACCGCCGCGACATCCTTCTTCGACAGTCCGGTCGACTCGGCCATTGCGGCCAAAATCTGGGACTTGGTCAGGGGCTTGACAGCCTTCCCCATGAAACAGGCCCTCCTTGCGAGGATGAGAGTTGAGTAACCACAGAACGTCCATCCGCCTTGCGGACCGCGAAATTAGAAGCATTGATCGCCAGAATTCAACCCGACGATCCGTAAAAATCGGCAAAACCGAAGGAATCGGCGCACTTTTCGGAACCGGTCCCGGCGCTCGCTTGCGGCGCGCCGGATGAGCCCTCCGGCACGGTCGCTGCCATCGACCGTCGACCAGGGGCGACGATCCACGTCCTCGTCGACCTTGTCGGCGCCGAATCGAACGGCAGCCGGCCGCGCAGCTCAGCTCTGCTCATGATTCGGCGACGCCGAACCNNTAGTCGAGACGAGCGTCCGGCGGCTCGCGTTGTTGGGGTTTCCCTCCACCACTAAGATGACGCGTTCGAGTCTTGCGGACCGATCGCAGGACCGCCGAACGTCGCGCCGGGAGCGGAACCGATGGATCAGGTCGTCAGCCACCGAGCGGCTCGCCGCTTCGGCTTCTCCTTCGCGGCCCTGAGTCGCTTCGCGTTCGGGAACCTCGACGCCGATTGCTCTTCGCGGACCGTCTTCTCGCGCACGGTCTTCTCGAGAACGATGGCGGCGCTCGCCATCCCCTTCGCGCTGGCGATCTCTCTTGCGGCGGCGATCGTGTCGCCGTGCGCCGCCGTGCAGAACGCGCCGACCGAAGATCCGGCCAACGCCGGGGACAGCATCTTCATTCCCGCGCCGCGCGAACTGACTCGACCGATCGAACTGGCGTGGCGCGACATCGAACAGCGACGCTACGCCGAGGCGGTCGCGCGACTGGGCGAGGTGATGTTCTCGGACCAGGCGGACAACTACTTCGTCCCCTCGCCCGATCAACCCGGCCTTTGGCTCAGTCTCGGCGTCTATCAGCAGATGCAGATCGATCGTCTGCCGGCCGAAGCGCGCGAGGCGTTCGAGCTGAAGTTCGGCATCGAGGCGCAGCAGCTGCTCGACCAGGCGATCGAGCGCCGCGACTGGAACGAGATCCAGCGGATCGCCAACGACTTTCAGCATTGCCGAGCGGGGCGAGCGGCGTCGATGCTGCTCGGACGTCGTCTGCTCGATCAGGGGCGGACGATGGAGGCGGCGCGCCAGTTCCAGCGCGTGCTCGACTCGGAAGAGGGACGCTCCGCCTGGACTCCCGAAGTGCAGCTGCTGACCGCGACCGCCTTGCTCGCATCAGGGCGATTCGACGAGGTGGATGCGGCTCTCGCGACGCTTCCCGCGAACTGGCAAGCGCGGATCGGCGGATCGGAGCTCGAAGGAGCGACGACGTCGGCGGTTCCCGCCGGCGAAGGGCGCTCGGTCGAGGTGCGCACGTGGCTCTCGGAGCGGATCGGTTCGGTCCCTGCTCTCGCGGCCGCGGCCGAACGGAACTGGTCGATGTTCCGCGGCAACGCCCAGCGCAACGGAAGCACTTCTCCCGGTTTCCCGTTGCCGATCGATCACTGGCGAGTCCCGACGCTGCTGAGTGCCGAGGATCGCTCGCTCGCTCAATCGTTCAAGCGGTCGATGATCGACGAAGGGCGGATCACCGCTCCGGCAGTCAACGCGCTCGCCGTCGGCGATTATGTCGTGATGCGGACCGCCGACTATCTGATCGGCGTCGAACTCTCGACCGGACTTCGCACCTTCTACTATCCGTGGGACGAAGGGGACGCGATCGTCGACAGGGGCGAACCCGAGGGACCGCAGGCAGGCGCGCCGCGTCTGCCCCAACTCCAGGAACGTCTCTGGATGGACGGCGTGCACGGCCAGATGAGCAGCGACGGTCGCTCGGTCTGGTTCGTCGATGACCTCGAGTATCGGCTCGCCGACCTGCAGCGCAACCGGCTGGCGGTGATTCGCGGACAGAGTCCCGAGACGGTCCCGAATCGTCTCGTCTCGCTGCGACTCTACGACGACGAAGGGCGACCGACCGAAGGGAAGATGCAGTGGATTCTCGGCGGCGGTGACGGCGGTGATCAGGAATGGTCGGCCGGCGTCTTCTTTCTCGGTCCTCCGCTGCCGCATGACGGCGTGCTGTACGTGTTGGGCGAGAAGCAATCCGAGATTCGGGTCTACGCGGTCGCCGAGGACGATGCGGAGCTGCTGTGGAACGCTCAGATCGGCGTCGTCGGCGTCGGCGGACTCGAAGAGCGCGTAGTACGACAGATTGCCGGTGCCTCGCCGAGTCTCTCGGGGACGCAACTGATCTGCCCGACGTCGACCGGCGCGATCGTCGCGGTCGATCTGATCTCCCGAACGCCGGTCTGGGGCTATCAGTATCGCGGTCTCGCCTCGGGGCGCAACAACTTCGCCGCCCCTCAGGCCTGGCGTCCGGGGGAGCGATTCGCCGATGCCGCGGCGCTCATCTCGTCGGGAGTCATCGTACTCGCGCCGGTCGAGTTCGATTCGCTCCTGGGAATCGATCTGGTCACCGGCCATCTGCTCTGGCGCGTGCCGCGTCAGGACGCGTCGTATGTCGTGGGAGCCGAAGACGGGATCGTCGTCGTCGCCGGCGAGCGGACGGTGCGCGGTATCCGGACCGTCTCGGGAGAACAGGTCTGGGAGCGATCGCTAGCCGACTGGGGATCGCCCAGCGGGCGCGGCTACTTGGCCGGCGGTCGGTTCTTTCTTCCCACGGTCCGCAAGCAGGTCATCGCCCTGTCGGTTGCCGACGGGAGTGTCGTCGATTCGATCGAGACCGAGTTCGTGCTCGGCAATCTGATCTGCCATCGCGGCGAGGTGATTTCGCACGACATCGATTGGGTCGCCGCCTTTCCGCAGGACGAATCGAATCGACCGATCGTCGCCGGGCGCCTGGCCGCCGATCCGAACGATCGGGGCGCGTTGCTGCTCGAAGCCCAGCTCGCGGCTCGCGATCGGCAATGGGATCGAGCGATCACCGCCGCCGAACGAGCCTATGCGATCGACCCCGACAGTCTCGACGCCGAACGGACGCTGATCCGCATCCTGATGCTCGCCTCGCGCAGCGACGAGATCCCGATCGATCGGATCGCGACTCACGAAGGAATGATCCTCGGGTCCGAGTATCGCAACGACTATCTGATGCGCAAGCTCGAACTGCTCGATCGCTCGGGCGATGTCGACGGCATGATCGGAGCGCTGCTGCTGATCATCCAGGCCGCTCCCGCCTTGGCCGACGACCAGCCGCCGTTGATGGTCCGCGACGGACGGGTCGAGTTCGCGGCCGACATCTGGGCCGAGCTCCTGTTGCGTCGATCGGTCCAGGCGGGGCGGACGCCGAGCGATTCGACGCTCGCCGCGCTCGAGTCGGCTCGACGCTCGGCGGTCGAGGCGTTCGACATCGATCGGATGCGGCGCTTCGATCGGATCTTCGGACAGATCGCGCCCGATCCCGAGTTCCGGCTGACCCTCGCGCGGATGCTCGCTCGCGCCGAGCGCCCCGGTGATGCCGAGGCGGTGTTGGTGGAACTGTTCGACGCTCCCGCCGCCGAGGTCCGCGTCGCGGCACTGCTCCAGGCGGTCGAGCTGCTGAAGACCGGTCGATTCGACGGAGAGCTCGGTGCGCTGGCGCAGCGACTGATCGACGAAGGACAGGGGATCACGAACGAGAACGGCGTGCCGGCGGCGAGCATCGGCACCGAACTGCTCGCGAACGTTCCGAATCGCCGTGCCGTCTCGACCGGTCGTCTGGCGATCGAAACGTCGGACCGAGCCGACATTCAGCTCCAGCCGACCGCGCCGCTGTCGGTCGAGCGGTTCGTCGGACCGCTCGTCCCGCGCGGACTGCGGTTCGCCTTCTGGAACTTCAACTTCCATGTCGCCGATGCGGACGGATCGCAGCGCGGTTCGGTCAGTGTCGCGGACGGAGCGGGTTGGGCGCTGCGCAGCAACTCGCGGGTCCAGCTGCTCGACCATCTGGTCATCGTCGACGTCTCGTTCGGCGGCTTTGCGCACGAACTCGTCGCGATCGATCTGTTCCGCCTGTCTGCCGGCGATCCGCAACCGTTCGCTTGGCGACATCGGTTGTGGGGAGATGCGATGCGTCAGACGCCGTTCAGTCGCACGACGCAGCAGGCTCGCTTCGAGACGCGATCGAACGCGCTCGGCATCACGTCGAGTCGCCTGGTGTACGAGANNCGCGGCCTACTCCGAGGCGACTCGCCAGGGGATCGTCGTGCTGCGGGACGAGACGGCGACCTGTCTGGATCCGCACACCGGCGACGTGCGTTGGAAGCGGAGCGGCATGCCGATGGGAGGCAAGGTGGTCGCCGAGGGGGATCGCTGCTGGATCATTGCCGAGGACGGCAAGACCGTTTCGAGTCTCTCGCTGGTCGACGGATCGGAGCTCCCCGGGCGCGAGATCGCCGCGAACGGAACGCCGGTCTTCGAGCTCGGATCGAAGCAGGTCTCGCTCGTCGCGACCGCCGACTCGTTCCGTCTGGCGGCGATCGATCTCGGTACCGGCGAAAATGCCTGGTCCCTCGAGATGCCGTCGGGGGCGCGAGCGGCGACGCTGTCGGGAACCCGGCTGGCGCTGCTCGAGCCCGAGGGGCGATTCCGGATCATCGATCTGGTCGACGGCACCACGCTCTTCGAATCGACCGTCTCGTTCCCTGGTCCGCTCGGCGCGATCCAGGTCTTCGAGGACGAGTACGGACTGCTCCTGGTCGCCGCTCGAAATACCGCGAGCGGACGCCTCGGATCGCGCATGCATCAGAACGTCGACCTGATGCAGGTCCAGTCGCCGCTGATCGACGGAGTGATGTTCGCCTTCGCTCCCGACGGGTCGGCGTTGTGGCCGAGTCCGGTGGCGATCGGGCAGTACAGCCTGATGGGGAGCGAGATCGGCAAGGGACCGATTCTCGTCTTCTCCCGAGCGATGCAGCTGCAGCTCGACGGCAATCCGACTCCCGTCATGGACCTGGCGGTGGTCGATCGCCGCGACGGGCGACTGTTGTGGGAAGAGAGCGGGATCCTGACGAAGAACCTGCAGAACTGGACCGTCACTCGCAATCGCGAGACGGGAAAGATCGAGATCACCGGCGGCAAGCGTCTGGAACTGACGCCGACCGACGAACCGCTCCCGCCCGCTCCCGCGGCGCGGATCGGCGCGGATGCGAGCGGCGTGACGGGCGTCACGGTGCCGATCCGCCGGATCCGCGACGGGATCGGACCGACTCGCGAGCCGCAGTGACGCGGGGAAGGAGNNGGGGAAGGCTAGGCTGAAGGGGCGTTCGGCTTGCGGAACGATTCCGTCCGTTTCGCCCGTTCGCGCAGCGAAGCGTCCGAGATCGTTCCCGTTGCGACGAATCCGAAACTCTCCTGCACATCGCTCTCCTTCCTACTCCGGAACGCTCGCTTGACCCGTTCGTCCTTCTCGCCGTGGGCCGGTATCGGATTGTTGGCGGCGGCCGCGTTCTTCGGCTGGCTGCTGATGACCCTTCCGCCGCGGCTGATCGAGACGTATCGCGAGGTCGAGTCGTGGGGGCCCGGCTGGGGGCGAGCGTATCTGATCGTCACGGCGATCGGCGGAACGCTCTTCCTCGTCGCGACGCTCGCAATCGTCTGGCGACTGGTCGGACGGACCTGGAGCAAGCGGCGGCGGCGACGCCTGCGCGATGCGGCGCCGAGCGAACTGAGCCCGGCACAGCAGCAGGCGGAACTCGACGAGAACTTGCGGACCGTCGTCGAACTGGAACGGGATGATCGGGTCGGCGAGATCGTCCGCGATCGCCTGGAGCCGCGGCGTCAGGAGATCGAAACCAAGCGGGCGACGCGCACGTTCGAGATCGTCGCGTTCGGCACCGTGTCGAGCGGCAAGAGTTCGCTGCTGAACCTGCTCGCAGGGCGCGACGTCTTCGAGACCGATCCGCGCGGCGGGACCACCACGACTCGCAACGAGGTGCGGTGGCCCGACGACGATTCGGTGATCCTCGTCGATACGCCGGGACTGGCCGAGGCGAGCGATTCGACGCACGGAGCGATTGCCGCATCGGCCGCTCGCGATGCCGACCTGGTCCTGCTGGTCGTCGACGGACCGCTGCGAAGTCACGAGCACGAACTGCTGCGACACCTGAGCGCCATGGAGAAGCGAACCCTGATCTGCCTGAACAAGTCGGATTGGTATTCGTCCGAGGATCGGGAGAAGCTCCTCGGTCAGCTCCGGTCCCAGACGTCCTCCCTTCCGTCCGCTCCCGAGATCGTCGCGGTCCGCAGCCGCGAGGGGTCTCGAACGCGAGTGCTGACGGCGGCGGACGGAAGCGAGCGCGAAGAGACGGTGGCGATCGAGCCGGATATCGGCGGACTCGCCGAACGGATGCTGGCGGTCGTGCGCCGCGAAGGAGATCGGCTGCTGCTCGCCAATCTGCTCCTCCGCTCGCGCGGGCTCGTCGAATCGGCTCGCGAGGAGCTGCGTCAGGCGCTCGACGACCAGGCGCGCCAAGTGGTCGATCGTGCGATGTGGGGAGCGGGGAGCGCCGCGGCGCTGAGTCCCTTTCCGCTGATCGACGTCGCCGCCGGAATCGCCATCTCGACCAAGATGGTCGTCGATCTGGCGCGTGTCTATCGCCAGGAGGTCGATGCCGAGATCGCCGGCAAGCTCCTGGCCGAACTCGGCAAGAACCTGATCGGCATTCTCGGCACCAGCCTCGCCGCTCCGACCGTCGCCACGATTGCCGCCCAGGTCTTCAAGTCGGTCCCCGGGATCGGCACGATCGCGGGCGGGATGTTGCAGGGGATCGTTCAGGCCCTGATCACGCGGTGGATCGGCGCGGTCTTCATCGAGTACTTCCGCAACGACATGCGGCGCCCCGAAGGGGGTCTGACCGGTCTGGCTCGACGACAGTGGGAGCGGGTGACTCGCCCCGAGGAACTCGCCAAGCTCGTCGCGATGGTCCGGGGTCGAGGTGCTTCGCAGGAGGAACGATCGTGAGTGCCGACACGCCGCGGCAAGCGACGCCGATCCCGGCCGACGCCGGCGTTCCTTCCGATCTTGCCGATGACCGATCCGAACGGATCGACGAACCGATCGAGGTCGCCGATCGCCATCGCTTCGACAAGGCGCGCGACACGCTCGAAGAGACGCTCGGGCGTCTTCGTGGTTGTTCGCCGAAGGAACGCGAACGGCTGCAGGCGGAGTTCGCGCAGCTCGGCGACATGCTCGCCAAGCTCGACGGCGGGTTCGTCGAGATCGTCGTCTTCGGCGAGATCAGCACGGGCAAGTCGGCGCTGATCAACGCGCTCGCCGGCGCTCAGGTCGCCTCGGTCGACGTTCAAGGTGGCTGGACGCGCGACGTGCAGCGAACCGCCTGGGAGCGGTGCGAGTATCGGATCCCCGGCTTCCGCGGCGGCGGAGTGTTGTTGGTCGACACGCCGGGGATCAACGAGGTGCAGGGAGCCGAGCGGGCCGACAAGGCGCTCGAAGCGGCTCGGCGCGCCGACCTGCTGCTGTTCGTCACCGATTCGGACCTGAACGACGTCGAGTATCGGGCGCTCGAGGGGCTGTTGGCTCTGCGCAAGCCGCTGTTGGTCGTGCTCAACAAGCAGGATCTCTACACGCGCGAGCAGCGGCAGCGGCTGATGCAGGTGCTCCGCGACGAACGCCTCGCCGGTCGCGTCCCGGCCGACAGCATCATTCCGACGTCGGCCGATCCGCGCGAGAAGGAATACGTCCTGACCGACGCTCAGGGGAACGAGCGTTCCGAATGGCGACGGCCGCTCCCCGAGATCGATCAGCTGAAGGAACGGATCCTCACGATCCTGGATCGCGAAGGGCTTTCGCTCGTCGCACTCAACGCCGCGATGTACGCGGCCGACAAGAGCGATCGGATCGCGGCGCTGCGCGTCGAGCTGCGCGATGCGATGGCCAATCGGGTCATCGCCAGCTACGCGGCGACCAAGGCGCTCGTCGTCGGGCTGACTCCGCCGGCCGCCGACATCATCGGCGGCGGGTTGGTCGACGTGTCGATGGTCGGCGTGCTCGGTCGGATCTACGGCATCGATCTCAGCTGGGCGCACGCGCAGCGGCTGGCGGCGGCGATCGGCAAGGCAGCCGGCTGGGTCCTGATCGGCGAGATGACGTCGTATGCCGTTGCCGCGCTGTTCAAGGGAGCGACCTTCGGCCTCGCGACACCGCTGACCGCGATCCCACAGGGGGCCGCCTCGGGGTTCGCGTCCTACATCGTCGGCAAGGCGGCGAAGTACTACTTCGAACATGGAGCGAGCTGGGGAGGACGCAGCCCCAAGGGGGTCGTCGCCGAGATCCTCGAAGCGACCGACAAGGACTCGGTCATCGCGCATCTGAAGGACGAGATTCGCCGCAAGATCCTTCACAATCCGCACGCTCGCGGCGAATCGTGACCGAGCCGGTCGAGGCAAGGCGCATCGCCGGGCGAACGGACGGCGAACGTCGCGTTCCGAAGACGCCGCTCCGCGGACGCCGCTAGGAACGGCGACTCGCTTCGCCCCTTGGCGCGACTTCGCCGTGCCAGCGCGACAGCAGCTGCAGCGCCTCGATCGGACTTAGGCGATCGACGTCGAGCGCTCTCAGTTGGTCGAGCAGCGGATGCTCCTCGTAGCCGAACAGGGTCAGCTGCAGATCGCCGCGACGCCCGGTGCGAGCCTTGCTCCCCTTCCCGCCCGCTCGCGGTCGTCCATGCTCGTCCAGGTGCTCGTGTTCCAGTTGAGCCAGCACCTGCTTGGCTCGCTCGTTGACGCTGGTCGGTACGCCGGCCAACCGAGCGACATGAATGCCGTAGCTCTTGTCCGCCGCTCCCGGCACGATCTTGTGCAGGAAGACGACCTGGTCTCCCCATTCCTTGACGGCGACGTTCGAATTGCGGACCCCCGGCAAGGTCTGCGCGAGATCGGTCAGTTCGTGATAGTGCGTCGCGAACAGGGTCCGACAGCCGATCCGATCATGCAGATGCTCGACGATCGCCCAGGCGAGCGACACGCCGTCGTAGGTGCTGGTACCGCGTCCGATCTCGTCGAGCACGACCAGACTGCGCGAGGTGGCGGTATTGAGGATTCGAGCCGTTTCGGTCATCTCGACCATGAACGTGCTCTGCCCCTTGGAGAGCTCGTCACTCGCGCCGACTCGCGCGAAGATCCGATCGGCGATGCCGATCCGCGCCCGTTTGGCCGGTACGAAGCTGCCGATCTGAGCCATCAGCGTCAGCAGCGCGACCTGGCGGATGTAGGTGCTCTTGCCCGCCATGTTCGGACCGGTGATCAGTCGGATCATCCCTTCCTCGGGACTCATCACGACATCGTTCGGGACGAAGGTGCCGTCCGGTTCGGTGACGTCGAGCACCGGATGGCGCCCGTCGACGATCTCGAGTTCGGTCTCGTCGATGATCGTCGGCCGACAGTAGCCGCGGCGACGAGCCAATTCGGCGAGCGCCGTCACGACATCGAGCGCCGCCAGCACGTCGGCCGATCGCTGCAGTCGCGGAGCGGCATCGAAGACGCGGCGCCGCAGTTCGTCGAACAGGTCGTACTCGAGCGCCTTGGCCCGCTCGTCGGCCGTCACCACCTGTTCCTCGTACTCCTTCAGCTCGGGAGTGATGTAGCGCTCGGCGTTCTTGATCGTCTGCTTCCGCAGGAAGTCGGCCGGCACCTTGTCGGCCTGAGCGGCGGTGACCTCGATGTAGTAGCCGAAGACCTTGTTGAAGCCGACCTTCAGATTCGGAATGCCGGTCGCCGCGACGATCTTCGCCTGATACGACGCGATCCACGCCTTGCCCCCCGCGGCCAGATCGCGAAGCTCGTCCAGCCGCGCGTCGTAGCCGGCACGGATGAAGCCGCCGTCGCGCGCCTGAAGCGGACAATCCTCCTCGAGCGCCCGTTCGAGTTCGGCGAGCAACTCCGGTTCCGGCGAAAGATCCGTCAGCAGTTGCTCGTAGTAGGCGCCCGAAGCGCTTTCGAGCCGACGGCGGATGTCGGGGAACTTCGCGAGCGTCCGCGCGATCGCTCCCAGATCGCGCGGCGTGGCTCGCCCGGCGACGATTCGCGAGACGACTCGCTGAATGTCGTAGATCCCCTGCAGAAAGCCTCGCACGGCATCGGCCCAATCGCCGGTCCGGACCGCGAACTCGACCGCATCCAGTCGCTCGTCGATCCGCTGGCGCGAGGTGAGCGGGTCCGAAAGCCAATCGGCCATCAGCCGCGAGCCCATCGGGGTCACGCAGCGGTCGAGCACTCCCAGCAGCGAACCGTCTCGCTTGCCGTCGCGAATGGTGCGAGTCAGTTCCAGGCTGCGCCGAGTCGCCTCGTCCACCTCGAGCGAACTGCCGACATGCCAAGCGATCGGTCGATCGAGATGCCGGAGCGACTGTTTCTGCGTCTCCTGCAGATAAGCCAGCAACCCGCCGCAGGCGCGGATCGCCGCGGCATCGCTCTCGTCGAAACCGAGCCCCGAGAGCCCCTTGAGTTCGAAGTGGGATTCGAGCGTCCGAGTCGCTTCGTCGAGACCGAACGACCAGCCGGGACGAGTCGTCACCATCACGCGTCCCGAGCGGAGCTGCGGGACGAGCGTCGATCCGTCGGCGCAGAGCACTTCGCTCGGACGGATCCGAGCGAGCTGATCGCCCAGACGCGCCTGGTCGATCGTCGTCGCCAGAAAGCGACCGGTCGAGAGATCGGCCCAGGCAAGCCCGAGGCGCGAACGGGCCTCGGAGGAACGCCCCGAATCCTCGCAGATCGCCAGCAGCCAATTCGCTTCCTTCGGATCGAGCAGCGCATCGTCGGTGATCGTCCCGGGGCTGACGACCCGAGTCACCTCGCGCTTCACGAGCCCCTTGGCGAGCTTCGGATCCTCGACCTGCTCGCAGACCGCACAACGGAATCCGGCGTGGATCAGCTTGGCGAGATAGCCGTCGAGCTGATGGTGCGGAAAGCCGGCCATCGGGATCGGATTCTCTCCCTTGTCCCGACTGGTGAGCGTCAATCCGAGAACGCGCGCGACGGTCTTCGCGTCCTCGAAGAAGAGTTCGTAGAAGTCCCCCATGCGGAACAGCAGCAGCGCATCGCCGCACGCCTGCTTCGCATCGTCGTACTGCTGCATCATCGGTGTCTTGGCCATGACGGACGATGATAGCGGTCGACGTCGGAGGTCTGAAGGAGGTCCGGGTTTCGCGGCCGAATCGTTTTCGGCAGAGACCGATACGACGACGCGTACCGATGCGCGAAGCGCTGACGATCAGGTCGACCTCGCGGTCCCGAGGGCCATGCCGGTCAAAACGGTTCGCCCCGTTGTGGGCCCGCGTCGTCCCCGACGCGCGGCCGGCCGACGTCGGTCATCCCTGACGCATCGCGGCCGACAGGGCCGATCCCGGCGCTGCG
>DMPQ01000206.1 GCA_003455945.1 Planctomycetaceae bacterium
CCTCGATCGACAGATGACCGAACTGCGTCGCGCTCTCGAGATCGCGGGAGGAGTCGCGGACGATGCGGCTCGACTGCATGCCCGACTGCTCGACGTCCAGTCGGGTCGGACCGTCGACTCGAGCGACCCGAGCAGCTCGCTTCAGGTCCGGCAGATCGGCGATGACGGATCGCGAGGAGATGCGGACGCGAACGACGCCACGAACGACTCGGTCCCGGTCGTTTCGCTGCCGAGCGTCGGTTATCCCGGCGCCTACTTCACCAGCTCGTGCGAGTCGGCCGGCATCGGTTGCGAGACGTACCTGACCGACGAGCGGTCGGTCCGCTCCGCCGACGGATCCCATTCCCCGTCGCTCTCGACGCGACGACGATTCATGGAACGCTGATTCCTTAGCGGCGCGGAATCGGCATGACGAGGTCGGATGCGATGCGACGGCGGATCGCATCGGCGCCAAACGCACCTCGGCGGCGGTCGCTCCGGTCCCCTCTATCTGTCGGGACCGGAGCCGCGATGCCGCAGGCAAAGACTCTCGGCCAAGGCCGGCGCGAGTTTCCGTCAGCGAAGCACGACCGACGCGTGCTCCACCCCGAGCTCAACGAATTCGGAGCCTCGAGCGATGGAACGATCGCCGCGCCCGCCCGACTACGGCTCCGTGACGCCGTATCTGATCTGTCGCCATGCGACCGATGCGATCGCCTACTACGTCCGGGCGTTCGGTGCGGTCGAGACGATGCGTCTGACCGCTCCCGACGGAACGATCGGCCACGCCGAACTGAAGATCGGCGATGCGATGCTGATGCTCGCCGACGAGATGATGGAGATGGGATTCGTCGGTCCGGAGAGTCTCGGCGGAACCAGCGTCAGCCTGATGCTCTACGTCGATGACGCCGATCGGGTCTTCGAGACGGCGATCTCGGCCGGAGGGCATGTGCTGAGACCGGTGACCGATCAGTTCTACGGCGACCGGACCGGCACGTTGCAGGATCCGTTCGGCCATTGGTGGACGATCGCGACGCACCGCGAGACGGTGCCGCGCGACGAGATCGAACGCCGTTATCGCGCGATGTTTCCGACCGACTGAGTCGCGCCGGGCCGGTTCGCGACCGGCTGCGGTGGACTCGTTCGACGCCCTCTCGACGCGCCTCGATCGCCAGCGAGCCTACTGATCCGACGCGGGCGACTCGATGCCGCGTAGCGCCGTCGCGGTGAACTCGGCATCGATCGACTTCCATCGTTCGATCATCGCCTGGAGCTCCTCCGGCATCCGCTCGGCAAGATCTCGTGATTCGGTCGGATCGTTCGCCAGATCATAGAGCTCCCATTCTCCGTCGGTTCCGGCGACGACGAGCTTGCGGTCGCCGATTCGGAGCGCCCGATTCCCTTCGTGCGACCACCAGAGCCAAGGGCGATCGAGCGGTTCGTCAGCCCTGAAGGTCGGCATCAGGCTTCGGCCGGCGAGCTCCGGAACCTGGTCGGTCGCCGGTGGCGCCACGAGGCCGGCGAGTTCCAGGAGCGTCGGGACCAGATCGATCGCATGCCCCGGCGCCGAACGCCATTGGCCGTGCTGTTCGCGAGGAATTCCGGCCGGCCAACGGACGATCAGCGGCGTTCGGATTCCTCCCTCGTGCACCCAGGTCTTGTGCCGACGAAACGGAGCGTTCGCGACGTTCGACCATCCGGGGCCGAGACAGAAGTGCGTCGCGGCCGATCCGGGAGAGGCGTTCGGATCGTGGCCGTCGTCCCGAATCATCATCTCGGCACTGGCGCCGTTGTCGGACAGGAAGAGAATCAGCGTGTCGTCGAGCACGCCGTGCGCTTCGAGCCGCTCTATGACTCGGCCGATCTCGCGGTCCATGCGATCGATCATCGCTGCGTGAATCGCCATCTTGGTCGCCTGAAGGCGCCGCTGCGATTCGCCGAGCGACTCCCAGGGGACCGGCCGATTCGTCTCGTCGGGACCGAACGTCGCCATCGCCTGAGGGAACGCGTACGGCGGTCCGACCTCCGGCTCGACGGCCGAAAGTTCCGTGAAGGGGAGTCCGAGTTCGCGTTGCCGCGCCAGTCGTTCGGCTCGCGTCGTTTCCCAGCCTCGGTCGAATTCTCCCGCATAGCGATCGATGTCTTCCTGCAGGGCATGCAGCGGGAAGTGCGGCGCGGTGAAGGCCAGGTACAGGAAGAACGGACGGTCGGCGTGATCGCGTCGGTGCTCGTCGAGCATCGCCGCAGCACGAGTCCCCATCTCGGTCGTCACGTAGAAGCCGGAATCGGTGTCGGGAGTCGGCAGGCGCCGATCGTCATCGTAGTGAGCGCGCGGAGCGAAGTAGCGTCCGTGATCGTCCAGACGGTAAGAACGATCGAAGCCGCCGCCCAGCGGCGTGCCGTCGACATGCCACTTGCCGACGTGGTACGAGCGATAACCGGCCGTCGCCAGCCGCTGCGGAAGGAGTACGGCCCAGTCGGGACGAACCCCACCTCCGCCGCTCCGCACTCCAGGCACCGCATCGCGCCGGACCTGCTGCGGGTAGTAACCGGTGAGCAACGACGCGCGAGTCGGCCAACAGCGACCGGTATTGTAGAACTGCGAGTACCGAAGTCCCTCGGCGGCCAAGCGATCGAGATTCGGCGTCCGAGTCTGACCGCCGTAGCAACCGAGATCGGAGAAACCGAGATCGTCCGCCAGGATCACGACGACGTTCGGCGATTCGGCCCGTGGCGCAGCGCCGGCGCCATCCGGCTCGCGCGCTTCCGAAGTCGTCGCGAACATCCCGGCGACGCCGAGCAGCGCCAAGATCAGCATCCGATTCGTCGCCGTGTCGCGTCGTCCGATCATCCGTTTCCTCGCTCGGCGTGTCGTCGGTCATTTGCCCAATTGGCGCCGTCTCATGAGCCCGGTGCTCCCTGATGCCCCAAGACTCGGTGTCCACGGCGCGTCAAGGAGAGCGGTGCGAACTCGCTGACGAGCTCGGCCTCGGTTCCATCGCGTGAGAGAACCGCTGCGCTCGAATCTCAATCGTTCGTCGTCGATTCGGCGGACTCCGCCCCCTCGGCTTCGTCGGTCGCCGTTGCCGTCGAGTCGGGTGCGTCGCGCAGCGTCAGCCGATAACAGACCGCTTCTTCCGAGTTGCGGACGAGCAGGCGATCGCCGACGACGACCGGGTGATTCCAGGTCTTCGCCTGCATCGCCTCGATCCGCCCGAGTTCGCGGCGCTCGGTCGGATCGGCAGCCAGCAGGACGATCTCTCCTTGCTCCGTCATGACGATCATCGCGTCGCTCTGCGCGAGCAGCAGAACCTGCCCCTTGCCGTAGCGACCGCCGCGCCACGCTCGGCCCCCTTCTTCGATACCGACGCAGGTGAAGAGCCCCTGGTCGAAGCCGTAGAGATAGCCGTCGTGGACGACGAAGTCGTTGAAGTCGGGTTTCAGCTCGCGCGTCGTCCAGAGATCGGTCGCGACGAACTCGGTGCCGACGTTCAGCCGGACGCGCCGCGTTCCCGCCCCCATGCCGGTCGGAACGATCAGCGTTTCGCCGTCGAGCCATCGCGGCTGCACCGCGCGATAACCATCGAACTCCCAGTCGTAGCCGTAGGCTTCCGTACCGGACTCGGGATCGAGCAGGTCGAGCCCTTGGTCGGTGAGCATCATCACCAGTTGCCGATCGCCGAAGGTGCCGAGCTGCGGCGAGGCATACGACTGAGGTCCGCTCGGCGCTCGCCAACGCGGCTCCCCCGTCGCCGCATCCCACGCGAGCACACCCGCGTCCGATTCCCCTCCCGCATACGTGATCACGACATCGTCGACGACCAGGGGCGAGGCGCTGAAGCCCCACATCGGCGGCGTGCGCGACGCTTCGACTCGCAGGTCCCGCTGCCAGATCACTCGGCCGTCGAGCGGATCGAGACGCGCGACGAGTCCGGTCGCTCCCTGCACGAACAGCCCTCCCGTCGCCAGCGTCGGCGTGGCGCGCGGGCCCGGACCTCCGAGCGGATCCTCGAACCGCTCGGTGAACTCGCGCCGCCAGAGCTCACGGCCGCTGCCGAAGTCGTAGCAAACCGTCGCCTCGACCGCGCCGCGTTGTTCCTGCGTGAAGAGTCGATCGCCGGCGACGACGAAACTCGACCAACCGGGACCGACCGGGATGCGCCAGAGCTCCTCGGGAGGGTGCGCAGCCCAATCGGTGTCGATCGCCGGTCCGTTCCAGACGCCGTCCCGATCCGGTCCGCGGAACTCGGCCCATTCGGGAGAAGCGAACGCTGCGACGAGCCGCTCGCTCTCCGCCNNTCGCCGCGCTCGACGCGACCAGCCGCTCCTCGGCACTCGGTTCCCAGCGCGGATGCAGGTCGAGCGCAAAGTCGCCCCACATCCCCTCGGCTCGCAGCAGCAACGTCGATGCGAAGCCGATCCAGGCGAGCAGCGACGCGATCGCCGTTCGACGCGTCGTCATCGCGCGAGCCAAGAGCGTCGCTCCGATCGCGAACGCACCGAAACCGATCGGAACCGTCAGCATGATCATGCCGGGACCTTGCATCGTCGGATGGAGCAGCCATCCCGCGATCGCGACGCCAAGGATGAGCGCCGAGGTCCCGTTGAGACGCTCGGTCCAGGCGGCGCGACTGAGCAGCAGCCACCAGAACAGAATCAGGACCGATCCGAGGAGCGGTCCGAATCCGGCAGCCATCCAGAGTTGCGGCGGACCATCCTCGACCAGCAGCGGAGCGACTCGCAGCGCGATCATCACCACCAGCAGCAGCGCCGCCGGCCACCAGCGGAGCGGTTTCAGCGAACGCCCCTCAGGCGCCTTTTCTGCTGCGACAGGGTTCGAAACGGGTTCGCTTTCGGCATCGCTGGAACTCATCGGGACCTTGCTCGCGGTCGGAGGGCGCNNTGCCCAAGCCGGCCAGGCCGGCGGTCGAGCTCGCGGAACCCCGAACCTCGTCGATCGCGCGTCGAGCACCGATCGACACGAGACGCGAGATCAGGAACGAGCGAGCACGCCGTGAACCACGTTACCGTGAACGTCGGTCAGACGCATGTCCCGTCCGCCGAACCGGAACGTCAGCCGTTCGTGATCGA
>DMPQ01000030.1:0-122 GCA_003455945.1 Planctomycetaceae bacterium
CTCCACCATCAGTTCCGCTCACCCCTATCTTCCTCTAGCCATGCGGTTTGAAACGCAATTCCTCGGTTGAGACGAGGGATTTCACATCTCACCTGCATGGCCGCCTACGAACTCTTTAAGCC
>DMPQ01000030.1:243-7112 GCA_003455945.1 Planctomycetaceae bacterium
GTTACCTCACCAACTAGCTAATAGGACGCAGACTCATCCTGAGGCGGAATCACACCTTTGGTCCGGAGACGTCATCTGGTATTACCGGCAGTTTCCCGCCGCTATCCCAGTCCTCAGGGCAGATGATCTACGCGTTACTCTCCCTTTCGCCGCTTTGGGGTCCCCGAAGGAACCTTATCGCGCGACTTGCATGCCTAATCCATGCCGCCAACGTTCATTCTGAGCCAGGATCAAACCCTTCAATTGTGTATTCTTGCCCCGAAACGCCTCTCGCCGAAGCGAGCGTCGATCGAGGACGGCTAACAATCTGAGGTCTGTTTGGCTTTGTCTCGGTGGAATACCCGAGACGAAACAAACAAAACTGTCACAGTCTGGAGCTGTTCTCAAAGACTTGATAGGTCTCTGCTCAATTGTCAAAGATCGTAACCGCTGCGGCCTTGAGGCCCGCGGTGAGGTGGACATCTTATCGACTCCACCTCGCTGGTCAACCGGTCTAAACTCGATTTTTCGCAAATCGTTTTTTGACCGGTTTCGGCTCCCGGTCGATCCCGAAGGTCAACCAGGAGCCCGGCAGTTTCGCCGATCGTTCGAGTGTCGTCAAGAGCGTTTCCGACTCTTTTTTTCACTCGGCTCGACCGGTTGTCGCTGCCGTTTCTCGTCGCCGTCACTTGCGTGTCAGCGATGAGGTGCAGAGTCTCCGGGAATCGACGCGAACTGTCAAGAGCCTCGCGAAGATTGCTCGAGGATTTCGTTTATCGGCGGTTATTCCCAGGGAATTCAGCCGTTTTTCGGCTCCCCCGCAGCCCTTGCCGAACCGCTTTCCGCACTCGGCCGCGAAGATTTTCCGAACGCCGTCACGCTCGCTGCCGCCGTCCAGCAGATCCACGGAGCGACCGGCGTCCGCATCCGCGGATTGCTCCACCAGATCGCGTGCATTGCCGTCAGCACGAGCGCCAGCAATCCGAGTTGCCACCACAAACGGTCGCCGACACTCCGCCGCACGATCGCCGCAATCGCCAGCGAGAAGATCGCTCCATGAAATGCGGCGACCGCCAGCATCACCAGGCGTCCCGACCAGGTGTCTCGCAAGTGCGGAGCGAGCCCCCAGAACCAGCCGACTCGCATCATCACGCTCTGCATGAACCCCCAAGGATCCTCGCGAATGACTCGCTTTGCCGCGTCATTCCAGGCCCGATCGCGTCGCACTTCATCCGCCGCCTGTCGCACCGGCTCAGGATCCGCCTCACGCAACATGGCGACGAAATCGGGTGACGTGGCGAGCCAGTCGCGCGGATCTCCCGGCCCCCGCATCGCCCGATACAGACTCGGATTATTGGCCAACAGCAGCGTGTAGCCGCCATGCGTCGTCGTGACCCGAAACTCGCCGAGAACAAGCTGATTTCTCAGGCCCCAGGGGAACAGCGTCGCCAGCAGCGCTGCCGCGATCAGCCCCAGACCGGCCAGACGCAACGCCGGCCGAACCTCCTCGCCGCTGCTCGCTCGGCCGACCGCAATCGGCGTCTCGCTCGTCGATGTGTCTCGCGGTCCGCCGTCGTTCCCCGCCGTTTCGGCTCGCGGCAACGCTGTTTTCACTTGGTATTTCGCGCGTTTCATCGCCGCCACAGCGATCACCGCTGCCTCGATCAACAGCAGCAAGGCTCCCCAGACCAACAGAGGCGGTCGACAGAGGGCGCCGAGTCCGAAGAGCATGCCGGTTGCCAGCCCGCCCAGCGACGGACCGCTTCGCGAGAACCTCACGAACGCCAAGCCCCCCGCAACCGCCAGGAAAGTCGCCCACGTTTCGGTCATCGCCTGCAGCGACTGCAGCACCGACAGCGGATCGATCGCCATCAGCACGACCGCCACCCACGCGACTCGCCGCCCCGAACGCCCGACGATCGCGTTCCCCAGCAGGAGCACGGTTCCCGCACCCGCCGACAGGTTCAGCAGCCCGATGCCCAGCGGAGTCAGCCATCCCAGGCGATCGAGCAGCGCCAGCAACGCCGGATAGAATGGAGGGCGATAAGCGGTCGGACGGACCTCCGGACGTCCGATCACGCCATCGTCGGCGACTCGCGACGCGTCGGCCGGAGCGTTGCCCATGTCCGCCGCTTTCGGTTCCTCCCTCGCGACCTCGTTCCCTGTCGAACGGGACTCGCCCGATTGACTCGCGGCGATTGTGGCGTCGGAAAAGGCGGATGCTGCCTCTTCCGACGGATTCGTTTCGGGGCGTTCGAGGCTGCCGAGTCGATTCGTAGCAGCCGATGGCGGTTCCGCAGATGACTCGCGCTCGACACCGAACGTCCCGGTCCGCGACCAGACGCGAGCGAGGCTGACGTAGGCGTCGGGGTCCTGCGCGAGCCGCTCTCCCGAAAACGCAAGAGCGGCTCCGCGGATCGTCAGCACCAGCACTGCCGCCGACGCGAGTTCGAGCCAGGTCCACCCCTTCGCCCTGTCGAACATCCGCCGACTCCCACGTACCCTGATGGACTCCGCCGACGAGTCCCGGGGATCCGGCACTCGTTCCTTTCGCTCCGAGCCAATCCCGCCGATGTCGACTCGCCGGATCGTCGATCTTCTGATCGCATCGCGCTACCTGCTGGCGGTCGCCTGGCTCGCGCTCGCCGCCGCCGGATGGTGGTTCGCTCCGAGCGTCGCGATGCAGCGATCGATCGACCGTCTGTTCGACTCGCGCGATGGCGAATACCGATCATATCAGACCGCCATTCGGGTCTTCGGACCGCGGGAGCCGATCCTCGTCGCCTATCGGGACCCCAAGGCCTTCGATGTCGACGGGAGCGGCCTCGAGCGACTCGAACGTCTCGCCGAGCATCTCGAATCGCTCGACGGAGTCGTCGAAACGACGAGTCTCGCCGATCTCGACGCATTGCTGCAGGAGACGCTCGGAGCCCGCATCGTCGACGACGGTCTGATCGCTCGTCGCATGACCGAGCTGCTTCAGGGGCTGACGCATTCGGCCGATCGTCGCACGGTCGCCATCGTCTGTCTGCTCGACAAGGAGCAACCGGGAGAGTCGCGCCGGCGGACGATCGAGTCGATCCGCAGCTGGCTCGCCGAGCGAGCCGACACCTATCTCGACGCAGCGGTGGTCGGCGAACCGGTGATGATCGACGAGGGGTTCCGGATGCTGGAGCGGGACGGGCGGCGGCTGAGCTTCAACGCCGGCCTGCTGTTGGCGCTCGTGCTGCTGCTGACCTTCCGCAGTCTCCGCTGGGCCGTGATCGCCGGAGCGGTCGTCCAGACCTCACTGTCGGTCGCACGACTGAGTCTGGCAGTCAGCGGCGCCCAGCTGACTCTCGTCAGCACCATGTTCGGCTCGGTCGTCACCGTCATCGCCGTCGCCTCGGTGATGCACTGGATCGTCCGATTCCGCGAACGCCAAGCGGCCGGCGACGATCGGCGCCAGGCGCTCCGGACGACGCTCGAACAGATCCTGGCGCCGACCTTCTGGGCTTGCGCCACCGATGCCGCCGGATTCGCGGCGCTGCTGGTAGCGAGTGTCGAACCGGTCCGCGATTTCGGCGCGATCATGATCGTCGGCAGTCTGGCGGTCCTGCTCGCGCTCGTCTGTCTGGTCCCCGCCGCGATCCTCCCTCCCCTCCCCCTCNNCGCTCGCCTGGCTCGATCCCCCGCCGCCGCTGTCCGGCGCGTCCGGTTCGCTGCTCGACCGGCTGCTCGAACGCCCGCTCGAATCGGTCCGCCGCCGTCCGGCGATCTGGTTCGTGCTCGTGCCGCTCGCCGTCGGAGCCGCCGCCTTCGGTCTGACTCGCGTTCGCGTCGAGACCGATTTCACCCGCAACTTCCGAGCAGGAAGTCCGATTCTCGAGGACTATCGCTTCGTCGAAGAACGGCTCGGCGGCGCCGGCGTCTGGGAAATCCTCGTGCCGCTCGAAGGGGAACTCGACTGGAATCGCGTGCAGCGGATCCGGCAGCTCGAATCGCGTTTGCGGAACGAAGTGCGGATCGGCGACCTTCCTTCGACCGTATCGGAAGAGTCGCCGGCCGAATCCTCGGCGTCCGAGCAACCGCCTGCGACAGCAGGGGAGCCGGCACTGACCCAGGTGCTGAGCATCGCCGATGCGCTGACCGGTGTGATCGACATCGAGCGACTCGAACGGATCCCGATGCTCAACGACTTCGTCATCTCACAAGGGCTCGAGCAGTTCCGCACTCGCCTGCCGGGGCTCCACGGTTCGCTGCTGGCCGAGGATCCCGATCGCCCCGGAGCCTGGTACGTCCGGATCCTCCTCCGCTCGCGCCAGCAGCTGCCGGCCGAGATACAGCAAGGAATCATCGATCAGGTCCGAGCGATCTGCGCCGACGAGGCGAAAGGCTGGCCGATCGATCGGCCGCCGGTCGTCACCGGTTGGTATGTCCTGCTCGCGCGGATCGTCGACCATCTGCTGGCCGATCAGTGGCTGACGTTGGGAGTGGCGACCGTCGCGATACTGCTGTTGTCTTGGGCCGCGACGCGTCGGTTGTCGCGAGCGGTGATCGCGGTCGTCCCCAACCTGTTGCCGATCGCGGTCCTGCTCGGTGCGCTCGGCTGGCTCGGCATTCCGATCAACATGGGAGTCGCCCTGATCGCCGCCGTCTCGGTCGGCCTGTCGATCGACAGCACGCTCCATTACCTCGAGATCGTCCGTCGCCGGACTCGCGACGGTGCCTCGGCGACCGACGCCATCGACAGCGCTCAGCATCGGGCCGGAGCCGCTTCGGTCTTCGCGACGATCGCCCTCGTCGGCGGTTTCGCGACGATGGTCGTCAGCGAGTTCCTGCCGACGGTGTACTTCGGAGCCCTGGTCTGTGCGGCGATGCTCGGCGGACTGATCGGCAACCTGCTCGTCCTGCCGTTGCTGCTCGTCTGGCTCGATCGACGTCGCTGATGTCGCGAGAAGTCGGGACCGCTCGGCGAGGCAATTCGCGATTCGGTTCATGTCCCCCGAGTCGCGAGCGATGGCATCCGAATCGCCGCACGTGTACGGTAACGGAGTCATGTCTTCCTTCGCGGTGACTCCTTCCGAGGTGTCCGCAACGACCCACCTTCGCTTCCCGCCCCCCTGTGTCATCCGGAGATCGCCGTATGGCTTCATCCCATCGTTCGCGCCCGAATCGCCGCCGTTTCCTGGCCGCCACCGCTTCGCTCACCGCGACCTGTGCCGCTTCCCGGCAGATGTTCGGTTTCCAGACGACATCGCTCGCCTCCCTGTTGCCGACCGTCGGTCAGGACCGTCCCAAGATCGGTTGCATCGGCGTCGGCGGTCAGGGGACGTACATCGGGCATCGCGCTCGCGGCTACGGCGATGTCGTCGCGGTCTGTGACGTCCGACGTCAGAATGCCGAGCGGGCCCGCAACGAGTACGGCGGCGAGGTCGAGATCTTCGAGGACTACCGCCGACTGCTGGAGCGGGACGACATCCAGGTGGTGACGATCGGCACTCCCGACCACTGGCACACGGCGCCGGCGATCGCGGCGGTCGAGGCGGGCAAGCATGTCTACTGCGAGAAGCCGCTGACGCTGACGATCGACGAAGGGAAGCGGCTGGTCGAGGCGGTGAAGAAGAGCGGCCGGACGTTCCAGGTCGGCACCATGCAGCGGACCGACATGCTGCAGTTCGCTCGCGCCGTCGCGACCGCTCGGTCCGGTCAGCTCGGCAAGCTGACTCGCATCGACGTCGTTCTCCCGGGCCCCGCGCCGGCCGGCGGTCCGTTCGCGAAGCGCGACGTTCCCGAGGGGCTCAACTGGGACTTCTGGCAGGGACAGACGCCGGAGGTCGACTACATCCCCGAACGGTTCGAGCAGTTCCGTTGGTGGTTCGAATACTCCGGCGGCATGATGACCGACTGGGGAGCCCACTACGTCGACATCGCTCATTGGGCGCTCGGCATCGAGGATTCGGGGCCGACCGAAATCGACGGCTCGCGCACGCGATTGCCCGAAGTCGCCGACGGCTTCAACACGCCGACCGACTATGACGTCGATCTGAAGTACGGCGACGTGCTGGTCAAGATCACCAGCGGCGGCGATCACGGCGTCCTGATCACCGGCGACAAGGGGCGGATCTTCGTCGATCGCGGGCGGCTGACCGGCAAGCCGATCGAAATGCAGGAGGCCGACGCATCGCTGAAGGAACCGGTGATGAAGGCTTCCGAAGCGCTCTTTCACGGCAACACCGCGAAGCTCGGCGATCACATGGGGAACTTCTTCGAGGCGTGGCAGAAAGGTCTGCCGGTCGTCTCGGATGTCGTCGGCCAGCATCGCGTCGTCAGCGCGTGTCATCTGGCCAACATCTCGATCCGTCTGGGACGCAAGATCGTCTGGGATCCGGTCGCCGAAGCGATCGTCGGCGACGATCAGGCTCAGGCGATGCTCGCGCGGCCGCAGCGAGCTCCCTACGCGATCGGCTGAACCGCGCCGCGTGCGGCTCGACCCTAACCTCTCCGTCGCGAGTCCTTCGGATCATGCGTTCCGCCCTCCGATTCCCGATCGCTCTTCTCCTTGCGATGTCGCTGTCCGGTGCGTCACTTCGAGCCGAGGAGCCGATCGACTTCGAACGTGACGTCCGTCCCCTGCTGTCGGATCGCTGCTTCGCCTGTCACGGGCCGGACGGAGCGCATCGCGAGGCGGGGCTGCGGCTGGATGTCGCCGAGGGGAGCACGGCGACGCTCGATTCGGGAGCGATCGCGATCGTGCCGGGCGATCCGTCGCGCAGCGAGCTCGTGGCGCGTATCCGTTCGGACGACGCTGATCTCGTCATGCCTCCGGCAAGCCTCGGGCGACCGCTCTCCGACAGCGAGAAGCGGACTCTCGAACGCTGGATCGAGTCGGGGGCGGAGTACGAGACGCA
>DMPQ01000021.1 GCA_003455945.1 Planctomycetaceae bacterium
TTGCTCGCGACGCGGCACGGAAGTTCGATCATCGCAGCAGCGGGAAGGATGCTCCTCGCGTGGTCGACCCGACGGCCGATCGCCTGGCGCGATCTTCCGTTCAGATCGCTCCCTGTCGCCATCCCGAATCGACCCAGCGCCACAGGTCGCTCTGCCCCGGATCGTCCTGCAGCCACTTGGGCAGACGNNCCGGTCGGCATCTTGTCGTTCAGCAGGCGGCCGACGAGCGGCCGGAGAGTCGCTTCGATCCGCCCATAGGCGACATCGTCGCTGCCGTCGCGGGCGCTGATGATGCAGCCGGTCAGATTGCCTTCCAGCGACTCGAGCACGCGGACCATCTGGTCCCCGTCGCTGCAGAGGACGACGAGCGACGCGTTGCCGAAAGCTTCGGTCTGGAGCCCCTCGCTCGATTCGATGAAGCGATCTCCCGAGACGAACAGCAGCGTATTCGGGCGGCTGCAGCGATTCGGATCGCTCCCCGAGCCGGTCGTCAGGATGCGGGCTCCGGCACCGGTCAGCGCTTCGACGCTCGACGTCAACGCCGACTCGACCGCCGGCGACAGAAGGGTTCCGCGAGGACTCTCGTCGAACCGGAGCGCGACGTCGGCCATCCAGGTCCGCGACGCTTCGTCGTCGAGCAGGACGACGAGCCCCGGGTTGGTGCAGAACTGGCCGGCTCCCATCAGGCAGCTGCCGCAGAACTCCTCGACCAGTTCGTCGCTCCGCTCGCGCAGCGCTCCGGGAAGGATCACGACCGGATTGATGCTCGAGAGTTCGAGATAGATCGGCTTGCCGACCGCATCGGCCGCCTCCTTCAGCTGCAGCCCGGCATGTCGCGAGCCGGTGTAGCCGGCGGCCCCCAGGCGTCGATCGGCGATCCAGCGCTTTCCGTCGTCATGCGACGTGCGATACAGGAGCTGGACGGTCGCCCCGGGGAGTCCGGCCGCGAGAGCCGCCTGCAGCGCCTCTTCGGCGAACAGCCGAGTCGTGCCGGGATGCGAGCTGTTCGCCTTGCCGATGACCGGATTCCCCGCCGCGATCGCCGCCGCGAAGTCGCCCCCCGACAAACTGCCGAACGCGAAGGGAAAGTTGTTCGGTCCGAAGACGGCGACCGGACCGATTCCGAGGAATCCCGATCGGATCGAGCCCTTGGTGTCGATCGTCGCGTTCCGCCACGATCCTTCCTTGGCCGCGGCCGCCGCCAGACGAAGCTGATTGACGGTCCGAGGGAACTCGACGTCGGCCAGGCGAGGCGAAACGGGGAGTCCGGTTTCGGCGTGAGCCATCGCGACGAGCTCGTCCTTCCGCCCTTCGATCCGCGCCGCGTACGCTTCCAGAAACGCCGCGATCGCGTTGCCGGGAGCCCGGCGCAGTTCGTCCGCGATCGCCGCGGCCGCCTCGAGCGCCCGATCGATGTCGCTCCAGTCGCTGACCGGATAGACGTCGCTCAACGGCTGCCGCGTGTTCGGATTGACGGCCGAGAAGGTCGAGACGGCGGAGGCCGGAACCCAAGCTCCGTCGATCAGGATCGACTGCACGGTCATGAGAACATCCTCTCGTGAAGCGCCGCCGAGGCGAGAGCCGCGCGCGGCGAGTCGGGGGCGGAATCGTCAGCCGCGGATCACCCGATTGGTCAGCGTGCCGAGCGGGCCGATCTCGATCGAGACCTCGTCGCCCGGTTCCAGCGTGAAGGTCGAGTCGGGGACGACGCCGGTGCCGGTCATCAGCAGCACGCCGTCCGGAAACGAATTGTCTCGTCCGAGCCAGCCGATCAGTTCGTCGAACTTGCGAGCCATCTGATCGACCGAGGTGCGACCGGCGAAGATCTCGCTCCCTCCGCGGACGATCGACAGCGCGATCGGCCACGATTCGGCTCCCGACACGCTCGCCGCCAACACGATCCCCGGACCGAGCGCGCAACTCTGATCGTAGACCTTGGCCTGAGGCAAATAGAGCGGGTTGTCCCCTTCGATGTCGCGCGAGCTGACGTCGTTGCCGACGGTGAAGCCGACCAGTCGCAACCGGGAATCGAGTACCAGCGTCAGTTCCGGCTCGGGAACGTTCCAGGTCGCGTCGGTTCGGATGCGGATCGAGCCGAGATGACCGACGACGCGATGCGGCGTCGCCTTGAGGAAGAGCTCGGGGCGCGGCGACGTGTAGACGCGGTCGTAGCACGAGGCGGCCGCTTCGGATTCCTCCATCCGAGCCGACTTGCTCCGCGTGTAGGTGACTCCCGCCGCCCAGACCTCCTGCCGATCGAGCGGCGAGAGCCAGGTGAGACCGGCGAGCGGGCGCGGAGCCGACGCGGATTCGAGCGTGCGGACCGCTGCGACCGGATCATCGCTCTCGAGCAGGTCGCTGAGCTGCTGACCCGCTCCGGGGAGCCCGAGCGGGTAGACGGTCTCGCCGACGACCGAGGCGACGAAGCTCTCGGCTCCGTCGCTCAGGCGGGCGAGGCAGATCGGGCGGTCCATCGAACGCTCCGGAATTTCGGCCGACCGTAGGAGGGCGGCAAGGGGACGAAGGGAGAGGGGGCGGACCCCAGGGGCGATCGCCTCGACGAACCGAGCATGATAGCGATCGCAAGGGCGACCGACGACGCCCCCGCTCCGCACGAAGAGAGCGAGACGGAGGCTCTGCGCCGGGCGCAACCCAGGTCAACCGATGCGCGCCGACGAACGACGTCGGGGGGCGACGTGTTCGCTGAGTGACTGACGTTCGCGTCGCACCTTGACGATCCTGAAACGACCGCGATCGGTCCCGGTGCTTCGCGAATCAGGCGGGCGCATCCTCCGCCTCCTCTTCGCCGAAGAACCGCTTCACTTCGGCATCGGCCGGAGGGGCGGTGGCGAGCGACAGGAGGAGGCCGACGGCGAAGCTCGCCGCGGCTCCGACGACGAACGGATGAAGACCGAACGGTTCGAGCGGCTCCATCTTGCGGAAGCCCGACTGCCAGTAGCCGTAGCCGTACAGGAAGTTGTAGACGGTCAGCCCGGCGAGCATCGACCCGAAGGCTCCCGCCTTGTTGAAGCGTCTCCAATACAGCGCCAGGAAGACCGGAGCCAGAAAGCAGGTCGAGAGGCCGCTGGTGGTATAGACGATCATGTCCTGCAGGAACTGCGGCGGATCGAGCGCCGCCCAGGTCGCCGCGAAACCGATCACGACGGTCGAGCCGACCGAGATCGCCTTGAGCCGCCCTTCGCTGGCGCGCGGATCGATCGAGCGATGATAGAGATCGCGTGCGATCGACGACGCATTGACCAGCAGGAAGCTGTCGACCGTGCTCATCACCGCGGCGAACGGAGCGGCGAGCAGCAGGCCGGCGAGCCACGGGACGCCGGCCAGATGAGTCACGTGCGCCGCCATTTCGGGCATGATCCGATCCGGCTCGATCTCCCACCCCGGCAACAGGACGCGCGACAACGCGAAGATCACGACGAGCGGGAAGTAGATCATCGCGTAGTAGACCGCCATCGTGAACATCGCACGCTGCAGCGTCCGCGAATCGCGGAAGGCGAGCAGTCGGACCATGTTGCTCGGCTGTCCGGAGCCCGAGAAGTTCCACATCAGGAAGAACGACATCGCGAGACCGAGCGACAGGAACCCTTCCGGGCGCTTCGGATCAGGGCCCGGAAGCCTGACGTACGCTCCTGCCTCCCCTGCCCCCGATGCGTACTCGAAGGTCGGCACCGGCCGCTCGGCCGCCGTGTAGTCCGCTGCTTCGGCGACTCGCACGCGCAGCCCCGGGGGAAGCTCCTGACGGTCGATCCGTTCGATCTCGTCCGGGGTCGTCAGCTCGATCACCGGAATCAGATGCGGCGGATCGGCCGGATCGATCGGCTTCCAGACGACTTGCGTCGCTCCCTCGCGCAGCTCGGATCGCGACTTGGTCCGAAAGACCCGTTTGCGTCCCGATTCGGGCTCGACCAGCAGGATCCAGGCCCCCTTGGGAATCGAAGCGGTCGACGCGGCGTCGCTTGCGGAATCGCCGCTCGCGGAATCGCCGTTTGCGGAATCGTCGCTCGCCGATGTGTCGTTCGATTCCCCTGAGGTCGCGTCGACTCGTTCGACGATCAGATGGCGATGTTCGGGAGGGGTCATGCGGACGAGCTTGCGATGCGCCGCGTCCAGCCCGCCGACTGCCCAGATGGTCAGCGGCAACATGATCAGCACGCCGGCGACCATGATCGCCCCCTGCATCACGTCGGTCCAGACGACGGCGCGGAAGCCGCCGTAGGCCGTGTAGAAGATGACGGTCAGCGAGAAGAGGATCAGGCAGAGCACGTAGCCCGGTTCGCGCAGCGCCACCTCCATGCCGAGTCCGTCACCGAGCCACGAAACGACGAGCAGCTTCCCCTGTTCATACGCGAACTGGCCGCCGAGCAGCGTTTCGATGATCTTCGCGCCGGCCTTGAACTGGCCGATCAGATTCAGACTCAGGAAGAGAACGATGGTCAGCGTGCAGAGAGCGCCGAACCAGGGGCTCCCCATCCGATCGCGGAGCAGGTCCGGCACGGTGATCGCTCCGGTCCGTCGCGCCACCTGATTCATCCGCTTGGCGACGAGTCCCATCGAGACGAGCGGCACGATCATGTAACCGCCGATCCAGAGTCCGACGGCCCAGCCGTGCGTGTAGATCAGCGCCGGGACTCCCATGAACGTTCCGCCCGACGCGCTCGTCGCGGCGTAGGTCATCGCGAACGCCCACATGCCGAGCGAGCGACTGCCGAGAAAGTACTCGCCGAGAAACTCGCGGTTCCGTCCGACACGGTCGGCGATGATCGCGATCGCGAAGACGACGACGCTGTAGAGAGCAAAGACGATCAGCGCGCCGCCGTAGACCTGTTGAGCCAGCAGGCCGAGCGGATCGCCTGCGACCGATCGCATCGCCGTGGCGCCGAAAAGGTCGATTGCGTCGGGACTCATCGCAAGGCTCCCTTCGAGACGCTTGCGGGATCGTCATCGTTCGCCAGTCCGGCGGGAGGGCGTTCGCGACCGAGCGGATCGTCGGCCAGATAGAAGAAGCAGAACCAACCGGTGATCGCCGTCCCGAGGACCCACGGGACGAGCAGACTCCAGAAGACCCAGGTCGGAACGCCCAGGATCGCCTGACGCTCCGCCGTCTCGACGTCGAGCGTTCCGAAGCCGAACAGGCGTGCCGAGCCGAGCGCCCAGACCATCATCAGCAGACAGATCAGCACGATCACCGTCGTCTCGCGGCGCGCGTGACGATAGACCGGATCGAGCGGCCAGTGCGACGACTTGCTCGCGCTCGACGCGAGACCGGAGGCGAGCGAACGACCGGACGGATCGGACTCGGACGTCATCGTCGAATCCTTCGCTACTTGGCGGCGGGAGGGGATGCGGTGGGAGCGGTGCGGACGAGTCGGAACCGAACGGACCGAGTACGCGCGACGCCACGTTGTTCGTGCGCCGCGGCGGTCTTGCGGCGACAGCGACTCTTTCGGGAGGGAGCAGCGTAGCATCCGTCGAACGCGATCGAAAGCGCGACCCCGTGAACCTCCCTTCGGCCCTCTCGTCCGGCGACTCGGATCGGCAAAGCGCATTTGATGCGAGACGTTGCCGGCGGCGACCGAAGTCCCCGCGATGTCGTCCGTCGTGACGCGAGTTTCTTGCGGTCGCTCGACACCCGGTTACGATGGTCGGCGACGGGGGGAACGCGACGAACTGCCGGAGGGTTCCGGACGGCGCGAGGATCAAGGGAGTCGACGCTCGTCGCGCCGGCCCCGTCTCACCGGTCGCGGTCGGTACGCTACGCATCGAGGTCGACTTGTCCGAGGGAGCGACGAACGACCGCCGAGTTCGCCTTGCGTCCGACCATCGCCCCAGTCGTCGGCGGTGGCGCCGCTCGTTCGTCATTCTGGCGATCGGCGCGACGGTGGCTGCCGCGGCTCTCTACGGGCGCCTGATGGCGCATCGCGAGACGGAGCGATTGGCGGCCGATCGGCAGCGTCTGGGAGTGCTGCTCGAACGAGTCCGCGGAATGCCTCGTCTGGCCGGCATTCTGCAGCAGGCGGTGCTCGCCAAGGCGGGGCTCCGGCAGGAAAACCCGACGCAACTGATGACCGCCGCCTGGTGGCAGGCGCGGACCGCCATCACCGATCTGCGACGAGCCGAACGGGAGCATCCCGATCTCGCAGCAGCGCTCGATGATCTGTGCGACGAGATGGATCGGCTCCGCGAAGCGTACGATTCGCTCCGACGGACTCCCGAGACGGCGGACGATGCGCGGCGCGTGATGGACCGCGTCGCCGATCTCGGCAATCGAGCGACTCAGGCTTGCCTCGCTGCTTCGGACATCGTGTCGCGGCGGACCGGCGCGGTCGAACGCTCGCTCGAGAAGTCGCGCGAGTGGGAAGGTCAGCTGATCGTCGGTGCGATCGTCGCGCTGTTGTCGACCTTCGTCGCCCTCGGCGTCTATGTCGTCGTGTCGATCCGCATCGCCGCTCGACAGCGTCTGCAGGAGCAGCTGCGCAACACGCAGGAACATCTTTCTCTGGCGCTCCAGGATCTCGAAGGTTCGCAGCCCGAGCTGATCGATCGGGAACGGAAGCGTCTGCTCGGCGAGGTGGCCGAGAGCGTGGCTCACGAGCTGCGCAACGTGCTCATGCCGATCAGTGCGATGAGCGAGCTGCTGCTCGACGACCCGTCGCTCGACGGCGATCGGCGCCGAGCGGTCGAAACGATTCGGACGAGCTGTCGCGATGCCGCGGCGATCCTGGCCAACATGAAGGGATATCTGGGAGTCGTCGGTCAGGCGTCGCAACTCCGCTCGGTCGACCTCTGCGATCTGCTGCGACAGGTGGTCGAGTTCACGCGTCCGAAATGGGAGACCGAAGCGCTGCGGCGAAAGGTCGCGATCCGCGTCGAACTCGAATTGCCCGATCGATTGTCGGTCACCGGAGTCGACACCGAACTGCGGCAGATCTTCACCAACGTCCTGCTCAACGCGATCGAGGCGATGTCGAGCTCGGGGACGATCCGAATCGGTGCGCAGCGCGAACGACAACGCGTGCTCGTGACGATCCGGGACGAAGGGGACGGGATCGTCGATCGGGAACGACTGGCGAGCGGGGCCGCAGGGTCGACCAAGCCGAGCGGTCTGGGAATCGGCCTGCGCGTCTGTCGGCAGCTGGTTCAGGCGTACCGCGGCACGATCGACTTCCGCAGTGCGGATGGCGTCGGAACGACGTGCGAGATCCGGTTGCCGGCCGATCAGCATCGCAAGTCGCGCGCGACGACTCGGCCGCCGGTGGCGCGCTACGATGGGTTGCGACTGCTCTGCATCGACGACGATCCGGCGGTACTCGAGTCGCTCGCGGCACTCCTCCGAAGTCTCGGTTCCGAAGTCGCGGTCGCCGACAGTGGAGACGGCGCACTGATGCTGCAGCGCCAGCAGCGGTTCGACGTCGTCCTTTGCGATCTCGGACTCGGCGCCGAGAACGGACTCGACGTCCTGCAGCGACTGAGTCGCGAGGATCGCGAGTTGGTGACGGTGCTGATCACCGGCTGGGATGGCGGTTCCTGGGAGAGCCATCCGTTCGTGCCGCGGTTCGTGTTGGCCAAGCCCGCGACTCGCGAACAATTGGCCCGCGTGCTCGATGCCGCTCGGGAAGCGACGAGCTGAAGGGGGCCGAAACGACGGTCGAGAGGACGGCGCGGAACACCAACGCGACGGACGCTTCTGCGTTCGACCCGGTCATCAATGACGCGGCGTCCGACGATTCACCGGCCGACGACTCATCGGCCGACGATGCCGACTCGTCCCAGTGGCGAGAGACCACCGCGCTCGTCGGGAGCCAGGTAGTTCCGCTCGATCAGTTCCGGATCGTGCTGCGTCCACGTCTCGCGAACCAGATCGGCTTCGACGATCCGCTTGACTCCCTTGTCGAACCAGACGGCGACATGGCGATTCGTCCGCCAATCGCGCGTCGGGAACTGGTAGTCCTTGCGGAGCGGCTGCCAATCGCGGACCTGATAGCGACCGGTTTCCGGACACCAGTCGTAGAAGATCATCTGATGCAGGATGGCGCGACCGTAGTCGTCGCAGAAGTGATTGATCTCGACGAGATCGACGTGGTCGGTGACCGAACTGGTCCGACCGGTCTCGCCGCCGAGCGCGGCGAGCAACAGCGTCATCGAAACGGCAAAGCTACCCACGATCGATTCTCCTCCATGAGAACGATCCCGAAACCGAAGCACGAATCGGGTGCGCATCGGGGCAGTCGGTCCGACTTCGGGGTATCGGTCGCCCGCCACCGATCGATCGGCCGAAACCTTGCCGAGCCGCGGCATTCCGGCGAATCGCTTCGAGACCTCTTTGCCCGACGATCAGTTAGAGCGACCAGGCAATCCGGTCAAGGCGGACCTGTCGACCGACGACCTGCCATCACCGTCTCGCTAGCAATCGCTCGATTCGCGGCGATCGACGGTTGATGCCGAGCCGAAGCCCCTTACGATTCGCCCGATTCGTTTGCGTTCCGTCGTCGTCGGCTCGGGCCGATGACGGGCCACCGGAACGGCCAGCCTGCCGAGTGACCTCGAGCGTCCGTACGGACGTCCCGAGATGTTGCGGGAGGGAGCCGTGTGGTCATGACGGAGCCTCGTTCGTATCGCCCGGCTCTCGTTCTGGCGATCGTCTTCCTGACCGGCCAGATCCTGGCGATGCGCGCGGTGACGTCGCCGGTCTTCTGGATGTCGACCGCGCTCGTCGCCGGGCTCGGTCTCCTGCTGCGTCGACGTCGGCGCGGATCGATCGAGTCGCCGCGGGACGCACGTCGTGATCGACCGATCGCCGCGTCGCGAAGTCTCGGACCGAGACGGTTCGCGGCCTCGGCGGGAGCGATGCCGAGTCTGATTCTTCTGCTGTTCGTCGCGTCGGTCGGCGGAAGCGTTCAGGCGGCTCAGCGACATCTTGTTCCGCGCGACTCGATCGCCGGCTGGGTCGACGACACCGCTCGACCGCTGCGGTTTCGCGCGGTGGTCGAGCGAGCCGATCCGCCGGTCGAAGTGCCCGCGATCGACGGTGAACCGTCGGTGCACGACGAAGCGGCGGCGGGGATCCCCTCTTCTTCCGTGACGTCGCGCTCCTCTCGGACCGTCTGGGTCCGTGTCCAGGAACTCGCGATCGGCGAGGGCTGGGGAAGGGTCAGCGGGCGACTCGAACTGCGCGGGGTCGAGACGCTCCGGATCGCGGTCGGCGAGCGAGTCGAGATCGCGGGGCGCTGTCGTCGACCTCCGAGCGCCGGAAACCCGCGCGAGTTCTGCCGCCGCCGATGGCTGGCTCGCTACGGGCTGTTCGCGACCTGCGAGGTCCGGTCGATCGAGACGCTCGCCCCCTCTCCTTCAACGCCGGCGACCTGGATCGCGCAACTGCGCGACCGTTCTCGGCAAGTGCTGATCGACGGAATCGACGGGCGAGCGGGAGGGCTTGCGGTCGCTCTCGGCGTCGGGCTTCGCGCCGATCTCGATCCGCAGATCGCGTCGACCTTTCGCAACACCGGAATCGGCCACGTGCTGGCGATCTCGGGGCTCCATGTCGGCTTGCTCGGTTCGTCGATTCTGACGCTGGCCGGTTGGTGCGGCTGGCGAGGGGCTCGTGGAGGAGTGCTCGCGACGATCGTCATCCTGCTCTACGCGCTGATGGCCGGCGCCGGTCCGTCGGTCGTGCGAGCCGTTCTGCTCGCGGCCGTTGCCGGTTGGGGGTGGTTGCGCGGACGGGGGAGCGGCGGCGTTCAGGGACTGAGCTGCGCCGCGATCGCGCTGGCGGTCTGGGATCCGGCGGCGATCGACGATCTCGGCGCGCAACTGTCGTTTCTGGGAGTCGCGGCGCTGATGGTCGCCGCGGGAGACCGGAACGAGCCGCGTTGGGCGCCGGTGCTGCGGCGCTATCAGGCCGAACGATCGGCGCTCGGCCGAGTCGTCGGCGCGGCGATCGTCAAGACGATCCGCCTGCAGTGGGCGACGACGTTCGTGATGCTCGCAACCGCCCCCCTGGTCGCTCATCACTTTCGTCTGTTCGCATGGGGAGGCTGGTTTCTCAATACGCTGATCGGACCTCCGATCGCCCTGGCGCTGCTGGGGATGGTGGCGCTGTTGAGCCTCCCCTGGCCGATCTTCTGTCGTCCGCTGATCGGTTGGCCGGTTTGCGTCGCGCTCGATGTCGTGATCGTCGCTGCCGAAACGGTCGAACGCTGGGTCCCTCCTCTGTCGGTCGCCGGTCCGGGGGCGGTCGAACTGGCGATCGGTTACGGAGGTCTGGCGGTGCTCGTCGGAATGCTGAAGGGGGATCCCCGCCGCCGCGCCTTGGTTTGGTTGGTCGGATGGGTCGGCTTCGGCATGCTCCTTCCCGAGACCGACGCGATGCCTCGCGGCATCGCGAAACGGGAGTTCGAGGTTCGGTTCGTCGACGTCGGGCACGGCAACGCGACGATTCTTCGGTGGCCGAGCGGAGAAGTCTGGCTGATCGATGCGGGGAGCGCCGCGGGAGACCGGAGCGCGGTCGAGNNGTCGAGCGGATCGACGGCGTTCTCGCAGATCTCGGTGCGAGGCGAATCGATCGACTGTGGCTCAGTCATCCTGATCGGGATCACTACGGCGCGGCGATCGGGTTGGCCGAGCGGTTTCCGATCGGCGTCGTCCACGTCCCGGCCGCTCATCGCGCGAATCCCGATTCGCGCTGGCGACAGGCACTGGCAGCGCTGGAGACCCGAGGGATCCCGATCGAACCGGTGGAGCGAGGGGACCGGTTCGAACCACGAGGATCGACGCGTCGCCCCGATGGCGCCAGCGTTCTATATCCCCCTCGTATCGCCCCTCCCGGGCTCGACGACAACGGCACCAGTCTCGTGCTGCTGATCGAGGCCGGCGGGGGGCGACTGCTNNAGGGCGAAGCCGCTCCGGCGGTTCGCAGCGAGGTCGGCTCGGTCGATCTGCTGGTCGCTCCGCATCACGGGAGTCCGGGGAGCGACCCGCTCGGTTGGATCGAACGAACCCGACCGTTCCTGGTCGTCGTCAGCGGTTCGAAACGTCATCCGTGGATGGATGCCCTCGATCCGCGTCGCGAAGAAGGAACGGAAACGTTTCGGAACGGATTGCGAACCGGAGGGATCGACCCGAAGTGGCGCCGGAACGGTCGATCCCCCCGTCGCTCGGTGCGTATCGAATCGACGGCCGAAGGAGGGTGTCTGGCGGTCACCTGGCCCGAGGTGCTTGGTCGGTCCGACCGAGGTGACACGACTTCGCGGGACGAAAGGAGATGGCCGGTCCGAGGAACGTTGCGCGCGTGGCGCAGGGGGAACCAACCGGAGCCGCTCGAGTTCGGAGCGTTTCGAACGGCATCCGGTCGGTCTGGGCAACCTGGCGAAACCATGGCACCGATCGACAAGTTCGTGCAATCGACAGACCTTTCCGCGCTCGCCAGCGATTTCGGAAATCGTGGCGGAACCGAACCGAAGCGCTCCGATAACGGCAACGGAACGATCGCTCCCGTCGTCGACCGAATCGATCGTCGTCTCGGCCCGGAAGGTCTCCGGCTGGACGATGGTGGTTGGAGGAATCGGGAAGCGAGTCAGCGACGGCGCGGCGTTGCCGAGTGGTTCGGGACGGCGCGACGGTTGACTCGGCAGACGATCGCTCCCGTTCGATCCGTTCCCGCGCTGCGTCTCGACGCAAGGAAGCCCGACCATGACGATCCGATCGATCACCGGACGCCTCGCCTCGCAGGTCGTTCTCACCTGGCGGTCGCGCTTCGGGAAGTGGGCGATCGGCTTGGTGATGGCTTGGGGAGCTTTGGCACCGTTGCCGGTCGGCGCGCAAGGGCTGATCCCGCTCGATTGGCCCTGCGATGTCGTGGCACTCGGCACCGACCTCGAGCTCGACCGCGCTCCGGTCGTGACCGGACTGGCGTTGCAGCCGGGAGGGAGTCACGTGGCGGTTGTCGGCGACGATCACTTCGTCCGACTGTGCGATCGTCAGACCGGCAACCTGTTGTTCAAGCTCGAAGGTCATCGCGACTGGATCCGCAAGGCGGAGTTCACTCCCGACGGCCGTTGGCTGATCACTGCCGGCAATGATCGCCGAGTCATCAAATGGAATCCGGCGACCGGGACGCTCGTGTCGGTGCTGCGGGAATCGTCGTTCGCCGTTTCGGCACTGGCGATCGAACCGAGCGGGCGGATCGCGGCGCTCGGCGGATTCTCGGGGACGATTCAGCTGATCGATCTGAATGACGGGCGAGTCGTTCGCGAGATCCCTTCCCCCTGCCCCGACATTCGCGCCCTCGACTTCAGTGCCGACGGTCTGCTGCTGGCGGCCGGCGGGCGCGACGGGCAAGTCCGTATCTGGAACGCTCAGGACGGCGAACTGATCGCCGAACTCGCCGCGCATTCTCGGCGGATTCGAGACCTCGATTTCCTGGCCGGGGATCGAGCCGTGGTGACTTGCGGCGAGGATCTGATGATCCACGTCAGCGATCTCGACGATTCGAATCGGTCCTTCCGGATCGACAGCCGACCTGCCAAGGTGCTGACCTTGGAGCGGCTGGATGGGGACTTGCTGGCCTCGGCCGGCAGCGACAATCGGATCCGGATCTGGGATCTGAAGGAACGCCGCGAGATCGGGGAGCTGACCGGTCACGAGGGGAGCGTGGCGGCTCTCGCCTTCGACGGCACGCGTCTCTACTCGGCCGGCTACGACACCCATCTGCGGATCTGGCGAGTCAACGCGAACTTCGCGAGCACCGACGCGACTCGGCCGCGCATCAGCCGCCAGCCCGGTTCGATTCTGGACTGAGGTTGATCGTCCGGCGAGACGGAGGCACAGGGGACCCCTGCGCTCGGCGCTTCGGGCCGGGAGTCACGGAGCCAAGTTCCGCTCCGTGCCTTGGCGCCCCTCAGCGCCTCCGTGAGAAAACTCCGACGCCGTGCCTCCGGAACCCCTCCGCGCCTCTCAGCGCCTCCGTGCGCCTCCGTGCACCTCCGAATCGAAACCCCGGTCTTGCCCACCCTGTCTCGCTTGCCTCGGCCCTGCGGGATTGATAGCGGACGAACGGGTGAAACCGGTCATGCCGGTTCGAAGGGGTGGCCGATACCAGAGCCAGAAGGTCCCTTCCCCGACGTCGCGCGTGCGCCGATGGCGCCGCCGATGGTGGAGCAGCCAGCGCGGGAAGGGGACCAAGCGCATCCCGCTCGCTGGGAGACGGAACCTTGGGAATCTGGAAGTCGCTGCGCAACCTGACCGGTGTCGTCTCGCGGAAGGAGCGGCCCCAGGGGGGCGAGTTCGACGGGCGCGAGGGGACTCGCGACCTGCCGCTGGACGGAGCTCGAAGCTGTCACTTCGAAGTGATGGAACCGCGTCGCGTGCTCGACGCCGATCCGGTGCTCGTCGGCGCGGTGTACATCGAGGACGACAGCGGAACCGACTCGGCCGGCGACACCTTCTACGTGGCGTTCCAGGGGGGCTCGTCGACCACCACGCTCTCTCGCGTCGTGATCGACGGTAACCAGGACGGCAATCCGAATGCGCTCTCCGAGCCGGACGTCTATTTCGACACGATCGCGTCGAACCAGAACGGCCAGGGGAACGGTTCGGGAGGCGCTTCGCCGTTCACGCTCAGCAACAAGAGCATCGGCGTCACTGCCGACCAGGTCCGCGTCTCGGTCGTCGACGGCGGCACGCGCATCGTGCTCGACATCGAGGACTTCCGCGCGGGAGATGTGCTCGTCTTCACGATCGACGTCGATCAGTTCTTCTCGAACAAGCCCGACGATCAGGTGACGAGCGGTATCGAGTTCGCCGGCTCGTCCGTGACCGCCGTCTTCCAGGATCCTCATTACGACTTCGCGCCCCGTCAGGGCTCCACCGACGGCGTCTTCCAGTACCAGTTCGGCTTCGGCTCGGACGACGTCCAGGACACCGGCGTCCTGTCGATGTTGCCGAGCAAGCAGAACCGCGAGACGGGTAACGGGCTGGCGACGATCGAGAACCGGACTGCCGGCGCGCTCGATCAGTTCTCGCTGACTCCCAAGCCGGTGACGATCGCGGGGAACGTCTGGCACGACCGGGATCTCGATCTGATTCGCGACTCGGGCGAGGAAGCGATCTCCGGCGTCACGCTCCGACTGCAGATGAAGGATGCCAACGGCAACTACGTCGACGTCGTCCGCAACGGCTCGTCCGTGACGACGCTCACCGACGGCTCGGGGCATTACGAGTTCGGTTCGTCGCTCGGCCTGATGCCGGGAACGTACCGAGTCGTCCAGCAGCAGCCGACCGGTTACGACTTCAGCGTCGGCGAGGTTCCGGGGACCGTCGCCGGCAGCGCGGTCGGCACCTCACCGGGCGAGAATGTCCTCTCCGAGATCACGATTCCGCTCGGCGATCAGCACGCGATCAACTACGACTTCGCCGAAGCGCGAGGGGCTTCGCTCAGCGGCCACGTCTATCACGATCGGAACGACAACGGCATTCGCGAGTCGGGCGAAGAGGGGATCGGCGGCGTCCAGCTCCTGATCACCCCCGTCTCGACCATCGGCGTCCAGTTGTCGATCACGACGACGACCGACGCCAACGGCTTCTACTCCGTGACCGGTCTCGCTCCGGGCGAGTACACGGTGACCGAGGTGGTGCAGCCCGCCGGTTACGTCGACGGCAAAGATACTCCCGGCACGGTCGACGGCATCAAGGTCGGTACGGTCGTCAACCCGGGCGACCACCTGTCGAAGATCGTGCTCAACAGCGGATCGCAGGGAGTCAACTACGACTTCGGCGAGCTTCGTTACGGTTCGATCTCGGGGCACGTGAAGATCAAGACGCCCGAAGGAGACTGCGTCTCGTTCGGCGATCCTCGCTACCGACCGATCCCGGGCGTGGTCATCGAACTGCACGACGCCTCGGGGAACGTCATCCGCTCGACCGTCACCGATGCCCAGGGGAAGTATCGCTTCGACGATCTTCCGGCCGGCGTCTATTCGGTCGTCGAGATCATGCCGGCAAACTTCCCGTACCTGCAGGGAACGGCGGGAGTCGGGACGATCGACGGCATCTCGGTCGGCAGCAATGCGACGGTCGATCAGCTGACGCAGATCGCGCTCGGCCCCGGCCAGAACGGAATCAACTACGACTTCTGCGAAGTCGAACCGGCGCAGATCAGCGGTCACGTCTACCACGATCTGGATGACGACGGACTTCGCGAGTCGGGCGAGCCGCCGATCGCCGGCGCCACGATCTCGCTCTTCGATGCCAACGGCAACAAGGTCGCCGAGACCAAGAGCGACGGGACCGGTTACTACGTCTTCTCGAACCTCTACCGCGGGACCTATCGGATCGTCGAGACGCAGCCGTCGGGCTGGATCGACGGCAAGGAATCGCTCGGGTCGGTCAATGGCGTCGCCACCGGAACGGTCGGCGCCGATCGGTTCGACAACATCGTGATCCTCGGCGGTCAGACCGGAGCGAACTACGACTTCGGCGAGATCAAGCTCGGTTCGATCGGCGGTCGGGTGAAGACCGATCTCGACGGCGACTGTGTCTATGAGCCGGGCATCGGCGAACGACCGATCTCCGGCGTGACGGTCGAACTGCGGGATGCGACCGGCAAGGTGATCGCGACTCGGGTCACCGGCGCCGACGGGCTCTACCTGTTCGACAACCTGCGCCCCGGCGAGTACTCGGTCTTCGAACATCAGCCGACCGGCCTCTTCCATCAGGGGCAGCAGGTCGGCTACGTCGACGGAACGTCGACGGTCGGTCCTGGCGTCGTCGCGGGACAGGACCTGGTCTCGAGCATCACCATCACGTCGGGACTGCAGCTGCGCGGCTACGACTTCTGCGAAGTCCCGGGCGCGAGCATCTCGGGCTTCGTCTATCAGGACGGAGCGACGATCAACGCGCTGTTCGGTCAGACCTATTCGGCGGCCGAACTGGCGGCGATGCGCGACGGTCAGCTCTCGGGAGACGACACGCGTCTGGCCGGAGTCGTTCTCGAACTGCGCAACGGCATCACCGGCGAGCCGATCATGGCNNTCCGCCGCGGCGCCGGGCGTCTATGCATCGGGGCCGATCCGGACCACGACCGATGCCAACGGCTTCTACATCTTCACCGGCCTCCCCGCCGGCAACTACGCGGTCTTCCAGATCCAGCCCGACGGTTACACCGATCACCTCGACACCGCCGG
>DMPQ01000217.1 GCA_003455945.1 Planctomycetaceae bacterium
GGCCAGCAGCGGCAGCGCGGCGAACCAGACGCCGCCGAACCGAACGGCTGCGATTGCCCCTGCCGTCGTCACTCCCGTCAGCAAACCGTCATGAACGATTCGCGCTGCGAGCGGAGGGTTCTTGCGCGAGGCGAGAATCGTCGCTCGCACGGCCGTGGTCGTCGCCGTCCGGCCGACGACCCAGGCTCCCAGGAACGACAGCGCCGCGTNNGATCGTCGAACCGGTTCCGACGAGAACCACGGTCGCGCCCGGCAACGTCAACCCGATCATCGCCGCGAGCTGAGCCACGAGCGAGCGCTGATACCCCGAGACGGAGAGCCACAGTCCGACCGACGCCACCGCGAGACAGATCGCCAACGCGACTCTCACGGCCGAGGATCCCCCGGCAAACGCGGCGAGCCCCGCGACCAGCACGATCGCCGCTCCCGCCACACCCGTCGGGATGGCCCGCGGAGTCGCCTGACGCACTCGGCGCCCGCGCCGGAGTGTCGCGATCATCAGCGACTCGTGCGACAGGAACGCGGCAATCGCCGACGTCGCGATCGCCCAGGCGACCCAAGAGGTGCCGCCGACGGCCAGCGCCACGAGCATCGGTACCGCCAGAATCCCATAGGCCCCATGTTCCTTGGGCCAAAGACTCGCCGGCCGAGCGGCCGCTGCGCCCGGCGAGGCATCGTCGACCGAAGCGTCGTCGACCGCATCGTCCGCGACCGTCGGACTTTCGAGCGACGGTCGATGCGGTGCGCCATGTCGACGGTTCATCGCACCGACTCGACGGCGCTCGGCGATCCGTCGCTCGGCATGGCTCGTTCGAGCGCCAGCGGGAAGAGCAGATGGTTCTCCTTGTGGATATGCCGATGCAGATCGGCCTCCAGCTCGCGAAGTCCGTCGAGCAGCGCCCGATAGGTGTTGCAGCCTCCGGGAGGGAGTTGGTAGCCGTGGGTGATCGACCGCAGTTCGGCGAGCAGTGCTCCCGCTTCCTCGTGCTCGTGCTCCATCATCCGGATCGGATGATCGACCGTTCCGAACGGAAACGATCCCACCTCATCGCCTCGGTCGATCGCACGAATCGCCGGGAACAGGATCATCTCTTCCTTCATCAGATGCGGCATCAGTTCGCCGACGAGCGCCCGGAAGAGCTCCGCCAGTCGCACCAGACTCGGATGCCGCTCGCCATGTGCCGCGACGACCTTGACGACCAACCCTTCCAGACGCGGTAGCTCCCGCTTCAGATAGTCGTGATGCGTCGCGACGATCGAATCGCAGAGTTGGGTCAGGGTCAGCCCCAGCGCCGCCGGTTCATCGTCCGTCGATGCTTCCTTCGTTCCGGCCTCGGCCAGTTCGGCCATGACCGCTCCGAGATCGATTCCGATCCGATCGCAGGCCTCTCCCAGACGCTGCTTGCCGCCGCAGCAGTAGTCGATTCCGTACTTCTCGAAGACGCGCGAGGTGGCAGGCCGCCGTGCGACCCAATCGCCGACTCGGTCGTCCGGCGTCATGATGGCGTTCATCGTTCGGTTCTCCTGTCGGAGCGTGCGGGACGATCGCTCCCGGACGATCCCGCTCGTTGCGGTACGACGCCGGGAGCCGATCGATTCTGACATGCCAAGGTATGGAATTGATTCGGACACGTCAAGATGTAGGATTGAGGGGAACTCGACGCGAAAGGAACGGGGCATGATCTCGAAGACGGCGGAATACGGATTGCGAGCGGTCACTTGCCTGGCAGCCGAAGCGGGCACCGCCCTCTCGGCCGATCTGCTCGCCGAACGGACCAAGGTCCCGCGCCGTTACCTGACTCGCGTCCTGCAGGATCTGGTCGCTGCCGGAGTCGTGACGTCGCGGAGCGGGCCGCGAGGGGGCTATCTGCTGGCCGACGGAACGATCGATCGCTCGATCCTCGATGTCCTGGCAGCGGTCGCGCCGATCGAGCGGATCACCTCATGCCCGCTCGGCATCGGCGCCCACAAGTCGCTCTGCCCGCTGCATCGCGAACTCGATCGCGCCTACGCGGCGACCGAGGCGGCTCTGGCGGCGGTGACCATTCGGCAACTCGTGACCAGCACCGATCCGATCACCCCGCTCTGCGCACCGGGGCGACGCACGAAATCGACGGTCGCACAAGGCAAGACCGCACAAGGCAAGAAGGGCTGACCGAGGGAGTCGAACGTGGCCCCGGGCACTCCGTGCCCGAGGTCGGGTGGACTCCGATCCCGTTCACGCTGCGAGGCGTCTTCGGCAGCGCACCGAAACCCTGCCTCGGCCACGGAGTGGCCGGGCCCACTTCAGAGCCTCGGCCCTGCCGTTGGCCCGCGTCGTCCCCGACGCGCGGCAGTGCGACAACGGGCGCTCTCAAAGCCGGAAATTGCGATCGACGTCGACATCGCACCGCGAACGTGGCCCCGGGCACTCCGTGCCCGAGGTCGGGTGGACTCCGATTCCGCTCACGCTGCGAGGCTCTTTCGGCAGCGCCACGAAACCCTGCCTCGGCCACACTGTGGCCGGGCCCACGTCAGCGAGACGCCTCGTACTCGGCATCCGAGACCGGTTCGAGCCAATCGGCCGTTCGGCCGTCGAGCGCCTCGTGAACGGCCAGATGCGAGAACTCCTCTTCCGGCCCGGCACCGTGCCAATGCTTGACTCCTGGAGGGAACCAGATGACATCGCCGACGCCGACCTCTCGAATCGGCTCGCCCCAGACCTGAACCCGTCCTCGTCCGCGCGTGACGATCAGCGTCTGGCCGAGCGGATGAGTGTGCCAAGCCGTGCGAGCCCGAGTGGCGAAACGGACCATCACTCCGGCCGCCCGAGCCGGCGGATGCGGCTCGAACAACGGCTCCAACGTCACCTCGCCCGTAAACCACTCCGGCGAACCCGTCTTCGTCGGACGAGCGTTCTGAGGGCGAATCTCCATCTCCATCACCGTCTCCTGCGGCACCGTTCCATCGTCGAACCCGAGTCCCTGCAGCGGGCGCATGCACTTTCGCATCGAATGGTCCATTCTGTCGAGTCCTCCTTGCGGTCGTACCCGACCCTTCGATCGCGCCCCACTAACCAGTCGAATTCCGAGTCGAACGATGCCATGCGGTTCCCTGGAATCGCCGCACGAGCCGCTCGTCGAGCAGCTGTTCTGCGATGTCTTCGCGCGGCCGAAAGGAGCGGACAAAGGGAGCATCGTCGGCACTCTGGTGAGCGACGAAGTTCGCCCGAGAGTCGACGACTCATGTCCGAAAGCCGAGCGCTGACCGGCTTCCGTCGTGCAGCCACCGTTTCAGGCGGCGTCGCATCGCGAATCGCCTTTCTCTACGCTTGAGTGTCCGACCGCAACGCACGACTCCGAGACGAGGTACCGATGTTCCGATTCGACTCCCATCGCAGTCGTCCGCAGCGGCTCGCGTTGCTGCACTTGGTCATCGCGGTCTCGACGGCGTGTCCGCTGTCCGCACAGCAGGCCGAGACGATCGACGAGTTGCGTCGCGAAGCGGCCGCGGTCTTCGGGAAACTGGAACCGGTCGACCCGGCGCGACTCGACGAGCCGATCGTCCGCCTCGGCCGGCGTCTCTTCTGGGACGAGCGACTTTCCGCTTCCGGTACCGTCGCGTGCGGCAGTTGCCATCAGCCGCAGGATTGGGGAGCCGACTCGCGGCGGTTCTCGATCGATGCGCGAGGCAAGTCGACCGCACGCCATTCCCAGACGGTGCTCAATGCCCTCCGGCAACCTTCGCTCCGCTGGACCGGTGATCGACGATCCGGAGCCCATCAGGCCGAGCGGTCGTTGACCGGATCGATGGGCTTCGATGCGGCCGACGAAGTCATCCCGAAGCTGATCGAGTTCGGATACGAAGCGGATTTTGCCGCCTCCTTTCCGGACGATCCCTCTCCCCTGACGCCGGCTCGCTATGCCGCTGCGATCGAAGCATACGAAGCGACGCTCGTCACTCCTGCTCCGTTCGATCGCTTTCTCGACGGCGATCCCGCCTCGCTCGATCCGATCGCGCGACAAGGCCTGCGTCTCTTTCTGGATCGCGGCTGTGCCGATTGCCACTCGGGGCCCCTTCTCGGCGGCACGTCGCTCGAACGCTTCGGCCTCCATCAGGACTTTCGCGAGCTGACCGGTTCCGAGCCCGGCGACACCGGACTGGCGATGACGACCAAGAACGAGGCGGACCGCGACAAGTTCCGAGTCGCGATGCTGCGCAACATCGCTCGCACCGCTCCCTACTTTCACGACGGTTCGGTCGAGAGCCTGGAGCGAGCGGTGCAGGTCATGGCCGCGACGCAGCTCGACGCCCCGCTCGGCGATGACGAGACGGCGGCGATCGTCCGGTTTCTCGAAACGCTCACCGGCGAGCTGCCGACGAACTACGCCCCGCCGAGTGCGTTGCCGAACGACGATGCCGACGTTCCGCCGACTTCCGACCGTTCCGACGATTCGGACGCCAGCGACCGGCGCTCCGATCGGCGCTGATCCGAATCGTCCTCGCGGAATCGCTGATCGCGAGCGACTGCCCGGTGCCGCCTGACCAGGCCCGGCGAGCTCGTCGCTCAGCCGTTGGGCGTCGAATCGGCTTGCGCCGCGTTCTCGACCTGCGCCGCGCTCTCCACCTGCGCCTCCTGCACCATCTGCCGACGCACCTTGCGGACGACGACTCGCAGTCCATCTCGATCGATCACTTCGCCGCCGCGCGGCGTCTGTCCGAGCGCCCTGAGCACCCAATCGCTCAGATGCCGGATCGGTCGTTCGTCCCCCTCGATCACCAACTTCAGGCCGGCGACGGACTGAAGCTTGTCGGGCGAGACGCCGCCTCCGGCGACCCATGCACTGCCGGCCTGAACCAGATGCGTCGGTAGGCTGTCGAACTCGTCTTCGATGTCGCCGACCAGCTCTTCGATGATGTCCTCGAGCGTCACCATGCCGACGACGCGCTCCGATTCGTCCTGAACCAGCGCGATGTGGGTCCGTTCGCGAATCAGGTGTTCGAGACCGGTCGCGACCGGTTCGCTCGCCGACAGTCGCAGGATCGACCGCGCGATCCCTCGAACCGTCGTCTCGCGCGGCGCCAGTCGCAGGAAGGCGACCAGATCCTTGAAGTTGACGTAGCCGATGACGCTCTGCGGATCACCACCTCGTTCGGCCACCGGAAACCGCGTGTGCATGTCCAGGTGCGCCGCGATCAATGCTTCGCCGAGCGAGGCGTCGGCATCGAGCATGCTCATGAACTCGGCCGGCAGCATCACTTCGCGCAGCGGCCGATGCGACAGCGCCGCCGCGGCCAGGATGATCTTCTCTTCGCGCGGCCCGATCAGTCGCGACGTCCGAGCGAGCGCGACGCTGGCATGCAGCTCGTGCAGCTCCGACGCCTCGCTCTCGCTCCGGTCGATCCGGTCACCGAGCCATCGACCGGCGAGCCGCATNNGGAGCCGCATCAGGCCGGTCACCGAACCCTCCAGTCCCGCGACGATCGGCCAGACCGCTCGTACGAACCAGTGCATCGCAGGCGACAGTCTCAGACAGACCCACTCCTTGTTCCGGAGTGCGAAGACCTTCGGAATCAGCTCGCCGAAGATGATCGTGACGACCGTCAGCGGCGCGACGACGGTAGCGATCGCCAGCAGATCGGCGATCCCCGACGAAAGGCCGAACGTGCGCTGCAGGAGCGGCGCGATCTTCTCTTCGGCCCCGGCCCCGCCGACCGCCGCGGCGACCGCTCCGACCAGCGTGATGCCGAGCTGCACGCCCGCCAGACTCCCCTCCATGTTCCGCTTCATGTACTCGGCCGAAGCGGCTCCGCGCACCCGAGTTCCGACCAGCGCATGTAGTCGCGCCGCGCTGATCGAGGCGAGCGCGATCTCGTACGCGGCGAAGACGCCGTTGAACAGGATCATCGCTCCCATGACCGCCAGTTCGATGCCCCACATCCGTCGCCGTTCGCCTCGTTGCCTGGTTCCGATCGCGCCGCGGCGACAGTGTAGCGAATCGATCGGACTCGCGTTCCGCGTCACCGCCGTCGGTTCTAGAGGTCGTCGGCAAAACGCATCTGAACCTCGACGATCGCCGGCCGAATCGAAAAGAAGGCGTCGAGCACGCGAGGATCGAAGTGCGTCTCGCGCTCCTCGCGCAGGATCTCGAAACAGCGATCGATCGGAAACGCACTCTTGTAGCACCGTTTCGTGCTCAGCGCATCGAAGACGTCGGCCACCGCCGTGATCCGCCCTTCCAGCGGAATGTCCTCCCCTTTCAATCCGAGCGGATAGCCGTTTCCGTTCCACCATTCGTGGTGCGTCAGGGCGATTCGCGTCGCCATGTCCAGCAGCGGACTCTTGGCAACTCCCAGCACCTTGGCGCCGATGTCGGCATGATGCCGCAGCGCCAGCTCTTCTTCGGGCGACAGACGCTGCAGGACCCGCTTCCCCAGTCCGGCATGCTTCTGCATCAGCCCGAACTCCTCTTCGGTCAGTCGCCCCGGCTTCCGCAGCACGGCATCGGGGACGCCGATCTTGCCGATATCGTGCAGCTGCGCTGCCTGTTCGATCCGGTCGACGTACTCCGCATCCATACCGAGCGCTTGGGCGATCAGCCGCGCGTAACGCCCGACTCGCAGGACATGATGACCGGTATCGTCATCCCGAAACTCCGCGGCTCGCGCCAGACAGTGGAGCAGATCGCGTCGCGATGCTTCGAGCTCCGCCGTTCGCTCGCGCACCGCTCGTTCGACTTCCCGAGCGTGATCCTGCAGTCGATCGCGATGCCGCTTCGAAACGAGCAGATTGCCGACGCGAGGAGCCAATTCGCTCGGATCGATCGGCTTGTTCAGAAAGTCGTTCGCGCCGCCGCGCAGTGCCGCCGTCCGCGTCTCGTGGTCGGTCGAGGCGGTGAGGATGATGACCGGAATGTGGGCCGTCGCGACATCGGCTCGCAACTCGTTCAGGATCTCGAGTCCGCCGACATGCGGCATCATCAGATCGAGGAGCACGATATCCGGAGTCTTCTCGCGCACCAGTCGGACCGCATCGCGCGCCTCGGTCGTCGTGAAGAACTGCGTGTACCCTTCGATCCGCAACAATCGCGCGACGACCTTCACGTTGACCGGTTCGTCGTCGATCACGACGATCCGCGCGTCGGGGACCGGGCAGGAGGGAAGTTCGATCGACGCGCCGCTCGTCACGGGAAGCATCATCGGTACGCCGAGAGACGACAGATCGGTGGGGCAGGACATCGCGTGACGCTCCGAAAGGAATCGATTCCGTCATTCTTCAAAGGACCAGTCGCTGCTGCAGGGATCGGATCCGTTCGATCGTTCCCTCGACCTCCGACGGTCGGCCGCTTCGCGCCAGGCTTTCGAGTTCCGCCGCCGAGGCGGTGAAGCAGCTGAAGCCGACCGTACCGGCCGCTCCCTTCAGCCAGTGGGCCAGACGCTGCAGCTCCTCCGAGTCGTTCGACCGAAACGCGCCGTCGATCGCTTCCATTCGGACCTCGAGCGTCGCCAGAAACTCCGCGACGATCTCGCGAAGTTCGGGATCGTCGGTCGGCAGGATCGATCGGATCGGTTCGCGGCTCGGTTCGCAGCTCGGTTGTCGGCTTGGATCTCGGCTCGGTTCGCGGCGCGACGTCGGCGATCGCTCGGCCAGCACCTCGAACAACCGATCCGGCTCGATCGGCTTCGGCAGATAGCCCGAGCAGCCCGCACTCTCGCACTTCTCCCGATCGCCGGGCATGGCGTTCGCGGTGAGGGCGATGATCGGTCCGTCGAAGCCGCGTTCGCGCAGGCGAGCGGTGGCCGAATAGCCGTCGAGCACCGGCATCTGCATGTCCATCAGGATCACGTCGAAGTCCGACCGTTCGGCCGCCTCGATCGCCAACTCGCCGTTCTCGACCGTTCGCACCTCGGCGCCGCAGCGTTCCAGCAGCAGTCGCAGGAGCTTGCGATTCGTTTCGCCGTCATCGACCACCAGGATCGACAGACCGGTCAGGTCGCGCGGCGTCGACTCGCCCCCCTTCACGTCAGCTCCGGGAATCTGACACGGGGGACGGCACTCGGCCGCCTCGGGCGTCTCGCCATAGACGATCCGCGCCACGAACGTGCTCCCTCGACCGACCTGACTCGTCGCCGTCAGATCACCGCCGAGCGCTTCGGCGATCCGTCGTCCGATCGCCAGCCCCAGTCCGGTCCCGCCGTAACGACGCGTGACCGACTGGTCCGCCTGAACGAACGGCTGGAAGATCGCGTCGAGCTTCTCCTGAGCGATCCCGATGCCGGTGTCGCGTACTTCGATCGTCAGCGCCGGAAGGTCACCCCTTCGTTCCGTTCGAGCGACGACCAGGACCGATCCCTGATCGGTGAACTTGACCGCATTGCCGATCAGGTTCAGCAGCAGCTGCTTCAGTCGATACGGATCGGAGAGGATCCGCTCCGGCACCGGACTCTCCCAGCGGTACTCGAGGCCGATTCCCTTGTCCGCCGCCGCGACTCGCAGCACCGAGACGGCGTCGGCGATGATCTGATGAGGCGAACAGGGGATCGTCTCGATCTGCAGTCGATCGGCTTCGATCTTCGAGAGGTCGAGCACATCGTTGATCAGCGCCAGCAGATGCTGCCCGCTCCGGCGAATCGTCATCAGCGAGTCGATCGATTCGGCGGACGTCACGCGATCTCGATCGCGGATCAGCACTTCGGTAAACCCGAGAATTCCGTTGAGCGGCGTGCGGATCTCGTGACTCATGTTCGCCAGGAACTTGCTCTTGGTCCGATTCGCGTTCTCGGCGGCGTCGATGGCGAGCTTCAGTTCCTCTTCGCGGCGTTCGAGGCGATCGGTGTGCATCGCAAGCTGCAGAATCACGTGTCGACTCTGAAGAATGACGATCAGCAGCACGATGTCCTCGAAGATGACCCACGCGGCGTGTTCGAGCCACCGCCATTCGGACACGGTCGTGATGCCGAAGACCGACTGAGGCCACCAGAGCCCACGAACGATATGGTCGACTGCGACGATCAGCGTCGCCGGAGCGAAGACGATCGGATCGCGATAGGCGGCCAGGAACGCGAGCGACACGAAGNNAAGACGTGAAAGTGCGTCTCGATTCGCCCGCCGCTCAGATGGATCAGCAGCGACGAGAACATCACCTGGCTGCAGGCGATGACGAAGCGAGTCGACGAATGGCCGGGGCGAAAGAGCGCGAGCCCGATCGGCAACGCCGCCAGGATCGCGCCGCCGAAGATCGCCATCGGGACATGCGGATGCAACGACGGCTGGTCACCGAGCCAGGTTCGAGGAGAGATGATCAATGCCGTCGCGATGCCGCCGAGCCATTGCAGAAGCATCAGGACAGCGAACATCCGATCGGTCCGGACATGGATCGAACGGTAGTAGTCGGCGAGCTTGCGCCGGACCGATTCGGAGCGTGCGGCATCGTCGGCATCGAGCGGCTTCGGCTGTCCGATCATCGTTCGTCTCCTGCAGCAAGCGAGGTCGGAGCGGGACGCGATTCGCCTGAGGTTTCGCAGCGCACGACATCCGCGCCGCACGCGCGATCGACACACAGGCGACAGCCGAAGACCGGAGACGAGCCCCACGTTCGATCACCTTCCGGTCCCAACAGCTCCGCGAGCTGAGTGCTTCCCGAGTTGCTCCCTTCATGGCCGCGCGAGGGGGTGATTCCGCCGGCGAAGCGGAGTTCCCCCGACGGCTCGAACAGCCGGACCGATCCGCTCGTCACCGCTCCGAACCGACGACTCTCTTGACCGTCGACATCCCAGACCAGTTCGGCATCGGGAAGCGCGGCGGCGCGGCGAACGGTGTCCGACTCGCGCCACGAACGATCCGCCTCCGCAGGGAGCGATACGACGATCCGCGTCGACGGTCGACGCTCGGGTGCCAGCCGTCCGCCGGCGACGAGTCGTTCGAGCTCGCCGAGCGAGGCGCGCGAGCAAGGGCAATGCGGATGCAGGAAGAAAAGCAATGTCGGCCGGTCGACAGCCAGTGCGAGACGCGAGTCGTCGGGCCAACGACGCCGGGTCGTCAGATCCTCGTCCGCATGCGTCGTGAACTCGTAGCGCGTCGTCCAGGTCCAGACCGCCACCACGCCGACGGTCCAGATCAGGATCAGACCGAAGCGAACGAGCGGAAGGGTTCGTGAAGCAGGATTCATGGGCCGAATCGTGAGGGGGGCTCCCTCACCCTCGCGGAGTCGGATATCGACGGCGGAGCCTAGGTCACGCGCCGCGTCGGTCCGGGAGGTGAGTGAGCGGAAACGCCCACGGAGATCGGCCGAGCGTTTGCAGGAACGGCATGCGAACGGTCATTCGGAACGGACAGAGCAGTCCGGGGGGGAACTCGCTCCGAACCGAAGTTGGGGGCCAACGGGCGAGCACCTCACGAGCGGCCGAAACACGCCCACGCGACGAGGTCGATGCCCTGCGTCGAGGATGCCCTGCGTCGAGGATGCCCTGCGTCGAGCACGCCGGGCGCGGTAGGCCGGGACGTTGTCGAACGGCGTTGCCGTCTGAAGAAGGCTCGGCAGGGACGAGAGCGAGTCGTGGGTCAGCCGGCGCGCAGGATCTTCTCCATCGCTCGTCCCTTGGCGAGTTCGTCGACGAGCTTGTCGAGGTAGCGGACCTGGCGCGTCAGCGGGTTCTCGATCGCCTCGATCCGATAACCGCAGATCGTTCCCGTGATCAGCGGCGCGTTCGGATGGAGTTTCGCCAGCGAGAAGAACTCCTGGAACGTCACCTTCCGCTCGATCAGCTCGGCGATCTTCGCGTCATCGAAGCCGGTCAGCCAGGTGATGACCTGATGCAGCTCCACGACCGTCCGCCCCTTCTTCTCGACCTTGGTGACGTAGTGCGGATAGACCGACGAAAAGGTCATCGTCGCGATCCGCTGATGGTGCTTGTCGTCGATCTGCATGTAGGTCACCCAGTTCATTCTGTCGTAGTGCGACCGACCCCGGTCGCACCGGATTTCCCGAATCGAGGTCACGGAGAACCCCTTGCTGACGCGGCGGGCTGGCGGGGACGGAGGTCACCGAGATCCCGGCGCTTCGCTTCGGGCTGGTTGGGCGATGTCCGAAGCGTTGCTGCTTCTCGCCCCCGTGCCTTGGAGCTCCTCAGCGCCTCCGTGAGACAAACTCCGACCGTGCCTCCGGAC
>DMPQ01000492.1 GCA_003455945.1 Planctomycetaceae bacterium
GGCGGCTCGCGATCTGACCGACGCGGACGATCCCCGCTCGCCGCGCCAGCGAATGGACAGCGTCGCGTCGGGGCTCTTCGCGCCGCCGACCGACGGGACGCATCACGAGTTCGCTTCGCAGTTCTCGCTCGCACCATGGCAACTCGCCGATCTGTTCTGGCCCGGCTGGTCGGGTTCCGGCTACCCCGAGTACCGCCGCTGGACCGACGCGATTCCCGCGGCCGATCGCCCCTGGTTCCCCTCGATCCATCTCGGTCTCGTCGCACTGCTCCTTTCCCTCTCGGCCTGGTCGCTGCGTCGCGATGTCGACACGGCGCAGCGCGAGAGTTCAGCGCAGCGTTCGAACTCGGCGCGGCGCTGGATCTCGGCGCTGCTGCTCGCGGCGACGCTGCTCGCCTTCGGCCGGTATGGCCTCGGCTGGATCGCCCAGGAACTCTCTCGCGCCTTGCCGACATCGGAACGGTTCGCCGGTTCGCTTCCCGACGGGCCGGTCGGAGGGGTCTGGTGGTTCGTTACGAATCTGGTTCCGGGCTACTCGAGCTTCCGTTATCCGGCCAAGGCGTTCGTCGTCGCGACGCTCGGATTCGCCTGGCTGGCCGGCTGCGGGACCGAACGGGTGATCGAACGAGGCCCCTCGCGTCTCGGACGTCTGGCCGCCGCGGCTGCGATCCTGTCGGGCGTCGCGCTCGTCGTCGCCTGGGGTCTCGAAGGGAGCTTTCGCAAGTCGGCCGAACGACTGCCGGCCGAGCTGATCTTCGGGCCGTTCGATGTCGACGGCGCGTGGCGCCAGCTGCTCCGCGCCGTCTCCCAAGGATTGATCGTCGCCGCGATCGCCTGGGGAGCGGCGATCGTGGCGCAAGGTCGGCGCCGCCGACATCCCGAGGTGCCGATCGGACGCCGTCGCGCAGGTGCGCTCTCCATCGCCTTGACGATCGGTCTCGTCACGATCGTCGAGACGTCGCTGGCGCATCGACAGCTGATCGTCACGGCGCCGCTCGAGAGGTGGGAAACGCCGAGCGGTGTCGCCGAGACGCTGCGCGAGTCGTTGGCCGAGGGACGCGACGACGGAGAGATCCCGCGCGGCTATCGCGCCTGGATGGAGGGGTGGGCGCCGAGTCGCTGGAGTCGGACGTCGGATCGACGGCGACTGGATGACGTGATCGCGTGGGATCGCGCGTCCGCCTTTCCCAAGCATCAGCATGCCGATCGACTGCAGCTGATCGAATCCCCCGGCTCCGGACAGGATGCCGTGCTCTGGATGACGATGCATGTGGCGCGCGAGCGAGGGCGAGTGCGCGGGGACGGTTGGAGCGAGCCGGAGAAGCGACTGCTCGACGGCTGGTCGGTCGAATACCTGATCGTGCCGAGCTGGGATGTGGCGGGGTGGCGAGAGGTCGATCCGACGCTTCGTCTCGTCGACTCCCCGACGGCGAACGCACCGGAAGAAGTCGCGCTGCTGCTCAACGAGCGAGCGGCGCCGCGATTGCGGATCGTCGAACAGGCGGCGGCGCGCCCCCTTCCGGACGTTGTGCGACTGGACGATCTGTGGCGAGCGATCGATCGGATCCTGGCCGATCCGCAGACCGGCCCCGAGGCGTGGGACGAGCGCGCGGTGCTCGACCTGACCGCGGGTCAACTCGCGTCGCTCCGCCGTCGATACGGCTCGTCCGCCGCAAGCAACGAACCGACATCGATCCGACCGGGACCGCCGCATCTGCTCGATGCCTGGTGGTCGCAGCAACGAGTCGACGTCGCGGTCGATGTCCCTCGAGACGCTTGGCTGGTGGTGGCCGAGAGTTGGGGAGCGGGTTGGCAGGCCGAAGCGCGAACGGCGGCCGGGACCTGGGAATCGCGTCCGGTGGTCCGAGCCGATCTGGTGCTGCGCGCGGTGCCGCTGCGAGCCGGTGACGATCGGGTCCGCTTGAGGTACGAACCGGTCGGCGGCCCCTGGCCCGCCGTCGTCTCGATCCTGGCCGCGCTCGCCGTCCTGACCATCGCCACGCTCTATCGCACCGAACTCCCCAGCGCCTCCTCTCTCTCAGTGTCTCCGTGAGAGCCTCTCCGTCCGTGCCTCTGCCTCCTCCGAGCCTCTCTCGGCGTCTCCGCGCCTTCCCGCCGATTGCTCTGGCTCGAATCGCCGACCTCCGATACCCTCCGCGCCGAGTTCGTCCGAACGGCGACCGATCCTGTGCGGAGTTTCGAGCATGGTGCGTACGATGCGACGATTCGGCGAGCGGCGTTGGCTGCCGATCGCCCTGTTGGCGTTGATCGCGATTCCGGCGATCCGATGGGGTTTCGATCGAGTCGAAGCGGGAGCGGCGGCGCCGTGGTCGACCGCTCCGGGGGCGGTCGCGGTGGTCGACGTGATCGAGATCGCGCGGCAACTCGGCGTGCGCGAGCGGCTCCAGGGAGAGCTTGACGCGCGCCAGGCGGAACTCAACGGTCGCCTCGAACTGCTGCAGCGCGACTATGCCCAGCGTCTCGAAGAACGTCGCGCGGCGCTCGGCCAACCGGCCAGCGAATCGCAGCAGCGTGAGCTCGAGCAGTTCACCCTCTCGCTCAACTCGCAGATCCTGCAGGAGCGGAACGCGGCCAAGGTCGAATACGCCGCCTATCAGGCCGAACTCGAATCGAAGTTCGCCGATCAGGTCCGGCCGATCGCGCTCGAGACCGCTCGTCAGGCCGGCTACTCGCTCGTCATGGCTCGCGCCAACGTCTTCGCCGTCTCGCCCGAAGCGGATGTGACGACGGCGGTGATCGAGACGATGCGGAAGATGCCGGAGTTCTCGGCGCCGACCGGCTCCGCCCCACGTCCGCGAGTCGGAGCGGCTCAGCGCGGCGGCGGCGAGTTCCGACCGAACGATCGTTGAGACGAGGTTCGGCGTTGCCTGAGGAGCGCCGTTCGATCGTCGTGATTCGCACGAGCGACTCGAAGGCCTCGCGATGAGGCTTCGAGTCGCTGTTCGTTTCTTGACGGTCGGCGACGAGGCGCTCGTCAGCGGGGGTTCGCTGTT
>DMPQ01000096.1 GCA_003455945.1 Planctomycetaceae bacterium
GCTGCCGACCAGCATCATCAACAAGATCGCTGCGGGCGAGGTGATCGAGCGGCCGGCCAGCGTCGTCAAGGAGCTGGTCGAGAACTCCGTCGATGCCGGCGCGATGCGGATCGACGTCGCGATCGAGAACGGCGGCGTCGACCTGATCCGCGTGTCGGACGACGGCTGCGGCATCGAAGCCGATCAGCTGACGCTGGCGGTCACCAGTCATGCGACGAGCAAGATCGTCGAAGCGGACGACCTGTTCCGGATCGCGACGATGGGGTTCCGCGGCGAAGCGTTGGCATCGATCGCCGAGATCTCCCGCACGAGCCTTCGCAGCCGCCCGGAAGGAGCCGATAGCGGTCACGAGCTCGTGGTCTCGGGCGGAGAACCGGAACCGATCGTCCCGTGCGGAGCCCCTCGCGGCACCACGATCGAAGTGCGGCACCTGTTCTTCAACACGCCGGTCCGCCGCAAGTATCTCAAGTCGCCGCAGACGGAAATGGGGCACATCGCCGAAGCGTTCACGCGCGTCGCGCTCGCTCACCCTCGAATCCGCTTTACCCTGTCGCACAACGGTCGGACGGTCCATGATCTGGTACCGACCGAACACTGGGCCGAACGGATCGGCCACTTCTTCGGACCCGAGATCCGACAGGCGCTCATTCCGGTTTCGGCCGCCGACGAAACGGCCGGCATCTCGATTCGCGGCTTCGTCGTCGATCCGTCGCAGAGCCGTTCGCATAATCGGATGCAGTACCTGTTCCTGAACGGCCGGCACATTCGCGATCGTTCCCTGCAGCATGCGCTGAGCGAAGCGTATCGCGGCCTGCTGATGACCGGCCGATTCCCGATCGCCTTCCTGCAGCTCGACATGCCGGTCGAAGCGGTCGACGTCAACGTCCATCCGGCCAAGCTCGAAGTCCGCTTTCAGGACGGCGGGCGGATCTACTCGCATCTGTTGGCCGCCATCCGCAACCGCTTTCTCTCGACCGATCTCACGGCGAGAGCCCGACTGGGAAAGCCGCAGGACGAGACGCCGCGACAGGAACTGCCGACCGCGAGCGAGACGGCCCCGGTCGCTCGCTTGTCGCAAGAAGACGATGATGCGTGGCGCCGAGCCCCTTCGCCTGCTTTGCCGTTTCCGATCGAGCGAGCCGCTCCTTTGCCGCCGTTCCGCGCCGGGAGCGGCGACGCGTTTCGAGTCGGCGGCGAAACCGAGCGGCCTCTCGTCGGCCGAGCGACCGCGCCGGACTTCGGCTCGGCGACGCCGCGGTCGCCGTTCGACTTCTTGCCCGACCTGCCGCGAGTCGTCGCTCGCCCGTCGAGCGAGCTGTCGGAGTCGCGTTCCTACGGTACTCCATCCGTGGACGAGTCGATGAGCGAGCGTGTCGACGCCGGCGCCGCGGCGATCGAACGCTCGCCGGCCGACTCCCCCGACCGATCGCTCGACTCGGAATCGATCCCAGGAGCCGATGGTCGTCGAGATCGAATCGATTCCGAACACCGAGCCCCTTCCCCCGCCGGGCTCCGACGCGCTTCGGCCGTGCAGATCCACCACCGCTACGTCGTGTCGGAATGCGATGAAGGGCTGTTGGTGATCGATCAGCACGCGCTTCACGAGCGGATTCTCTACGAACAGTTTCGCGAGCGGGTCCTTGCCGGCGCGCTCGAGACGCAGGTGCTGCTGGTCCCGATTCCGGTCACGCTCCCGCCGACCGAAGCGGCAGCCGTCGTCGCTCAGGCCGAGACGCTCGCGNNGAGAGCCGTTCGGAGGGAATGCGGTGCTGCTGCGGAGCTATCCGGCGATGATGGCAGGGTCCGATCCGGAAGAGGTGCTGCGGATCGCGGTCGATCACCTGGTGGGAGACGGCCATGCTCCCGAGCGACGGGACCTGGTCGACGAACTGCTGCACATGATGAGCTGCAAGGCGGCGGTCAAGGCGGGGGATCCGCTCTCGCCCGAAGAGCTGGAAGCGCTGATCGAGCACCGGGATCTCTGCCAGGACGCCCATCATTGTCCGCACGGCCGACCGACCGCCCTGGTCTTCAGTCGCGACGAGCTGGACCGGCGGTTCAAACGGATTTGAATCGGCGCCGGATCATGGCCAGAATGGAAACTCAGCCGCATCGCCCGGACCGGCAGATCCGCCGCTCCCGCGTTTGCCCACCGGTCTCTCGATGACGGGGAGCGACCGGCGCGTCCCCCCTCGGCTCGGGATTCGCTCCGGGTCGATCGAGCGACGCGCTGCGGACGTCGGCTGATCGCGAGATCGGGCGACCGGAGGACGGCGACCGACGAGCCTACCGCCACGAGACGATTCCCACGATGATCTGTGTCAGCCTCGGTCGAGGTCGCCATCGGATGATGATGGCCGACCACTTGGAACTCAGCCGCGAAGGCGTTCCCCTCGTCGAACTCCGTCTTGACTACATCCGTCGAGCGGTCGAGATCAAACGGCTCCTGGCCGAACGTCCGACCCCCGTGGTCGTCACGGCGCGACGCCCGAGTGACGGCGGCAAGTGGCGAGGTTCCGAGCGGGATCGAGTCATGTTGCTTCGTTCGGCCGTCGCCGAAGGGGCAGACTACGTCGATCTCGAAATGGACGTGGCCGGTCAGATCCCGCGCTACGGCAAGACGAAGCGGATCGTCAGCTACCACAATTTCCGCGAGACGCCGGCGGATCTCGAGTCGCTCCACCGATCGATGAGCGAGCTCGATGCCGACATCGTCAAGATCGCGACGATGGCGAACGATCCGCACGACAACCTGCGCGTCCTGCGTCTGTGTCGTGACGCGAAGGTGCCGACCGTCGCGTTCTGCATGGGCGAAATCGGGACTCCGTCGCGTCTTCTCTGCGGTCGTTTCGGAGCCCCCTTCACCTACGCGACGTTCAGCGACGAACGACAACTGGCGCCGGGACAGCTCAGTTGGCGAACGATGCGGAAGCTCTACCGCTACGACTCGATCGGCCCGAACACGCAGGTCTTCGGAGTCGTCGCGGATCCGGTCGCCCACAGTCTCAGCCCGCTCGTCCACAATCGCGGCTTTCGCCTGCTCGATCTCGATGCGGTCTATCTTCCGTTTCGCGTTCCGAAGGAACATTTCCGCGAGTTCGTCGCGGATGCGCGCGAGTTGGGGATCCGCGGCCTGAGCGTCACGATTCCGCACAAGGAAGAAGCGATCCGCTGCGCGACGACGCCCGAGTCGGAGGTGGTCGGCATTCGCGCGGCCAACACGCTCCTGTTCGAGCCGGACGGCCGAATCGTCGCCGCGAATACCGACGCTCCTGCCGCGATCGCGAGTCTGGCCAAGGCGTTCGATCCGACCGGCTCCGTCGAACGGCCGCTTGCCGGCAAGCGGGCGCTGCTGCTCGGCACCGGCGGAGTCGCACGAGCGCTTGCCTGGGGACTGGCGCGAGCCGGCGCCGATGTCTCGATCAGCGGTCGGAACTTCGAGCACGCGGAACGACTGGCGAAGGACTTCGACGCGCGAGCGGTCGACTGGGTCGCCAAGCATTCGGTCCGCCCCGATCTCGTCGTCAACTGCACGCCGGTCGGCATGCACCCGCATGTCGACGAATCGCCGTTCGAGAAGCAGTTCCTGAAGAGTCACATGGTCGTCTTCGACACGGTCTACAATCCCGAGCAGACGTTGCTGATCAAGCACGCACGCGAGCTCGAGTGCCGAGTCGTCACCGGTACCGAGATGTTCGTGCGACAGGCGGTGCTGCAGTTCGAACGCTTTACCGGCCGCAAGCTCAGCAAGCGACAGACGCTCGAACAGGTTCGTCGAGCGATCAGCGCCGTTCGCTACGACGAAGACGAGAACGGTTCTCCGACACCGGCGCCGACCGCATCGCCGTCCGAATCCGGTCCCACGGATCCGGTCGAGACCTGATCGCGGGTCAAGGAGCGGTGCCGACCGAGAGACGGTCGGCGCCGTTCGCGACTCGATGACGCCGCCGAATCCGCTCGACGGCGACGCAGCGGGAGCGCAGGACGAATGACTCCACCGGAACGACACCTCTTCCTGATCGGCTTTCGCGGCTGCGGCAAGTCGACGGTCGCCCGTCTGCTGGCCGAGCGGACCGGAGTCAGGGCGATCGATACCGATCGACGGATCGTCGAGAACGCCGGTATGTCGATCCGCGAGATCTTCGAGCGTCAGGGGGAGTCGTCGTTCCGCGACCTCGAAACGGCGGCGATTGCGGAACTGACCGACGAACTGCCGGCGATCGTCGCTCTGGGAGGCGGAGCGATTCTGCGGGAGGAGAATCGCGAGATGCTTCGGCGTCTGGGAATCGTCGTGCGCTTGGTCGCATCGCCCGAAACGCTGGCCGAGAGAATTGCCCGCGATGCCGCCTCCACCTCCGATCGCCCTCCCCTGACCTCGCTCCCGCCCGTCGAAGAAGTCCGGCGCCTGGTCGCGGAGCGCGAGCCGCTCTATCGTGAGTCGGCCGACGTGACGATCGACGCCGAAGCAGGGACGCCCGAACGGATCGTCGCGACGATTCTCGCTGAGCCGCTGGTTCGGCGTCTCTTCGGCCACCGTCCGTAATGAGCTTCGTAAATCGTTCGCTCTTCGGACGATCGGCGATCGTCGAGTCAAGGAGCCCCGTGGTGAGTCCTCCGGATGATGCGTTCTATCAGCATGGCGCTCCGCTCGAACCGACCGGCGTTCCTGACGACGTGATCGTGAGCCCGGACACTCGCCGAACGAATCGCATTCCGCCCGGACAGTCGCGCACTCGAAAGTGGCCGGTACTCGACGCCTTCGGGACGCCGCAGGTCGATTCCTCGGCATGGCGATTGACGATCTTCGGAGCGGTCGAGCGGCCTGGCTCCTGGGATCTCGCCTCGTTCGCGGAGCTCCCGAGAGTCCGCGTGCTCGCCGACTTTCACTGCGTCACGCGCTGGTCTCGCCTGGGAAACCTCTGGGAAGGAGTCTCGACTCGGGAACTCCTCGATCGATGCAAGCCGCTCCCCGAGGCTCGCTTCGTGATCCTGCACGCCGCCGATCATGGTTGGTCGACGAACCTTCCTCTCGCCGACTTCCTGGCCGACGATGCCCTCATCGCCGATCGCCATGACGGTCAGCCGCTGGAGCCCGACCATGGGGGACCGGTCCGCGCCATCGTTCCGCGGCTGTATGCCTGGAAGAGCGCCAAGTGGCTGACCGGCATCGAACTCTCGCCGACCGATCGCCCCGGCTTCTGGGAGCGGGGCGGGTATCACGACCGCGGCGATCCGTGGCGCGAAGAACGCTTTCGCTGAACGATCCGGTCGACGGCGGTTCGCTCGTCTCGGGAGCAGTGAACTCCGAGTCACGTCTCCGAACTGCTCGTCGGGTCTACCGAGTCAGCTCGCTTCGCGATCGGGCATCGATTCGAGGTGCGGTCAAGAAACTCGAACGGGTCGGGCGAAGGCTCGCCCGACCCGTCGAAATCGGTCATCGCATCACGGTGCGATCAGGCAATCTGAGCGATTCGGCCGAATGCGGAAGAGTTCGCCGTCAGGCTGAACGCTCGCCAATCGGAATCGGCAAGGCTGAAGATCGACGTCAGGTCGACCGTCACGCCGATCTGGGTATCGGTCGAATCGTAGAGACGCAGACTCTCGATTCGGTTCGAGTTGTCGGCGAGTCCCATGCCGACGATCCGGACTGTCCCCTCACTCCCCTGCCCGTTCGGTCGCAGATCGACGTAGAGGTCGTCTCCGAGACGACGGAAGACGACATCCTGAGTCAGGTTGTCCAGACCGAAGGCTCCCGGCAGCCGCGACATCAGATCAAGGCGGTCGGTACCGGTCCCGGTATCCTGAATCCGATCGTTGCCGTCGGTGATGCCGAAACGATAGATGTCGTTGCCGTCCTCACCGATCAGCAGATCGTCGCCACCGAGTCCCGACAGGGTGTCGATTCCGGCGCCCCCTCGCAACGTGTTGTCGAGTTCGTTGCCGATGATCGTGTCGTTGAAGTTGCTGCCGGTCGCGTTCTCGATCTCGACTCCGAAGGCGATCCCGACATTGTCGACCGCTGCGATGATGTTGCCGAAGAAGTCGCGCTGCGAACCGAAGCTGCTGTAGGCTCCCTGACGCAGGTCGATGATCGCACGGCGAGTCTGGTTCTCCGCCGACAGCGTATCGATCCCTCCCGCATCGTAGATCGTCTCGATGACCGGATTGTCCGGGTCATCGACGACCGAGTACGTGTTGTTTCCGGTGCGGGTGTTCGTCCGAGCGCCGTAGATCTGCTGCAGCGCGGCGATGTCGTAGACCATCATCGAACGGGAGTTGCCGTTGGTCGATGCGTGTCCCGAGTACGACATGACCGAGAACTGATGCGTATCGGTCGCTCCCGGAAGGACCGGGTACGGCTCGAACGGATGCTTCATTCCCATCGCGTGCCCCAGTTCGTGGAGCAGCACGAAGAACCAGAAGCCTCCTTCGTCGAAGTTGCTGAACGGCGACAGGTAGTCGTTGTTCAGCCAGACATCCCCGCCGAGCCCCATGTTGATCGGATCGGAATCGGCCGGGAAATAGGCCCAAGCCGACGGCGAATCGGGCGGGTCGGGAGGCAGGTTGGCGGTACCGAAGCGAATGACGCCTCCGACCGGATCGGGAACTTCCTCGAAATGGACGTTGATCAGTTCCTGGATCTTCGCCAACGCCTTGCGAGCCGCGTTGGCCATATCGATGGTGAACGGAGCCCAGAAGTCGGCTCGCTCGGCCGCATCCCCCGGGTAGTAGTCGGGAATCGCCTGCAGGAAGCTGTAGGTGATGACGATCTCGTCGCCGAGGATGTAGTTCCGCCACGACTCGACCGCCAGCGAATCGATGTGGTGCGGCTCGGTCCGAACTTCGACCTTCTCCCACTGACTCCACTGCACGCCGTTGTTCAGACGGACGTAGATCTCGTCCAGGCTCCGCTGATCGAACTTCCCTCCCTGGAAATCGATCGTCGCGAAGTCCGCCGGGGACATCGTGTGGACGGTCCCCGAATCCAGGAAATCGAAGCCGTCGCGGAAGTTACCCGTCAGATCGATCCCGGCATCGGCCGTCATGTCGACGAACTGATAGCTGACCGCCTGAGGTCCGGGGCCCGACGCATTGACGAGCGATGCGATGCTGCGGCGTTCGAGCTGATCGAGAATGACCCCCTCCGAACCCGAGATGCCGGGACGGCTGAGCGTCTCGACCGTCGCGTTGCCGGTCCCCTTGCGGCGTCCGTCGAAGGCGATCAGACCGATCTTGTCGGTGACGAATCCGGTCCCGGAATAGAAGCGCAGACGATCGAACTGGGCGGCAGTCAGGTCGATCCACTGGCCGGCCGCCAGACGCGTTCCGTCGAGCTCGAGATAACCGCTCGACGCCGCGGTGCTTCGGTCGATGACCGTATAACGCTTGATCGTGTTCCGGTCCTCTTCGCGAATCGAGAAGAGCGTATCGACCTGCAGGAAGAACCCTTCGTTCAGCTCGACGCTCGAACCGAACACGATCGGCGCGTTCGCGTTCTGGTAGCTGGTGATCGAGATGTCCTTGACGGCGCTCCAGTTCTTGGAGTTGTCGAGCGCCTTGATGCTGATCCGATCCTGAATCGTCCCCTTCCCCTTCGGGAACGAGTTCGAGGCGACGTAGACGAGCGAATCGAGCTGAGCCACGGTGACCGTGTACCAGACTCCCTGCTTCAGCGTCGTGTTACCGAGACGAAAGCGTCCGGCCCCGACCGCATCCATGAAGCGGAAGTGCGTCACGAAGCCGTCAGCGTCGGTCGCCGTGAAGATCAGCTTCCCCGACAGGACTTCGTCCTGAACGACATTCCGGTTGCGCGAGGTGACGACCGGCGGTCGCCCCGAACGCAATCCCGAACCGCCGCTGCGGCCCGATCCGCCGGTCAGGCCGCTGGCTCCGCCCCCCGAGCCGAAGAAGGCTGCGGGGCGGGACGAACCGAAACCGGCCCCCGCGGAAAAGGCGGCTGCCTGAGTCATTTCCTGATCGAACGTCAGCGAACTGCTCGGCGAGGAGTAGGACGAGGACGAGGATCGGTTGGACCGCATCGCGGCAGGGGCCGCACTGCCGGAGACCGGAGTCACGACGAGCTCGGGCGCTCGGACCGTTGGTTTCCTGACGATGTCTCGGTTCGAGTCGGCTTTCGCCATGGATGCCTTCTCCCTATCTGTTCCGGATAAGCGCCGTGAAAAGTCGCCGGGATCGGGCCGTTCCGGACCCGTAGCGCTCGGCTCATGCGGTGCCTCTGATCCGCATNNTTCAACCCACCAAAGTAATTCCCGTCACCGCCCGTACAAGCGGAAAATCCGTAGAAACCGCGCCAGACCGACCTTCGCGGTTCGGGAACTTCCCGTCCCCCCCCCCCGCCCTCGCACGGCTCAGCGGACGACCCAAAACGTCAGGAGCATCACGATCCAGACGCCGTCGAGAAAGTGCCAGTAGGTGGCACAGATGTCGACCGGCCAATGCCGTTCGTGGTCGTAGACCCCACGCAGCCCCTGAACCGCCACCCAGCCGAGAAGCCCGAACCCGCCGAGCACATGCACCGCATGCAGCCCTGCCAGAAAGAAGGCGAATCCGAAAACGCGGATCTCGCCCGGCGAGGTGGCGTGATGAGCCGACAGCAGCGACGTCATTCCCGTGACCTGAAGCACGAAGAAGAGCGCCGAGGCGGCGACTGCCGCCGCGAGCCAGCGGCGAAAATGACGATGCCGCTCTCGTCGAATGTTCGACACCGCCAGATGGAGAGCGACACTGACGGCAATCAGAGCGAGCGTCGCACCGACGAAGTCCGACGGCAACACCAAGCGGATCGACGGCCCCGACGCGACCGAACGGACGACCGCATAGCCGAGCAGCGCCGTAAAGAAGACGAGCACCAATCCGGCCAGGAACAGATACATGCCGAGCTTATCTTGGTACGGCTCGCGACGAGCCGGCACCATCGTCAGCGAACTGCGAAGCATGATCTCCGCCCTCCCGTCCCCTCGACCGAAGCTCCGGAAACGACGTCAGCGAGTCTCCGATTCGACCCTGGAGAATCGAGGCGCTCCGGATGCGGCGACTTCGGTCGAACTACCGCAACACCGAACCGGCGTTCACTCGGCGGTCGTCGCGGCCGAGTCGTTCCAGCGTTCGAGCAACGGCGTCGTCTGGACTCCCGGCAGGTTCGGATCGGCTGCCCGAATGTTCTCCTGATACTGGTCGGTGTCCGCCAAGGCGAATCCCAAGAAGAGGGCCGCGAACAGGAACGACGACAGGAAGACGATCGCGTTGAAGCCCTTGTCATGCAGCATGTGCATGAAGAAGAGCATCACGAGAACCGCCTTGACCGAGGCGATCCCGAGCGAGACCCAGATCTCGAACCGGCCCAGCGGCAGCATCTTCGCGACGACGACCGTCACGATGGTGAACATCACCAGCGCACCGAAGGTCGCCAACAGGACCGGAACCGGCATCGGGTGCGAGAAGCTCGGCAGCGGATGCCCTTCGGCCGAAACGTGATCGTGTGCTTCGTGAGCCATCGCGAGTGCCTCAGCCGATCAGATAGAGCAAGGGGAAGAGGTAGATCCAGATCAGATCGACCAGGTGCCAATACAGACCGACATAGTCGACCGGGCCGAAGTAGTCGGCTCGGAAATGACCGTGAATCGACCGGTACAGGATCCACGCCAGCGCCATGATGCCGGCGATGATGTGCACCGCATGCAGTCCGGTCATGAAGTAGTAGATGCTGAAGAACAGACCGAGGTTACGGGGGAGATCTTCGGTCGAATGATCGGCGGCCACGGACGACACCATCGCGTCGGACNNGGCGCACCTTCCGCAGGAGCGACGTCAGCCGCACCCTCCCCGGAGGTCCCTTCGGACACTGACGATTCGCTACCGGCAGCAGCATGAGACGCTTCGTCGTGTGCCTCTTCGGCGTGCGCCGCGTCCCCGTGAGCCGCCCCGTGGTCTCCCTTTTCGACCGCGCCCTGGTAAGCCAGGCCGCCGGCGACTCCGACGAAGTAGCCGGCGAGACCGAGCGTCATCGCTCCCCAGAACTTGCCGGCGAGCGGCTTGCCGGTCGCGAAGGTCAGTGCCGCAAGAGCCGCACAGATCGCGACGCAGATGCCGGGACCGATGCTGAGCATCAACAGATACTTGCTGTCGTGATGCTCGCCCGGCTGATTGTTGAAGAAGTGGTCGACGAAGATCCCCATGTCCCACTTGTGGCTGTACTCGACCGCCTTGACGCCCAGAAAGATCGTGGCGCAGAGGATCGTGATCAGCGTGCAGAGGGTGGTGACCTTGCGCTGTTCGAGCTGTGCGGCCCGAACGGCCCAGGCCATCGTCAGGCTGCTCAGCAGCAGGACGAGCGTGTTGATCGCACCGAGCGTGGTGTCGAGGAACTCCGAAGCCTTCATGAAGACTTCGGGGTGGTGATAGCGGTAGACCGCGTAGGCGACGAACAGACCGCTGAAGAACAGCACTTCCGTCACCAGGAACAGCCAGATCCCGAGCTTGGCCGCATCGTACTGCTGGCGGGGCCCGGTGAAATGGTGAGCGATGAACGGACCGTGCAGGTGCCCATGATGCTCGTCATGGCCTTCATGTCCGTCGTGCGAGCTTGCGGCCTCGGCGGTCGCCATCTGCGGATCTCCGATTGACTGTCGTCCCTGGTCGAGGCCGCTCGGGTTTCGTTTCCGGACCCCGGCGGCTCGATCGGAAGGGCTCGGCAAAAGGCTGCGGGAACGTCAGTGCGAAGGACTCGGCACCGGCGTCTTGCCCGGAGCGGGAACGACGGCCGGCTGGACCGGCACGTACCCTTCGAGACCCGGGTCATAGGTCAACGCGTCGTAGTCGTACAGTTCGCCCACATACGGATCGAACTCGAAGTTATGGAAGTGCGGAGGCGAGGTCGTCTGCCATTCGAGCGTCGACGAACCCCACGGATTCCCCGAGACGCGCTTGCCGGTCGACAAGCTCCGCCACAGGACCCAGATGCCGAACAGGATGCCGAAGCCGAGAATCAGGGCTCCGATCGTCGACATCTGATGCCAGATCTGGAAGACCTCGTCGTATCGGGCGTACCGACGAGGCATTCCGCGACTACCCATCACGAACTGCGGCAGGAACGTCAGGTTGAACCCGAAGAAGACGAGTCCGCACGAGATCCGTCCCATCGTCTCGTCGTACATGCGGCCGAACATCCNNCGTAGTGGAAGTGGGCGACGACGAAGTAGGTGTCATGCAGCTGGATGTCGGTCGAGAGAGTCCCGAGGAACAACCCGGTCAGACCACCGATACCGAACAGGAAGAGGAACGCCAGGGCGTAGCACATCGGCGTATTGAGAACGACTTCGCCGCGGAACATCGTCGCCAACCAGTTGTACACCTTCACCGCCGACGGGATCGCGACGCTGAACGTCAGGGCGCTGAAGATGATGATGGCCATTTCCGATTGGCCGCTGGTGAACATGTGGTGCCCCCACACCAGGAAGCTCAGCAGGGCGATCGCGACGCTCGAAAGCGCGACGAACGCATAGCCGAAGACCTTCTTGTGCGAGTGCGTCGAGATCACCTCGCTGATGATCGCCATGCCCGGCAGGATCATGATGTAGANNCGGATTGAAGATACCGAGCCCGAGAACACGCTCCGCGATCAGCAGCAGCAGCGTGATGCCGAGGACCGGAGTCGCCAGGACCTGAATGATCGAGGTCGAGTACATGCCCCACAGGAAGAGCGGCATACGGAACCACGTCATGCCGGGGGGCCGCATCGTGTTGATCGTCACGATGAAGTTCAGACCGGTGAAGATCGAGCTGAACCCGAGAATGAACGCGCCGAACGTCGCCGCGATCACGTTGGTCGGCGTCTGGATGCTGTACGGCGTGTAGAAGGTCCAGCCNNCAACTTCCCGTGATCATCGCGACGAACAGGAAGAACGTCCCGATCAGCCACAGGTAGAAGCTGCAGAGGTTCATCCGCGGGAACGCGACATCCTTCGCTCCGAGCATGATCGGAACGACGAAGTTCCCGAGACTTCCGGGAATCGCCGGGATGATGAAGGCGAACACCATGATCGCGCCGTGAAGCGTGAAGACCTGGTTGTAGTACGCCTCGGTCAGAAACATCTTGTTCGGCGTGAACAGCTCGGCTCGCAGGACGAGTGCGAAGAACCCGCCCAGCAGAAACGCCGCAGTGACTCCGATCAGGTACATCACGCCGATCCGCTTGTGATCGAGCGTGAAGAGCCACGACGCCCAGCCGCGACTGTGATTCAGGTAGTTGGTCTCGGCAGCATGCCCATACAGCCGCTGACGGTCGACGATCGATGCCATGACTCGTACCTCGAGGGGATCTTCCCGGACTTCGGACCGAGGGGCGAGGCGTCGGGCATTCGGCCCGCGCCCGCCGGCGCGTCAGCCGCGAGCGGGATCCTTGATGAATTCGATCAGGTAGTTGATCTCTTCCGGAGTGAGGCGCCCCTTGAACGTGGGCATTGCCGAGGGACGGGCGTAGCCGTTGCGCACCTTGGCGTTGGGATCTTCCACCGACTCCAGCACGTAATTCTCGTCGAACGGCACCGAACCTCGATCGGTTTCGGCCGTACCGCCCCAGCTCCCCAGGAAGCTCGGGCCGGTCTTCGCCGAGCCGTCGATCGAGTGGCAACCGCTGCAGTTGATCCGGTACAGGTACTGGCCGTTCTCCCAGGCATCATGCTTGTCGAACTTCCACTCGATCTCCTTCATCACCTCGTCCCAAGTCTTGTCGACGACTCGGACGTCACGCCGCATCAGCGAGTGGCCGTCGCCGCAGTACTCGGCGCAGT
>DMPQ01000148.1 GCA_003455945.1 Planctomycetaceae bacterium
GGCGGTCGAGCGAAAAATCAGGAACAGCGAGCAGCGGTCGATTCGATCTCGCCTCTTTCGCCGAGCGCCGGGTTTCCCCGGAAGATCGCCGTCACGAGCTCGGTTCGCGAACTGGCGGCGGCGCGTCCGCGATTCAGCGCCCCAGCAGCTCGAACGCCTCCAGCACCTTGTCCCGGTGCTGGCTTCCGAAGACGAGCACGATCAGCTGCGTCATGATCTCGCGTTCGTTCGAGGTCAGAAACGCTTCCCCTCCGCCGGCCTGAGCGATCTCGATGAACTCGTCCATCCGCCGCGTCGCGCGACAGGTGACGGTGCTGACGATCCCGCCATGCTGCTGACGGAACTCTTCGGCCAGGTCCAGACAGCGGCCCAGTTGCTGAGCGTGGGGAGGGGCATCGCCGAAGAGGAGGATCACCTTGCGGGCGCGCGGGGTGAAGCGATTCTTGTTGATTGCCCAGTCGAGACCGGCGTGCACCGCTTCCGGATGATCGCCACCTCCGCCGGCACCGCAACTGTTGAGATAACCGCGGATGGTGCTGATGCTTCCGGCGAGCGGCAGTCCCTTGACCACGTACTCGTCGGTATCGTCGCGGTAGGTGCAGAGCGAGATGCGGGTCTTGGGAACCAGCTGCATCAGCACGCTGCCGATCCGTTCGATCTGTTGCTTCACCGTGTCGATTTCGCCCGACATGCTACCGGTGCTGTCGAAGACGATCACCACGTCGAGGCCGTCGCGGCGCAAGCGTTGGATCAGACCGTCGAAGTCCTCGGCGCCTCCTCCTGAAGCGGCCCGAGCGACGTCGGCCGAATCGAACTCGGTTCCGGTACCGAACGCGACTCCGGCCGTCGGACTCAGTTCGGTCACGTCGGCGATCGCGTCGGAGCCGGCGAAGTCGGGGGTGGTGATCTCGACGAGCGTCGTCTCGCCCGCCGCCTCGGCCGCCACCTCGCTCGCCTCGAGGTCGACCGCTTCGTCGAGTTGCTGCGTCAGGTTGGTGAACGGCATTTCGCCGATCATCACCTCTTCTTCGATCCCCGCGCCTGCCATCCCTTCGCCGCCCCAGCGGACCAGCCCGACCAGGATCAGAATGATCAGGTGCAGGGCACACGAACCGAGGCCGCCGATGACGTTCTCCATCAGCCGACTCGGCGGCTCCAGCGCCTCCGGTTCCGACGGCCCCATCTCGTCGGCTCGCGGCAGCACGATCGAGGCGCGGCAATGCGGACAACGCCCTCGACCGCCGAGCTGTTCGGCGGTGATGGAGAAGTCGTTTCCGCAGTGGACGCAGCGGAGTTTCACGAGAGCGGCAATCCGTCGAAGGAACGGCAAAGGGGCTACGGGGAGTCGCGCGAGGCGGCGGCGCGGCGGCCTCGGGCCTCGAAGGACATCGTCGGAGGATTCGACAAGCGAGTCAACTCGAACGTCGCCGACGCGGCAACGGCCGGCGTCTCGTCCCCCGAGCCTTCAGCGGTCGTCGCGCTGCGTGTTGAATCCGCGGTCCCCGGCGTCGCCGAGCCCCGGCACGATGTACTTGCGATGATCCAGATGCCGATCGACGGCGCACGCCCGAATCCGGACATCGGGATGCCGACGGCGGACCATCGCGATCCCTTCGGGAGCGGCGATCAGCGAGACGATTTCGATCCTCGGCACCCCCCAAGCTCGCAGCCGATCGACGACGACGCAGACCGTCCCACCGGTCGCCAGCATCGGATCGAGCACGAGCGCGACATCGACCGGACGATCGGTCGGGACCTTGTCGTAGTAGTAGACCGGTTGCGCCGTCGACTCGTCGCGAAAGATCCCCAGATGCCAGACCTCGGCGTCGGGGATCAGGTCGAGCAGCGGATCGACCATCAGCAGACCGGCTCGCAGCACCGGCACGAGTCCGACTCGCTGCGCCAACCGCCGCCCGGAGGTCGTTTCGAGCGGCGTGCGGACCGTCGTCTCGACCGTCTCGAGATCACGGGTCGCCTCGAAGGCGAGCAGCGTCGCGAGCAGTCGCGCCGAGCGCCGAAAGTCTCCCGGACTCGTCCGCTCGTCTCGCAGCAACTGCAGGTGATGGTCGATCAGCGGATGCCCCACCTCGATCGGCTCCTCCATGGTCCCCTCACGCCCGGTTCGCAGCAGCACGTCCGTCGAGACGTCATCGGAAGCCGGCGAGCCGACCGGATGACGGTCGCCGACCGCGAGTGATGATACCGCGAAGTCCGATTCGCGAGGGAGAGTCCGGCACGGTGCGACGCGTTCATGAAGCGCCTGACGAGGGCGGATCGCGAGCGATAGAATCCGAGGCGATCCGACCGATCCCCGATCCCCGCGCTTCCGGAGGCTCGCCGATGCACTCGCGTTCCGTCCTTTCGCGTCCTCGATCCCGCCGACCGCAGAGCGCGATTCGAGTCCCGTGCGATCGACCGATCGTTCGCCGAGATCGACTCCGGTTCGCTCGGCTGGCGACCGCTCTCGGACTCTTCGTCCTGATCGGCGTCTCGGACGGCTCGAGCGCTCGCGCCGCCGAACCGCCCTTGTTCGGCAAGTACAACATGACGCTCGACATCGGCTCGACGGCGCCGACGTGGGAGCCGCTCGAAGGAATCGACGGTCGGCGTTACGGCTCGGATGACGTGGCCGGAGCGGCGTTGACGGTCGTCGTCTTCACCTGCAACGGCTGCCCCTATGCGGTCGACTACGAGGATCGACTCGTCGCGCTGCATCGGCGCTGGAAGGACGAGGGGAAGGTCCGAGTCGTCGCGATCAACTCGAACGCGATCCCCGACGACTCGCTCGATGCGATGCGCAAGCGAGCCGAAGAGAAGTCGTTCGAGTTCGTCTATCTGAAGGACCCGGAGTCGAAGTTGGCCGAGGCGTTCGGCGCGGTGCGGACTCCCGAGTGGTTCCTGCTCGACGCCGATCGGAAGGTGATCTATATGGGAGCGTTCGATGACGCGAGCGATCCCGAGAAGGTGACCGAGCGCTATCTCGAACGGGCGATCGAGGCGCAGTTGGCGGGAGAACCGATCGCAACCACCGAGACCGCGCCGGTCGGATGCCTGGTCCGCCGCCCTCGCCCCAGGCGATGACCGAGTCGCGGCAGGTCCGACAAGTCCCGAAGGGACGGCCGACAATAGCCCACCGATTCATCGGTG
>DMPQ01000311.1:0-4002 GCA_003455945.1 Planctomycetaceae bacterium
TCATCGGCGTCCGGATCTCGTGACTCATGTTCGCCAGAAAGTCGCTCTTCGCCTGATTGGCGTTCTCGGCCAGTTCCTTGGCGTGACGCATCGCCTGTTCGCCGCGGATCCGTTCGGTGACGTCCCAGAACATCCCTTGGATGCCGATCACCGCACCGGTCCGATCGCGCACCGGACTCTTCAGCACCTCGACATGGATCTTCCGCCCCTCGCGATCGACATGCTCCTCGACGTCGCGCCAGACATGACCGGTCGCCAGGATCCTCAGATCGTCGCGGCGATACTTGTCGGCGAGCTCCCACGGAAAGAGATCGAAGTCGGTCTTGTCCAGAAGCGACTCGGTCGTCCGCCCGACCGATCGGCAGAACTGCGGATTGGCAAAGACGAATCGCCCGGCGCGGTCCTTTCGAAAGACGCTGATCGGCAGGCTTTCGACCAGCCCCAGATAGACGCTGGTCGCTTCCTCGAGCGCCCGTTCGACGCGCACCTGTTCGGTGATGTCGCGCCCGAGAATCCCGATGCCGATCGGTCCGTCGAGGTCGGCGATTCGCTGCAGCGTCGCGTCGATCCAGCGCCACGTCCCTTCGTCGTCCCGAGCGCGGAAAAGAACGCGCGCGGTCGAGCCGCCGAGCGCCGCTTCGAGCTGCGTCTCGACCGAGACGCGTTCTTCCGGAGCGACTCGATCGAGCCAAGCGAGACCGCCCGCCTCGGGGCCGAACGACGCCGGACCGAAGACGATCGCCGCCGCGGTATTGTGAAAGTCGACCCGAGTCAGATCGACCGTCAGGCACCAGACCGGATCGTGCAGACTCCGCAGCAACCCCGCGGCGAAACGGGCGCCTCGTTCTCCGGCTCGGTCGTCGTCTCCGAAACTCGAAAGCATCGGCGGGAGCCTTGCCGTCAGACGGAATGAGGAAAGTGGAGAGAGGTTCGAGCGCCTCGCCGCGAAGGCGATCCGATCGCGCAAGCCGATTGTGGCTTGCGACGTTGAGCGAGCGTCGCCGCGGCCCGTCGCCCCCCGAATCGCCCTTCGCGTCGACTCGATCTTACGGGATCGTCCCCTGCGCATGCACCTCCCGCCGCAACGGTTCGGTCGGCCGGATTCGATCGGTCGGATTCGGCGACTCGCCGCCGGGGATCGCCGACTGGACCCCCTCGGTTCGTCAGCCACGGTTCACCCGCTTCGGTTCGAGCGCCATCGGCTTTCGGTCGGACCGAACCACGTCGGCTCGAACTGATCCTGGGAGCCCCGGGAACCCCGGCCGCAAGCGGTTTGCCGTCGTCGATCTCGATTCCCGTTGCGGGCTCTCCCCGTTGCAACGCGCGACGGGTCCGCGACAATCGTCCCTTTCCCCCTGTCGGTCGTTCGTCTTCCTTCACGTCGCGAGCCCTCGAGCGATGCCCCGCTACAACCCGGCCGAGATCGAACCCCGCTGGCAGGCCTTCTGGGATCGGGAGAAGACCTTCCGCACGCCGCGTCTGCCGAAGGGGGAGAAGCTCTATGCCCTCGACATGTTCCCGTATCCGAGCGGCGCGGGACTCCATGTCGGCCATCCGGAGGGCTACACCGCCACCGATATCGTCTGTCGCTATGCGCGGATGAAGGGGAAGACGGTCCTGCATCCGATGGGCTTCGATGCCTTCGGACTGCCGGCCGAGGAAGCGGCGATCAAGGACAACATCCCGCCGCGCGAGTCGACCGAGCGGAACATCGCCAACTTCCGTCGCCAGCTGAAGATGCTCGGCTTCAGCTACGACTGGGATCGCGAACTGGCGACGACCGACGTCGCCTACTTCCGCTGGACCCAGTGGATCTTCCTGCAGCTGTTCGATACCTGGTTCGACGCCGAGCGGCAGGTCGGTCGGCCGATCGCCGAGCTGCCGATTCCCGCGTCGGTCACCGCGGCCGGTCCGGATGAAGTGAGTCGTTATCGGGATTCGAAGCGTCTGGCCTACCAGTCGGACGCACTCGTCAACTGGTGCCCGAAGCTCGGCACCGTTCTGGCCAACGAAGAGGTGATCGACGGACTGAGCGAGCGCGGCGGTCATCCGGTCGTCCGCATTCCGCTCCGCCAGTGGATGCTGCGCATCACCGCCTATGCCGATCGTCTGGAGCGGGACCTCGACGAGCTGGATTGGTCCGAGGGGATCAAGAAGCTGCAGCGCGACTGGATCGGCCGCAGCACCGGTGCGGAAGTCGACTTTCCGATCGGCGACGCGGCGGCTGTCGAGGCCTGGACCGCGGCGCGACGAACCGGCGGCTGGCCCGAAAAGCCCGAGTCGAACGTGCTGCGCATCTACACGACTCGCCCCGACACGCTCTACGGCGCGACCTACATGGTCATCGCTCCGGAGCATCCGCTGGTCGACCGTCTGACGACCGCCGAGCAGCGAGCGGCGGTCGACGCCTATCGCCAGGCGGCCGCGACCAAGAGCGATCGCGAACGACAGGAAGAGAAGAAGCAGAAGACGGGAGTCTTCACCGGAGCTCATGCGATCAACCCGGTCACCGGCCGGCCGATTCCGATCTGGATCGCCGACTATGTGCTGATCAGCTACGGGACCGGAGCGATCATGGCGGTTCCGGCTCATGACGAGCGCGACTGGGAGTTCGCCGAGCAATTCGGTCTGTCGATCGTGCCGGTCGTCGACCCGGGTGATGGCGATGCGGAAATGCGAGCGGCGGTGCACGCCGGCACGCATTGCTTCGCCGGCTACGGAGTCGCCTTCAATTCGGGGCCTTACGACGGCCTGAGCACGGTCGAGGCGAAACGCCGCATTACGGCCGACCTGCACGGCCGAGGGCTCGCGTGCGAGGCGGTGAACTACAAGCTGCGCGACTGGCTCTTCAGCCGTCAGCGGTTCTGGGGCGAGCCGTTCCCGATCCTGCACGAGCTGAACGAACAAGGGGAGCCGACCGGTCTGCTGCGCGCCGTCGATCCGCAGGATCTGCCGGTCGATCTGCCGCATCTGGAAGACTACAAGCCGCACGGTCGCCCCGAGCCTCCGTTGGCCAAGGCGGACGACTCGTGGCTCTATCCGGTCATCGACGGGCGCCGCTATCGGCGCGAGACGAACACGATGCCGCAGTGGGCCGGATCGTGCTGGTACTACCTGCGGTTCATCGATCCGACCAACGATCAGGCGCCGATCGATCCCGAGCTGGAACGCGCCTGGATGCCGGTCGACCTGTATGTCGGCGGNNTGGCCGCTGGGTATCGGCTCGCGACGTCCAGGAAGGGGCCGAGCGAGGCACCTGGGTGCGCCGCGGTTCGAAAGATCCGGTGACGCCGACCAAGATCGAACCCGAGGCAGTGACGAAGAAGGGCGAGGCGTTCGTCCTGACCGAGGCGCCCGAGATCGCGGTCGATGCGCGCAGCTACAAGATGAGCAAGAGTCGCGGGAATGTCGTCAANNGAGATGTTCATGGGACCGCTCGAAGCGACCAAGCCGTGGAGCATGGACGGCGTGAAGGGGGTCCGCGGCTTCCTCGATCGCGCCTGGCGCATGATCGTCGACGATCGAGCCGAGACGCTCCGCCTTGCGGACAACGTTACCGATGCCCCTGCCGGCGACACCGCTCGCCGTACGCTCCACAAGACGATCAAGGCGGTGACCGCCGACATCGACGCGATGAGCTTCAACACGGCGATCGCGCGGATGATGGAGTTCGTCAATCATTTCACCAAGGAAGCGGAACGGCCTCGCGAAGTCCTCGAGCCGTTCGTGCTGTTGCTCGCTCCGTTCGCGCCGCATCTGGCCGAAGAACTGTGGCAGCTGCTCGGACACGACCGGACGCTGGCCTATGAGCCGTGGCCGACCTTCGATCCGGCGCTGACCGTGGATGCCGAGATCGAGATTCCGGTGCAGNNGCCGACGAGCGGATCGCGTCGCAGCTGGAAGGGAAACAGGTCCTGAAGGTGATCCTGGTCCCGGGCCGCCTGATCAACTTCGTCGTGAAGTAAACGACGCAAAGGCTCTCCGCGCCTCCCAGCCCGCCGC
>DMPQ01000311.1:4022-6655 GCA_003455945.1 Planctomycetaceae bacterium
CCCTCAGCGCCTCCGTGAGAAAAGTCCGCTCCGTGCCTCGGTGCCTCCTCAGCGCCACCGTGCCTTCCCTGCGCCCCAGGCCGCTCTCACCACGCCGCGTTTCCGTGCTCGCTTCGCGGCTCGGCAGGGAACTACAATGCGGTTTGCCTCGGCGATCCGCTGCCGGTGGTCTCCTTCGGTCGCGCTCCTTCTCCTCGTCTCGGTGTCGCGCCTCCATGAAGAACGTTCAGGCCTTCGCGTCGAAGATCATCGGCAATGTCGAGAAGGTGATCGTCGGCAAGCGCCAGCCGCTCGTCCTGTCGCTCGTGTCGTGGCTGGCCGAGGGGCATATCCTGCTCGAGGATGTTCCCGGTGTCGANNTGTCGCCAAGACGATGCTCGCACGATCGCTGGCTCGCAGTCTCGGCGCGACGTTCAAGCGGGTGCAGTGCACCCCCGATCTGTTGCCGACCGACGTCACCGGCGCCTCGATCTACAACATGAAGTCGGGGGACTTCGAGTTCCGCCCCGGCCCGGTCTTCACGAATCTGCTTCTGGCGGACGAGATCAACCGCACGACCCCTCGGACCCAGGCGGCTCTGCTCGAGGCGATGGCCGAGGGGAAGGTGACGGTCGACGGAACGACGCGCACGCTCGAAGCGCCGTTTCTGGTCATCGCGACTCAGAACCCGGTCGATCACGAGGGGACGTTTCCGCTCCCCGAAGCGCAGCTCGACCGCTTCCTGATGAAGTTCGCCATCGGCTATCCGTCGATGGAAGACGAATTGACGATGCTCGACAAGCTCCAGGCGGGGCATCCGGTCGAACAGCTCGAAGCGGTCGCCAGTGCAGCCGAACTGGTCGCCTGTCAGCAATCGGTGCGACAGGTGCATGTCGACCCGAAGGTCCGCTCGTACCTGCTGCAGATCGTGCACGATACGCGGCAGCATGAGGATGTGGCGCTCGGCGGTAGTCCCCGAGCGAGTCTGGCGCTCTTCCGTGCGGCTCAGGCGATGGCGGCGATTCGCGGTCGCAACTTCGTTCAACCCGACGACGTGAAGAAGATCGTCGGGCCGATCATGAACCACCGGGTGATTCTGAAGCCCGAGGCGCGACTGAGGCACAAGACGGCCGAGTCGGTGGTCGCCGAGATCGTCGCCGAGATCGCCGTGCCGGTGCTGGGGGGCGGAGTCGCCGCGACATGAGATGGATCCTGCTGGCGGCGGCGCTGCTGCTGGCGGCGATCGCGTTCGATCTCGGGTTGCTCGTCTACGCGGCCTACGCCGTCATCGGCGTGATCGCCTTCACCTGGTGGCTGACGCGTCGCTGGACCGATGCCGTCGTTTCGACGCGCGAGTGCTCGACCGACGAAGCCGAGATCGGCGACCTGGTGACGGTCCGCAACCGACTGGAGAACTCCTGGAGCCTGCCGATCTCGTGGGTTCTGGCCGAAGACGTGATCCCTCCGGAAACGCAGCTCTTCAAGCCGCATCGTCTGGAGGTGGAAGGGGAACGGACGGCGATCTTCCGCTTGGCGGCCGGTGAGCGGCGCGAGATCTCGTACGTCATGCGCTGCCGTCGTCGCGGCTACTACCAGATCGGGCCGTTGCTGCTCGAAACGGGTGATCCGTTCGGTCTGTTCCGTCGCTTCAAGATCGCGACCGAGCCGACCTTTCTGTTGGTCCTGCCCAAGCCGGTGGTGATCGAGTCGTACGACATCGCCTCGCGCCGACCGATCGGCGAGATTCGACTGCAGCATCGGCTGTTCGAGGATCCGACTCGAATCGCGGGAGTGAGGCGCTACGAGCAGGGGGATCCGTTCAATCGAGTTCACTGGCGAGCGACGGCGCGCACCGGAACGCTCCACAGCAAGATCTACGAACCGTCGGCGCTCGCCGGAGCGACACTGATCGTCGATTTTCATCGCGAGTCGCACGAGGCGCGGCATGAACCGTTCCGCAGCGAGATCGCGGTCACCTGTGCGTCGAGTCTGGCGCACGCGATCTGCCAGCTCGGGCAACAGGTCGGTCTGATCAGCAACGGCCGCGATGCGGCCGATCGGATCCGTGAGGAAGGATGGCGCGGCGAGACGCGCAGTCGTGACGCAGCGACGAGTAATGTCGCGATGCGATCGACCAGCGATCGACTGAGACCGATCGTCATTCCGACCGGTACCGCGTCGGATCGATTCGCTCGGATCCAGCGCCAGCTCGGTCGACTGGAACTGACCGACGGACTCACGCTGGCGCAGCTGCTGGCCGAATGCCAGGGACGCCTCCCTCGCGACGCCGCCGTGATCGTCATCCTGCCGCAGGTCGACGAGTCGGCGGCGATCGCCCTCGGCGAACTGGCTCGGCAAGGCTATTTCGTCACGGCGGTGATCAATACGTTCGAGGCGGATCGTTTCGCCCGCTATGCGGCTCCGCTGATCGCCGTCGGCATCCGCTGCCTGCAGCTGCGCGACGAACCGTCGATCGCGACGATCTGCCGCTCGCAACGCTCGTTGCGAGGGTAAAGGGCACTCCGTGCGACTGTCCTTGGTCGCAGCTGTTTTCGTAGGTGAGGGCACGGGGGACCCCTTGCTGACGCGGCGGGCTGGAAGGCACGGCGTGCTCATTCCCTCGTCGTCGCGGCGCGTCCGGACCGACCCAACCA
>DMPQ01000311.1:6700-10882 GCA_003455945.1 Planctomycetaceae bacterium
CCTTGCTGACGCGGCGGGCTGGCCGCTCTCGGCGCGAACCTGGGCTTTTCGGACGGTGTCCCGTCTGGGAACCTCGAACGACTCGATTTCCGCTCGCCAGCGTCAGGACGACATCGTGTTCCGCGAACTGCTTTCGTTACCGCGAGTCGTGCTGCTCCTCTGCTTCGGCAGCATGATCAATCGCGCCGGGACCATGGTGATCCCGTTTCTGGCGATCTATCTGGCCGATGAACTGAAGACCGGCGAGGCGTTCGCGACTCTGACGCTCTCCGCGTTCGGTCTCGGCAGCATCGCGGCTCAGCTGATCGGCGGCAGTCTGGCCGATCGGATCGGACGACGTCCCGTGCTGCTGCTCGCCTTCGGCTCGNNCCGCGATCCTGCCGTTGCTTGCCGAGGTGCGGAACCCGTACCTGCTGATGGTCGGCATCTTCCTGTTCGCGATCGTCGCCGAGACCTATCGCCCGGCGACTCATGCGATGATCGCCGACGTCACTCCCCCCGAGAAGCGATCCGATGCGTTCGGACTGATGTACGTCGCGGTCAACCTCGGTTTCGCGATCGCCGCCGGAGTCGGTGGGCTGCTCGCCGAGAGTTCGTTTCGTCTGCTCTTCTGGATCGACGCGGCCACCTGCGGCTCGTTCGGACTGTTGCTGCTGCTGACCGTCCCCGAGACTCGTCGCGCCGGCGAACCGGATGACGGTTCGATCAAGGCCCAGGACAACGCTGTCGAGGAACCGCGGAACGGCGCGTTGCCGAGCGAATCCGATGCGGCTCGGCCGACTCCGGGTCGCCTTGCCGCCTTGCTCGACCTCGCTGCCTATCGTCGCATCGTCTCGCACGGCGACTTCATCGTGTTCTGCGCCGCGAACGTGCTGCTCGCGATCCTGTTCATGCAGTCGGTCGGAGCATTGCCGCTGTCGATGACTCGCGTCGGACTCGGCAAGTCGGACTTCGGACAGGTCGTGATGCTCAACGGTCTGATGATCTGCCTGCTGCAGCTCGGGATCACCAAGCTCGTCGTTCCGCGACGGCGTAGTCGGATGCTGATCGCCGCCTCGCTGCTGGTCGGTTTCGGATTCTTCCTGAACGCTCCGGCGACCTTGCCGTGGCACTTCGCGATCTCGATCGTCGTCTGGACGATCGGCGAGATGATGCAGGCGCCGCTCGTCTTTTCGGTCGCATCGACCTTCGCTCCGGCGGAGCTGCGAGGGCGCTACATGGGATTCCTGTCGATGTCGTTCTCGATCGCCACCGTGGTCGGACCGGCGACCGGAGGGCTACTCCTCGAACGTCTCGGGCCGTTCGGCGTCTGGGGAGGCTGCTTGGCGGTCGGGATCGGCGCCGCACTCCTCTTCGCCAGGATCGCCGGCGCGATCGATGCGGAGAACGCGGAAGAACGCGCCGAGCGGGAGCGGCGCGAACGGGAGGCGGGCAGCTCGGATTCGGACGCGGCGACCATCGCTCGATCGCAGGCCGATCGCGGCTTGTCGGCGAGCTTCCTGCCGAACGAAACTCAGGCTTCCGGCAGCGACTCGGAGAGCTTGCGGAGCCAGTTCCCCCAGAAGATCGCGTCGATCTCCGCGGACGAGTAGCCGCGGCGTTCGAAGATCGCTTCCAGACGATGGATGTCGCGGATCGAACGGACTTCGCGAGGGGTCTGTTCGTGGCCGTAGCCGCCGTCCAGATCGGTCCCGATCGCACAGTGCCGGACCGAGCCGGCGAGCTGCACGATGTGGTCGACATGATCGGCCGCCGCTTCGATCGACAACGTCTCGGGGCTGGTACTGCCGCGCACCCAGCCGGGAGCGAGCATCACCGCATCGAACGCCAAGCCGATGACCGCGTCCCGATCGATCAGCCGCTGCAGATGTCGATCCGAAAGCTGACGGTCCCAGTCGACCAGCGATCGGCAGTTGTGATGACTCGCCCAGACCGGACCGTCGAAGCGATCGAGCGCCTGATCGATCGCGACGTCGGCCAGATGCGTGACGTCGAGAGCGATTCCCAGACGCTGCATCTCGTCGATCAGCCGCAGGCCGAGCGGAGTGAGCGGCCCCGGCGTGCCGGTCCCTGCGGCATAGCGTCCCTGACCGTAATGCGACGGCCCGATCGCTCGAACGCCCCAGCCGTACCACTCCTCGAGATGATCGGGATCGGGAATCGGATCGGCCCCTTCGACGCTCAGGATGATTCCGATCGGGAGCGTTTCGTCGGGAGTGCGTGAGATCCAACGGTTCCAGTGATCGACCAGTTGTCGGCGCGTCGTCAGCCGGACGAGTTCCCCGGCGCGCTCGAGCAGATGGTAGTTGCCGAGTTGCGCCCAGCAGGAGCTGTAGGCCCCCGACGGAATCGCGTAATCGAGGTCGGCGCGGCGGTACTCGGCGCGCCGCCGATGCTCAGGGCCGCTCCGAGCCAGCAGCGTCGCGAGACAGACTCCGATCCCCGCGGCTCGCATCTCGGGGAGCGAGACGGTCCCCTTGCCGCGAAACGGCTGATCGACCAACCCTTGCTCGGCGACGTTCATCGCCGCGAGCTCGAGCGTGATGTTCCGATCGTAGTAGACCAGGTTCATGGCAAGGTCCAGGTGACCGTCGATCATCGGACGCATGGCGAGCGGTTCCGTAAGGCGGGAGGTGAGGGGCGGGAAACGGGAGCATCGATGGCGGACCCGAGTGAGCGGCGCCGGACTCAGTCCGACAGCTGCCGATCGAGCCACTCGTAGGCGGCGCGGCGCATGTCCGGCGAGAAGTCGTGCGCCTCGTCGGGATGTCGGACCTCGAGGCGTTCCGCAGCACCGAAGAGGGAGTAGACCGGGCAAGCCGAGTCGGCGATCCGATCGACGCTGTCGGCTCGGAAATTGTCGTCCCGCAGCGGCGCGATGATCAGGACGGGGCGAGGGGCCAGAGCGCCGATCAGTTCCGGAAAGTCGAACGGAATCGCCTCGAGATCATCGGCATAGTCGACCAGGCGAGGCATGTAGCGATCGGTACACCAGCCTCGACCGAGCTGCCAGACCGACCGATCACCGCGGTAGTAGTCGACGAACGCATCGAGACCGCAGCAGCTGACGACCGCATCGATCCGCTCGTCGAACACCGCGACNNCCGCCGAGCGAATGGCCGATCGCCGCGATCCGCTCCTCGTCGACGTGCCCCGTTCCGATCAGCAGATCGAGCAGACGCGACCCGTTGCGGATCGACTTCATCGTCCCGCTTCGATAGCCGAGTCGATCGAGGTCGGGTCGGTAATCGGCCAACCGCGGATAGGCGGGTGCGACGGTGAGCCAACCTCGTTCCGCCATCTCGAACGCATAGCCGAGCGTCGGTGACTCGTCGGTCGAACGGACGATCGTCAGCCGTCCGAGATGGTCGTCGGTCGGATGAAGAGCAAGGGCGAGCGGAAGTCGAGGAGCCTCGGCGCGGAACAGACGCGCGACATCGATCACGTCGTCACTCGGCATCACGTTGCCGGCGAAGCGAGTCGGCAGATGAACGGTCACCGGGAGTTCGTCCGACGGTTCGATTTCGATCAGCAGTTCGAAGCGAACGACCGAACCGAGCGATTCCCGAGACTTCAGGAGAACGCGTGAACTCCCGGTCACCGACGCTCGTTCGAACGGACCCATGACGCTTTCGGCCGCGGCGACGATCAGCTGTCGTCGCTCGCCCCAAGTCTCGGCATCATCGATCGTCGAGACGGCGCCGGCCGGATCGCGAAGCTCGAGCAGGTTCCAGCGCGATTGGGTCCGAACGACTCGGTCGTTCGGCGTCGGCGGATCGTCGGCAGCGACCGAGGCGGACAGCACCGACAGGAATGCGAGCACCAACAGCAGGAGGCCGAACGGCGTTGATCGGCCTTGCAGCGCTGACAACGGTCGCCGGAGCGACCGAAGTCGTGGTGCGAGTCGAACCGCCGGCGTCGTCGAACGCATCGAGGCCGATCCGCGAGAGATGAAACGCGAGCGGCGATCGAGCGAGCACATCGTCATGACTCCGCGAACGGACGATCGTCAGAAGAGCGACCGAACACGGTACGCGGACGTTGCGGGCTTGTCGATCGGCGACCGCTGAGGACGCCAGGGAAACGTCGAGTCGGCTGGCGCCCGAATCGCTCGAATCAGCGACGTCGAGAAAGGGGCTACGAACGACGACGGGGCGCGACGAACGATGTCGTCGCGCCCCG
>DMPQ01000219.1:0-173 GCA_003455945.1 Planctomycetaceae bacterium
GCGCTCGATCGCCTCCAGCTCCGTTCGAACCCAGCTCCAGGGATCATGGCCGCCGTTCACGTCGGTCGAGCTCTCCGTCCGTCATCGTCTGGTCGATCGCCCCGGCGAAGTCGTCTCGGGGGCGGGAACGTCTCGTTCGCGAGACCGGTTCGATCCTCTCAAACCTCTTCGGC
>DMPQ01000219.1:233-3982 GCA_003455945.1 Planctomycetaceae bacterium
GTCTCGCAGGATCGTCGCCAGATCGAAGCCGAGTTCGTTGGTCAGCGCGAGGGCATAACAGACGACGTCCGCGATCTCCTCGCCGATCGCCTGCCGCTTGGCCGGATCGTCGCCGATCCGGCGNNGCATGGAAGCGGTTCCAATCCCGCTCGGCGACGAACGTCGCGACCTCGTTTCGCACCTCGGCCAGCGTGACCTGCGTATCGTTCGACATCGGTTCTGACCTCCGGTTCGAAGGGTTCTCGGGCGAACGACGCGTTGGTTTCGGGCGGTGCACCTGCGGAAACCCGCATCGATTCGGGCGTGGACAGGCGTCTCACCCTGACCGATAAACCTCTCGCTGCTTCGGATCGACGGGGATGCAGTCTCCTCAAGCTTCCGCGGCTCGCGACGGCAGGACAGGCGCCGGCGCGAACCGCCCGGTCGATCCGCCGACGCCCAACGAAAGGGCTCGCTCGGATTGCTTAGGGCAGTCGCGATCCGATGCGGGCCCTTTCTATTGGTCGAGACGATCTTGGGCCGGATCGGTATCGCCAGCCGTCTTGGTGTCTATCGCCCCTCGTTCGCCCCGCATCGCTCGATCGACCATGCGGAGCGTCTCGGTCGTCCGAAAGGGGCACGAAAAAACCGCAACGGTAAGCCGCTGCGGTTTCATCGCGTCTCGTCGAAGGGGTGGCTGAGGGGGCTCGAACCCCCGACCCTCAGAGCCACAATCTGATGCTCTACCAGCTGAGCTACAGCCACCATCAAGAATCGGGCAATCTACTCGGCGACCGCGTCGGGGTCAACGACCGCTTCGCGATCGAACCGAGGTAACTCGCTCCCGCTCCCGACAAGACCTCGTTCCGGCGATCAGGTTCGGGGGCGAAAGGGGAAGGTCGCGTCGATTTCGGCCTGCGACAGCTCGACCAGAAAGTCCCCCAATCGCCGCTCGATCAGCTCGAGCAGCCGCTCCCCCTTGGCGGCCGACGCGGCGTGAGGATTGCCGGACCCGGTACAGGTGGTGAGCAGGTGCCAGGGGCGCGAGAGGCCGACCCACCCCTTGGCGAGCGCCTCGAACCGGAGTTCCGCTACCGAGCCGTCGTCGGCACGAAGCGTCCCGTCGTCACGCTTCGCGACCAGTTCGGGGGCGACCGCCAGGATGAACGACGTCTCCATCTCGCCCGCGTGGTCGTCCCGTCGCTCGAACAGCTTCGCCGCCTCGTCCTGCACCATCCGGAACCAGTCGCACAGGAAGAGATGAGCGGTCCGGCCGGGCATCAGTTCGCGCAGCACCGGCTTGAAGTCGTTCCCTCCATGGCTGTTGAGCAGCAGGATCTTGCGGATGCCGGCCTGTTCGAGCGACACGACGAGATCGCGAATGATCGCCGTCAGCGTGCTCGGCAGCAGGTTCATCGCCAGCGGGAACGCCGCCAGATTCGTTTCGGTTCCGTACGGGATCGTCGGCAGCAGCACGACGTTCCCGCCGTGCTCCCAGGCCCGTCGGCAGATCCGCTCGCCCACCTCGGTCGCTTCGATCGAGTCGGTTCCGTAGGGGAGATGGAGGTTATGCGGCTCGGTCGCGCCGAATGGGATCACCGCCACCTCGTAGCGATGGTCTCGGATGAAGCCGTAGGTGGTCGCGTCGAGACGCCAGGGACGGTGGTCGGCCATGTCGAATCCGAAATCGAGGGGCGAGGCGATGGGGGAGGGGGAGGGGAGTGCGAGCGAAGTCGGCCGAGCCATCGGGCCGGTCCGACCGTTCAGCGCTCGCCGCGCGCCGCCAGACGGCGTTGCAGGTCGGCGATCTTCTCGGGAGCGATGCGAGTCCCGTCGAGTTCGACCTGGCGCAATGCCGGCAGACGTTCGAGCAGCGGAAGGATGTCGTCGTCGAGCGGCAGGTCCGAGAGCACGAGCGCCTCGAGCTTCGGGAACTTCGCCAGTTCGCTCAGACCGCGAGCGGTGACGCGCGTGCCGCCGAGATCGAGTTCGCGGAGCTGCTGCAGGGGAGCGAGCTGCGCCAGGCCGCGATCGGTCGTCGCCGTCCCCTCGAGAAAGAGCTGCTCGAGCGCCGTGAATCGCGCGATGCTCGGTGCGGAGCGGTCCGAAATCGGGGCGCGGGAAAGGTCGAGCCAGGCCAGACGAGAGAGTTCCGGCAGCCCCTCGATCGTCGCGTCGTCGACATCGCCGTAGGGAAACGCCAGGCACGTGCTGTCGGCGGCAGGAGGGAACCGATCGAACTGGGCCTTGCGCGGACGAAGAAACTCGATGTAGGCGCGGACTGCATCGTCCCAGGCGAGACCGGTCGCGCGAGTCAGTTCGTCGGGGCGATCCTTGCCGGCATAGACCTGATCGAGCAGACGCATCAGCGCCAGTCGTCGCTCGCCCGATTCGTCGGCCATCAACCAGGCGCAGATCCCGGCTCCTTGCGAATAGAGAGCGCGAACGTCGGGATCGGACTGGAACGTCTGTTGACCGAGGCCGGCCAGTTCGTCGAACGGCCGGATCTTCTGTCCCGAAAAGAGATGGAAACGGGCGTACTGGAGCCGCTCGGCGTCGCCGCCGCCGATCGTCAGGAAGTCTTCGTGATCGACGCACGATTCCAGGAGCGCGGCGATCCCTTCGATCAGCCAGAAGTTGGCTCGATCCCCCGGCGTCCGATCTCCGCCGGAACGCTCCTGAAAGAGCTGGTGGGTCACTTCATGCAGCAGCGACGTGGGGCGCGGGCTGTCGTCCGGAAAGAACATCGACTGGCGGCGAGTCGGAGCGTAGTAGCCTCGCGACTGGTCGACGACCGGCGCGATGCCGCTCAGTCGCGCCACGTACTGCTCGCGATCGGCGAAGAGCACGACGGTCGACTTGCGGCTGCCGACTCGCGCCAGCGGCTTGCCGTCCCGGATCGCTCGCGCCAATCGCCCCGGCGGACTCCAGACGTCGAAAAAGGCGAGGTCCCAGGCGGCGTAGAGGCGTTCCAGTTGCTGTGCGACCCGTCGGATCTCGGCTGCATCGGCAGTGCCGATGATCGAGAAGTGATCGGTCTCCAGTCGCCGCCATTCCCCTCCCGACCACCCGTAGGTCCGCTCGGGACGGTTTTGGACCGCGACCTTCGATTCGTCGATGTCGGTCGCGAAGGCGCGTCGAGTCGGTCCGAGAACCGCGGCGGCCTGAGGGTGCTCCGGATCGATCGCCAGCGTCTCGAAGATCAGACGATACGCGTCGCCGTCGCGCTCCTGGTCGGCCAGTGCGATGGCGCGGTCGAAGAGTTCGGCGGCGGCAGCGGAACGGAGCTCGCGCTCGGCCTCGGATGCGAACGGGATCCGTTCGGGCCCCGCTCCGGAGGCTGGCGCGAACAGATACAGACGACTCGGGTCGCGAGGCCAACCCCATGCGGTTCGACGAGCTGCCAGTGCTTCGGCATCGAGACCGGACGATTCGAGCTGTTCGATCAGCCGCGCGACGACCGCCCGTTCGGGAAGCGACGTCTCTTGAGCCGCGGTGCGCGACGCGACGATCGCCCCGACGACGAGCAGCGAGCAGAGAACGGACGATCGCCGAAGCGCGGGCATCAGCTCGGTCCTGGTTTCGGAGACGGATCGGCGACGACGACTAGGCATCCAGTCTAACGGAAGGGGGAAGAGTTCTGTCGCGCGACCAAAACGGGTCGCGTCATCGTGGGCCCGCGTCGTCCTCGACGCGCGGCCGTGCGACTCCAATCTGTCGAAAAGCTTCGAAGCTTTTCGGCGTCGACATCGCACGCCCGCGGCTCGGGA
>DMPQ01000296.1 GCA_003455945.1 Planctomycetaceae bacterium
TGTCCGTCGGTCTCGCCGAACTGCCGTTCGAGGTTGCCGGTCCGATCGGCGAGATCCTCTTCAGCGCGCTCGACTCGGTCCGGATCGACGCCGTTTTCGGTCTGACTGCGCAGGCCGCGCTGGATCTTCAGCAGACGATCGACCTCTTCGATGTACTGCTTGATCCGTGCTTCCTTCTCGCGAAGCTTCTTGTCTCGGTCCTCGCTCTCCAACAGCACGAGCAACGCCCGCAGGTCCTCGAGCGCCAGCGTCTGGTTCTGTTCGGCAGGGCGCAGTCGCGAATCGGCGATCATTCGCGCGACCGTTTCGAGCGTCTTGCCGGTCAGACGTTGCTGCGACTGTTCGAACGCTCGTCGAAGCAGGTCCGATCGTTCCGGATTCTGATCGCGCTCGAACTCATGAAGATCGAAGAGCTTCTGTTCCAGCAGGCGGTAGTTCTCGGCAACGCGCTGCTGTCGCTCCTGCAGATCGACGGCGCCGGCGGGTGCGACGTTCGGATCGTCGCCTGCGGCGAGCGGATCGCCGGTCGCGGCACCGCCCGGCATCGGCTCCGCCGGGTTCGGCGTTCCGGTCTGACCGACGACCGGTTCGCCGCACCAGGTCGATACGGACGCGAAGATTAACAGCGCCGCGAACCCCAGCGCGAAGCGTCCGAACCGCCGAACTCCCCACTCGCCGACCTCACGACGACTCGATCGATCGACTTCGATACGGTCGATCGCGATCCGGTTCGATTCCGGCCCGAGCGGCTTGGACGGCATGTCGCATCTCCTCGACTCGATTCGCTCTTCGACTCGGGCGCCCGGATCGATCAGCGGATCAGTTCCTCGAACTCGCGCCGCTTGCGTTCCTTCTCGGTCTCCTGCAGCAGCGATTCCTGCTGTCGGATCAGTTCGCGAACGACGTCCAGCAGTTCGTTATAGGACTCGAACTTCAGCATCTTCTGCAGGATGTCGTCGAGTTNNCGAGTTCGACCAGCAGCAACTGCATCTCGTCGATCGACGGGGTCAGCAGCGTCTGGGGGTCGCCGGTCGATGCGGGATCGGCGATCCGCCGCTCAATCGCACCGATCAGTCCTTCGATCCGTTCGCCGGTCGAGGCAAAGCGGCCGGCGATCAGGCCTCGCAGCGGCAGGACGACTTCGGTTTCGAGCCGGGTCTTGCGCTCCTCGGAGTCGACGCGATTGTTGATCAGCTGCAGGCGGATGTCGTCGAAGGTCGCCGCGACCGCGTTCAGTTCCTCGCGCGACTTCCTCAACTGCAACAGGACACGTTGGGCGAAGATGAGGTCGGCTTCGTCGGCGGGAAGGTCGGTCGGCGGGACTGCGGCGGCGGCATCCCCCGGCTCGGCCCCCGACGCATCCCCGGGTTCGGCACCGTCATCGCCGCTCAGTTCGTCCCGAATCCGCACGAGCAGGTTGTGAGCTTCGGTCAGTTCGTCGTGGATCTGTTCGACCAGTTGTCGCTGTCCCGCTTCCTTTCGCTCGAGACGCCTGAGAAGCTGCGTCGCCGAGACGACCTCGAGCTCCCACAAGTCACCTTGTCCGACATTCGGTCCGCCGTCCAGATCAAAACGATCGGCGGCCGCGACGGTCAGCGTCAGGACTTGCCCCTGATCGGGTTCCATCCGGAACGTCTCGTCCCCCGACTGTCGCTTTTCGCGCAGGTCGAGCGCGGCGTCGAGCGTCGGGCCGATGCCGTCGATCGGATCGACGATCGGCTCCCCGTCGCCGATCGTGACGTCCCACCAGATCCGGTCGACGGCAAAGTCGTCTTCGACCATGCCGCCGATCGGTAATCGTGCTTCGGGAGTGATCGCGTCGCCGATCCCCGCCAGTCGCGCCTTGACCTGCGGAGCCCGGTCGGCGACCGCCAGCAACTCGGCTCGATAAGGAATCTCCGCAACGACGCCGTCGGCATCCTCGAACGTGAAATCCCAGGCGACGTTTTCGCTGATGGTGCCGAGTTCCAGTCGGACCGACCGCTGACCTACGACGAACTCCGGCGTTCGCCGCTCGCCGCTGGTCGCATGCAGTGCCCAGACGCGGCGAAGCGGCTTGTTCAGCTCGAGTTCGAGCGCCGCGGTCGTTCCGATCGGCACCTGCGTTCCCGCGCCGAGCGGCAAGGCTCGCGGCGTCCAGGAATCGGTCGCTTCGTCGACCATGTAGCGAGGAAAGACGCAATCGACTCGCCCCGCGACGACCGTCGGCGAATCGACCGTCTCGATCGCATAGCCGACCGCTCGCGAATCGTCGCCTCGGACGTCGAACCGGACGCCGTCGATCAGACTGCGAAAGGGAGCGGCTGCCAGTTCGAAGTACTGATAACCGTCGCGCGGTTGTCCGACCTTGTCCATGTACTGGAAACCGCGTTCGCCGTCGTCGCTCCGGTAAGTGACGACGCAGCGTCCCGGAATCCGCAGTTCCGGTTCCTGTTCGCTGGCCGTCGCCGCGCGGACGATCAGGACCAGTCGCGACCCCTTGGCGGCGAACAGTCGCTTCTCCTCGAAGGGGCGGATCGGATCGGCCTCCGACAGGACCGGATTGGCGACGTCCGTCACGACGCGGACCCCGACCACTTCGATCCGCGTGCTGCGAGGCCAAGGGGCATCGTCGAGCAGCAACAGTCGCCGCGCCCCGAGACCGAGGGTTTCGGGTGAGGCGAGGCCGAGCACGGCGACGATCGCCACCGCCCCGCCGGCGGTCACCAAGGCCCGCGTCAGTCGAGCGCGATCGAAGATCCGGCCGAGGTCGACGCGGTCGATCAGCGCCAGCGCCTCGCTGCGCGATCGAGCGAGCATCTCGGCCCCCGCCGATCCCTCGGCGGCCGGCCGCTCGACCGTCGTCACCAGCGCCTCGCGAAAGTCGCCGTGATATCGCTCGATCAGCAATGCCAAGCTGCGATCACGGAGGGGAACGAGCCAGCGCAGGACCGTCAGACGGACGAAGAGCACCAGCGCGCCGCCGAGCAGAACGACCATCAAGACGGCGCGAATCGCCCGAGGCAATTCGGTCAGACCGAGCAGGATCGGCAGGTAGTCCAGACCGACCGCCAGGACGAAGAGGCCGGCGAGCCAAGCGACCGCCGCAGCGCTCCCTTCGAGCGCGACGTAGCGACGGATCCGACCGCGAAGCCGATCGAGCAGGGCGCCGATCGCTCGCTCGCTGACCTCCGACGACGACACGCCGGCCGCCTCGACCGAACGTTCGTTCGCTCGCCCTCGGTGTCCCCGTCGATCGTCGTCGGATTCGCTATCCATGTCCTGACGTTCTCCTCGACTCTCTCGCCGCGGTCGTTGCGGTCGTCGCTCGGCCCGCACTCCCCTGCCCGATTCGCGACGGTACGCGATCTAAGCCAGTCGATGCAGTCGCCGCGTCGTCCACTCCAGGCAAAGCACTGCGGTGATCCCTCCCAGCAGCCAGGCCATCAGCGCCCGCGTGAACGCCTCGTCCGGTGTCCCCGGCAGATACGATTCCAGATCGTTGCGGCCGATCCCCTCGAGAGCCGCGGTCAGTTCGGGATCGGCCGAGGTGCGAGGAAGCGGCAGCAGCGCCACGCCGTCGGTCCGTTCGGCCAATTGACGCAACAACGGATCGTTCCGTTCCGCGCGATCCCGTTCCAGATCGGGGATGTCGGCTCGCAGTTCGACCGTCAGCACCTCGGACTCGGGCGAGTCGGGGACGAGCAGACTGATCCGATAATCTCCCGGGTCGCCGACCGCCAACTGTCCGGTGAACGTCCCGGCGCGGACGCCGTCGGCCAGCGCGGTCAGCGTGAGTTGTCGCGTCGTTCGATCCGGGAGGAGGACCGTCGCTTCGACCTGCGACGCGGCGAGCGGACGATCCTGCGCGTCGCGGAGCATCGCCTGGACTTCGATCCGATCGCCGATCCAGCACTGCTGCCGATCGACCAGCAGAACACCGCGCGTCGAATCGCGCAGCAGCCGCCCTTGCGAAGCCCAGCGGATCAGTCGAGTGTAGTAACGCTCGAACGCCGTCACGTCGACTTCGCGCAGCCGCCACATCTCGCCGCTCGCCTGAAAGAAGACGCGACCGGCGCCGTACAGCTGCCCCGCCATGTAGATCGGCAGCCGTCCGTCGAACTCGGTCGACGGGTCCGAGAAGAGGGCGTAGATCGTTCCGCCCGGCTTCGCTTCGTTCACGGCGTAGTAGCCGTAGACCCCTTCGAAGTCCTTCCAGATCGCCTCGTTCGCTTCGGCCGATTCGCCGAGCCAGAGGAACTCCGCAGCGCTACCTTCGCGAGTGAACTCCAGCGGAAAGGGGCGCTCGCCGCCGAATCGACCGACGCGGATCGAGCCGGTCCCTTGAGCGAAGAACGAGACCGGATACAGACGCCGGATCAGTTCGAGCCCCTCTTCGCCGCGCGACGAGCGAGTCCACTCGGGAGTGAAGACCGGACCGGCGATGATCACCAGCCCTCCCCCCTGCTCCGCCACCCAGCTCTCGAGCAACCGACACGCGTCGGCATCGAGCTTCCGCCAGTCGGGATCGAACGCCACGATGCAGTCGTACTCGAACAGCTCGGCGCGCGTCGCCGGAAACTCGTCGAGCAGCTGGTCCGATTCCTGAGCGACTCCCTCGACCGCCGACTGGAGCCAGACGTCGAGCGTCACTTCGGGATCGCGGAAGAGCTGATTCCGCAGGAACTGATAATCGCGCGTCGGGCCGCCGGCGATCAGCAGGACTCGGTTCTGTCGCTGGATCACTTCGACGATCGCCTGGCGCGAGTCGTCGGTCGGATCGAAGTCGTCCGCCGTCGGATCGATCCGCAGTTCGTAGATCCGACGCCCCTCTTCGGCGCGCGACACATCGAACGAGACCGGGACCGGGCTGTCGTCCGGCATCAGATCGACGGTCGCTTCCGCTTCGACCTGCTCCGCTTCGGTTCGCCCTTCGTCGACGCTGATCAGGCGGACGCGCACCGACTGCCCTCCCAGGTTCGAGCTGCGGATCAGCCCGCGCACCTGGAACTTGTCGCTCGGAAAGACGCGCCGCGGCACCGAGATCTCGGCGACCGATGCATTGCGGAGCGGCTCGGCCGAACCCGCTCCGAGCACGATCAGCGGAATCCCTGCTTCGCGCGCTGCAGCGACTGCCACGTCGGGTTCCGAGCCGGCGTTGCGACGCCCGTCGGTAACGACGACGATCGCGGCCGCCGGCCCGCCGCGCTCCTGATTGACGACCTGTCGCAACGCATCGCCCAAGCGAGTCGCTTCCCCTTCCGGAGTCGTGACGCCGGCGAGCCAATTCTCTTCCGACTCGGCAGTCGGGTCCGCTTCGCCGGCCGGGGAATCCTCCTCCTGCTCGGCGGCGGCATCCGCCGTCGGCGGCGCGAGCGACCCGGTCAGCAGTCCCCACGGAGAGACGGTCGGTTCCTGTAGATGGGCGAAGGCGAGCAGCGCATAGCCGCCGACCGCCGCAACGACGCCGACGAACGTGCTCCAAGCGAGCCCTTCGCCGCGCTGCGCCGTCCGGTTGCGCATCCGGACCAGCGAGGCGATGCCGCCGAACAACAGGCCGCCGACGGCAATGAGCGCCCCGAGTCGAGCTCGGCCGCGCCATTGCTCGGCTCGGCTTACCGCCAACGCCGACGCGCCGGAATCGTCGGTCTTCGACTCGATTCGTCCCAACGTCGCGATCTCGGTCGGCCGGCTGGCCGCATCGAACTTCAGGATCGAAACGTCGTGATCGCGGCGGAGTCGCTCGACGACCTGGCCATCGGCGAAGAGAGCGCTGACCTGCTCCATTCGACTCGGCGGATTCGGTTCGGTCGCCGATCGGTCGCGAATTCCCATGCTCGAACTGGTGTCGAACAGGATCGGCACGCGCGACGTCTTGACCAGTCGCTTCTCGGTCCGCTTCTCGGGATTGACGAAGAAGATGACCAGGCCCAGGATCGCCGCAATCCGCATGGCACCGAGCGTCCACGCGATGCCGCGCGGCAGTTCGACGCCGTCGAGCCAGTACATCCG
>DMPQ01000460.1:0-9488 GCA_003455945.1 Planctomycetaceae bacterium
GGGAACGGCGGCCAGTTCCCCCTCCTCCCCCCCGTTTTCCGTCTCGGAGTGACGGATTTCCGTCAGCCATTGACGGAAATCCGTCAGGACGGTTGCGCACCCGCTGCCGACAGAGCTTTTCTCGCCTGCCCGGCTTGACTTTGACTGTTCGTTCCTGCCTGCGCATTTTCCGTCATCGGCAGGATTGAACTCGGTCAGGTTCCGGCGAGAATGGAAGGCGTCTCGCGAGACGTGACGGAATCCGGTCCTGCTCGTGGCGGTCGCGACATGCTGGCGAACGATCGACGAGCTCGACTGCTGGAACTGATCCGTCTCGAGGGATTTGCCTCGTTGCCCGAGCTGGCCGGGGAGTTGGGGGTTTCGGAGTCGACGGTTCGGCGGGATCTGGAGCAGCTGGAGGAGTCGGGAGCGGCGAAGCGGATTCATGGGGGAGTCTGCTACACCGGTCCGAGTCCGAAGCTGACGCATTTCGATCGGATCCAGTCGCGGAACTGGGAACTGAAGCGGCGGATCGCGTCGCGAGCGGCGTCGCTGATCGAGGAGGGGGACACGATCCTGCTCGACGGCGGCAGCACGACCTACGAATTGGCTCGGCTGCTCGTCGGNNGGCCGAACGCTGCAGGTCGTCACCAACTCGCTGCCGGTCGCCAACCTGTTCGTCAGTTCGGACAGCGCGGACCTGGTCTTCGTGGGCGGATACGTCCATTCGCGCACCGGCGTTTCGCTGGGGCCGTATGCGACCGACATGCTCCGCCGCCTCAACGGTCGCCGAGCGGTCCTCAGCGTCGGCGGCGTGCAACGGACGGGACTGTTCAACAACAACCTGCTGCTGGTCGAGACCGAGCGGGAGATGATGCGGTCGGCGGACGAGGTGATCGTGCTGGCCGACAGCACCAAGTTCGGGCGGACGAGTCTGGCTCGCTTGTGCGGGCTCGACGAGATCGACGCGTTGGTGGTCGATGACGGAATCACCGACGAGTGGCGGGGGCACCTGGAAACGGTCGGCGTCCGCTTGGTGACGGCCGAGCGCGAGGGGAGCTCGCACGAGCGCGGCGGTGCGGCGAAGGACCGCGGCGAGACGAAAGACTGAATCGAGACGGCGGCCGGCACGAGCGGCCGATGACGAACGGACGGCGGCGAGGCTTCGGCATTTTCCGGCCTCGAATCGCCCGAGCGAACGCGGGAGCGGACATGAGTCAGACGTTGGATCGAGCGACGATCGAGCGAATCGTGCGAGGGATCGTGGCGGGGGCGACCGAGGGGGCCGCCGCGACGACCTCGGCTCCGTCGGCTCCGGCCGAAACCGAGCTGGTCGTCAGCATTTCGGCGCGGCACGTCCACCTGACGCAGCAGCACGTCGAGATCCTGTTCGGTCCGGGGCGAACCCTGACTCCCGGCAAGCCGCTCTACCAGGTCGGCTTCTATGCGGCGGAAGAGACGGTGATGGTGGTCGGACCTCGCCGTCGGATGCTGCCGACGGTCCGGATTCTCGGCCCGACTCGCGACTTCAGTCAGGTCGAACTCGCCTTTACCGACGCGATCAGCCTGGGGATCGACGCTCCGGTCCGGCACAGCGGCAAGATCGACGGAACCCCCGGGTGCGTGCTGGTCGGTCCGGCGGGAGTCGTCGAGCTCTCGCAAGGGGTGATCCGCGCGGCGCGGCATGTCCACATGAGTCACGCCGATGCGGCTCGCTACGGCGTCGCCAACGGCGACTACATGGACCTCGAAATCGAATCGCGCGACTGTTCGCTCACCTTCAAGGACCTGCTGGTTCGCGCCGACGCGACGAGCAAGCTCGAAGTGCATCTGGATACCGACGAAGGGAACGCCTGTCATCTCGACGCGGCGACCGGGATCCGACTGGTGAAGCGTCACGACGGTTGCGGCTGTCACAAGTAACGTCGGCGGCCGCTCGAACCGAAGCGGCCGTCGGAACCGAGGTCACATCGCGAGCGATCGTCGCTCGTGTGCCCTCTCGCGAACGAACACGGGACCCGTCGGCGCTACCGAGCCGGTGCGACGGACTCCTCGAAACGACCAAGGCCGGGTTTCCACAACTGCTCCTCGGAGTGAATCGTCATGGCGAAGACTCTCGAGGCCCTGGGCATGATCGAGACCAAGGGCTTCATCACGCTGATCGAAGCGACCGACGCGATGCTCAAGGCCGCGAACGTCGAGTTTCTGGGATGGGACAAGGTCGGCAGCGGCCTCGTCTCGGCCTTCGTCACGGGAGACGTGGCGGCGGTCAAGGCGGCGACCGATGCCGGTGCGGCTGCCGGCGGACGCGTCGGCGAGGNNTCGCGTCGGCGAGGTGGTGAGCGTGCAGGTGATTCCGCGTCCGCACGAGGACCTGGGGATCGTCCTGCCGGTGCCGGTCAAGAAGAGCCCTCGCTCGGCGTCGTGATCGCGGCGACCGCGCCCGTTCCGCGCCCCTGAAACTCCACTCATCGCAACTACGAAAGATCGAACATGCAATCGGCAATCGGACTGATCGAGACGAAGGGCCTGATCGGCCTGATCGAGGCGACCGACGCGATGGCCAAGGCGGCCAACGTCCGGATCGTGAAGCGCGTCAGCATCGGCGGCGGCCTGGTGACCACCGTCGTGTCGGGTGACGTCGGAAGCGTTCGCGCGGCGGTCGAAGCGGGGGCCAACGCCGCCTCGCAGGTCGGCGAGCTGGTCGGCAGCCATGTCATCCCGCGTCCCGCCGAGGGACTGGTCGAGGCGTTCGTGTCGTGAGACGAGTCGGTCGGACGAGACCTCTCGTCCGACTCGGTCCGACGAGCCGCGCAGCGCGCGGTTCCGATGACGACTCGATCCCTCGACTCGATCCGACCGCGACCGATCGAACGTGCGACTTCGGCAGCTTTCCCGCGACCCACGGAAGAACGGCAACCCACGGAGGAACCGATGAAGGTGCTGGTGGCCAACCTCGGCTCGACGAGCTTCAAGTACCGGCTGTTCGACATGGCCGACGAGCGCCAGCTGGCGCGCGGCGGCGTCGAACGAATCGGTTCGCCCGCGAGCCCCTGCTTCGTCGACATCGGCGGAAAACGGACCGAGATGACGGTCCCGGTCCCCGACCATGCCGAAGCGGTGCGACGCTGTCTGGAACAGCTGACCGACCCCGAGTCGGGCTGTCTGAGTCAGGCGAGCGAGGTCGCGGCGATCGGCTTCAAGGCGGTTCACGGGGGACGCTTCAGCGGCGTGCAGCGGGTGACTCCTGAGGTGCTCGATGCGATGGGGACGATGAACCCCGTCGCTCCGGCTCACAACCCGCCGTACATCGCGGCGATGCGGCAGCTCTCGGAGAAACTCCCCGAGATCCCGCTCGTCGCCGCGTTCGAGACCGGATTCCATGCGACGATTCCGGACGAGCGGCGGACCTATGCGATCCCGCACGAATGGACCGAAGTCCATCAGGTGCGGCGCTGGGGATTCCATGGCGCCAGCCATCGCTACATCGCGCAGCGGACCGCCGAGCTGCTGGGACGTAACGATCTGCGGATCGTCAGTTGCCACCTCGGCGGATCGAACAGCCTGTGCGCGATCCGCGACGGCCGGAGCGAGGCGACGACGATGGGGATGAGTCCCCAGACCGGTCTGCCTCACAACAACCGAGTCGGCGACTTCGATCCGTTCGCGATCCCGATCGTGATGGCGGCGACCGGCAAGACGCTCGAGCAGGTGCTCGACGATCTCGCCTGTCGCAGCGGTCTGCTCGGGGTGAGCGGAACGAGCGGCGACATTCGGGACCTGGAGCAGGCGGCCGATGCGGGGAACGGACGGGCGCGACTGGCGCTCGACCTGTTCGTCGCCGAGATCCGCCGGCATCTGGGAGGGATGATGATCGAACTCGGCGGGCTCGATGCCCTCGTGTTCACCGGAGGGATCGGCGAGAACGGCGCGCGGATCCGCGAGGGGGTCTGCCGAAACCTGGAAGGGTTCGGCATCCGTCTCGATCCGCAACGGAACGCCGCCGCGAAGGGGGAATCGCGGCTCGAAGTCGATGGCTCCCCCGTCCGCATCCTGGTGGTNNCCGACGAACGAGGAACTCGTCGTCGCTCGCCAGTCGCGGCAGTTGCTGGAAGGCAGGTAGTCATGTTCATCGCACGCGTCACCGGCTCGATCGTCTCGACCCAGAAGATCGATTCGATGGTCGGCCAGAAGCTGATGGTGGTCGAACCGTATCGAGTCGATCCGAACGATCGCTCGTCGTTGGCGACGACCGGGCGGACCTTCATCGCCTGCGACACGCTCGGCGCCGGGGTCGGCGATCTGGTGCTGATCTGTCAGGGCTCGAGCGCCCGACTGACCGCCGAAACCAAGGACAAGCCGGTCGACACCGTGATCATCGGAATCGTCGACAAGGTGCATGTCGAACAGGCCTGCGTCTACGACCGCGAACGCTCCTCGACCTGATTCCCGCACGAACCGTCGATCGCCTGCCTGCTCGGCGATCGCTCAACGCACCCGAGACGAACGACCGAGGTTCCGCAAGCGGAACCCGAGAGGAACCCATGACGATCGACGAACGACTGATCCGCGATGTGGTCGCCAAGGTGCTCGCCCAAGTCGGCTCGCTCGACGCCGGCGCCCTGTCGGCGACCGCCATCCCTCGCTCCTACCAAGGGCGGAACGGCATCTTCTCGTGTGCCAAGGAGGCGATCGCTGCGGCGCGCGAAGCGTTCGAGCGGCTCTCCGAGGAAGGGCTCGAGTTCCGTCGCCAGGTGATCGATCGGATCCGCCGGATCTCGATCGACCAGGCGGTCGAGCTCGGCACCATGGAGATGAACGAGACGAAGATCGGGCGGCTGGAGCACAAGATCGAGAAGCTCCGCACGCTCGGACAGCGAACCCCCGGCGTCGAGTTCCTGCAGAGTCAGGTCTATTCGGGCGACCATGGTCTGGCGGTCATCGAGCATGCGCCGTTCGGCGTCATCGGCGCGATCACGCCGGTCACCCACTCGCTGCCGACCATCACCGGTAACGCGGTCAGCATGATCGCCGCCGGCAACACGCTGGTCGTCAATCCGCATCCCAGCGGCAAGCGAGTCGCGGTCGAAGGGGTCCGCCGCTTCAATCGCCTGATCCATCAGGAACTCGGCATCGACAACCTGATCTGCGTGATCGAGGAGCCGACGCTCGAGACCGCCGACACCATCTTCGGCTCGCGCGACGTCAACCTGATCTGCGTCACCGGCGGCCCGGCGGTCGCCAAGGCGGCGCTCAAGGCAGGCAAACGAGCGGTCGTCGCCGGCCCGGGGAATCCGCCGGTCGTCGTCGACGAGACGGCCGACCTCGACCGAGCGGCTCGCTGCATCATCCAAGGGGCCGCGTACGACAACAACCTGCTCTGCATCGCCGAGAAGGAGGTCTTCGTCGTCGACGCCGTCTTCGATCGGATGATGGCGGCGATGGAGAAGGCCGGCGCCCTGCGGCTGGATGCCCGCGAGACCGAACGGCTGACGCGCGAGGCGGTGGTGCAGGTCGGCGACGACAAGCACGACGCGCCGAGCAAGGACTACCTGGGACAGGATGCGGCGAAGCTGGCGCGAGCCGCCGGACGGACCGCTCCGGCCGGAACCGAACTGATCTTCGCCGAGACCGACGAGCATCATCCGTTCGTCTCGATCGAACAGATGATGCCGTTCGTGCCGTTCGTCCGCTGCCGCGACGTCGATCAGGCGATCCTCAAGGCGAAGCAGTACGAGCACGGCTTCCGGCACACCAGCATCATCCACTCGCACGACGTCCGAAACATGACCCGCATGGGACGGATCCTCGACACCACCCTGTTCGTCAAGAACGGCCCCTGCATGGCCGCGCTCGGACTCGGCGGCGAGGGCTATCTTTCGTTCTCCATCGCCGGGCCGACCGGCGAAGGGGTCACGACGCCGTTGACCTTCACCCGCGAACGACGCTGCTCGATGATCGACGACCTTCGGATCGTCGGCAAGCCGCGCGACTGACCCGCTCCGACGACGGCGCGTTTCCGAACGCCGCGCCGCGACCGATCCTTCCGACCGCTACCGACGGACCCTTCCCGTGCAACTTGCCCGAGTCATCGGCAGAGCGACCGCGACGCTGAAGCATGCCAGCATGCACGGCGCGAAGCTCCTGTTGGTGCAGCCTCAGACGATCGACGGCCGCCCCGACGGCGAGCCGTTCCTGGCCGTCGACGGCGTCGGAGCAGGCTGCGGCGAAGTGGTGATGCTCACCAGTGACGGTCGCTACAGCCGCCAACTGCTGCACGCCGAAGCGACTCCGGTTCGCTGGACGATCATCGGAATCGAGGACAGCCGATGACCGCAGCGCCCCGACAACTCGACGAAGCGACGATCGCCGAAGTGGTGCGCCAGGTCGTGTTGCGGCTGATGGCCGAGGCCGGCGCTGCGCCGCCGAGCCGGACGCCCGTCAAGTCGTGCGGCTGCGGCTGCAAGGGGAAGAACGCGATCGACGGCGTCTGCACGACTCCGCCCGGCACGGTCGATCGAGCCCCGGCACCTCCGGCGGCCGATCCGTCCGAGTGGCATTTTTCCGGACCCGTCCTCTCGCTTGCCTCGCTCCGCGATCGTCCGGCCGGGACGCGGCGCGTCGTCGTCTCGGCGAAGACGCTCGTGACGCCGGCGGTGAAGGACGAACTGAAGGATCGCGGACTGACCTGGTCGCGCGAGCTTCGTTCGACCTCCGGGGCCTCGCGAACGGAAGCGAACTCGCGACGGGACGGAACATCGGCCGAACCGACCGAGTGCTTCAGTCAGGCCCATCCGGGGCGCCACGACGCGGCGCTGGTCGGTCTGCCGCTCGTCTTTCGCGANNCGGCTGGACGGAACGGCGCTCGCCGCCGCCGTCGCCGCCTCGGTCGCCCGGCACGGCCGAGCGATCGTCATCGCTCGCGAGCCGTACGCGGCGGTCTGCGACCTGAATCGCGAAGCGTCGTTGCGAGCCGGTTATGCACCGACCGCGACGGCGCTCGGCAAGCTCGTCCATCAGCTCCGCCCGAACGTCGTCGTCGTCGATGCGCGAAAGTACTCGCACGCGACGCTGCGACAGATTCTCGACGAGCTCGCGACTCGGCCTCCGGTCGGTTGCGGCGCCCGAGGAGGGAACCGATGAGGATCGCCAAGGTGATCGGCAAGGTGACGCTCTCGCGATCGCATCCGTCGTACCTCGGTGCGCGGTTGCGGCTGGCGATCCCGATGAGCTTCGCCGAACTGGTCGACGGGACCGAACCGGCGGGCGAGACGCTGGTCGTGTGGGATGAACAGGGAGCGGGGGAAGGGGACCTGATCGCGGTCGCCGAAGGCCCCGAGGCATCGCAGCCGTTCCGCCCCGACGGCAAGGCGGTCGACGCCTATGCCGCAGCACTCATCGACTCGCTCGAGATCGACCGTCAGGCCGCCGCTCAGGTCCGCCGTTAGAGGTCGGTTCCGCATCGCGACCGACGACCACGAACGACTCGTCACGAACGCATTACGACAACCTCGATAACCACGACAACCTCGACTCGGTCGACCTCCGCTTCGGAAGTCGACCCGGTCACGACAGCTGTGAAGGTGAACGATGGCCAATCTGCATCGGATCAAGCAGGACATCTGCGAGATCGGTCGCCGCTTGTACGACAAGGGTTTCGCGGCGGCCAACGACGGAAACATCACCGTCCGCGTCAGCGACAACGAAGTGCTCTGCACCCCGACGATGCACTCCAAGGGCTTTCTCAAGCCGGACGACATCTGTCTGATCGACATGACGGGGAAGCAGCTGGCCGGCAGCAAGAAGCGGTCGAGCGAGGCGTTGCTGCATCTCGAGATCTACAAGCAGCGCGCGGACGTGAAGAGCGTCGTGCATTGCCATCCCCCTCATGCCACCGCATTCGCCGTGGCTCGCGAGCCGATTCCGCAGTGCGTCCTTCCCGAGGTCGAGGTCTTTCTGGGCGACGTGCCGATCACGCGGTACGAAACGCCGGGAGGGCAGCAGTTCGCCGACACCGTGTTGCCGTTCGTCCACAAGACCAACGTCATGATCCTGGCGAATCACGGCACGGTGAGCTTCGGCGAGTCGGTCGAGCGGGCATATTGGTGGACCGAGATTCTCGACGCCTACTGCCGCATCCTGATGCTCGCCAAGGGGCTCGGGGGCGTGAACTACCTGGGAGAGCAGAAGTCGCGCGAGCTGCTCGACCTGAAGGCGAAGTGGGGCTTCACCGACCCGCGGAACACCGACGAGTACAAGAACTGCGACATCTGCGCCAACGACATCTTCCGCGACAGCTGGAAGGACTCGGGGGTCGAGCGACGGGCGTTCGATGCTCCTCCGCCGGCCGCTCCCGGAGCGAGCGCCGCTGCGGCTCCGGCCCCCGCCGCCGGTTCGCCCGACATGGAGGCGCTGGTTCAGGCGATCACCGATCGGGTGATGGCCGAGTTGGCCAAGGCGCGCTGAGCACCGTCCGACTCCCCTCCCCTGCCACGGCATCACGACGAACACGATCGAAGGAAGCGAGCGGAACATGAAGGTCAGCATCATCGGCGGCGGCGGTCTGGTCGGTTCGAGCGCCGCGTTCGCGCTGCAGTGCGGCGGACTCGTTCGCGAGATCGCGCTGCTCGACGTCAATCAGGAACTCGCGGCCGGTCACGCGCTCGATCTGCTGCACGGGGCGCCGAGTGTCGCCGATCAGGTGATCGTCTCGGGCGGCTACGAGCATGTTCCGAGCAGCGACGTCGTCTGCATCACCGCCGGACTTCGACGCCAGCCGAACGAAAGTCGTCTGGATCTGATCAATCGGAACACCGATCTCTTCCTGTCGATTCTCGAGCAGGTCGGCAAGGCGGGGCTGAAGGAGGGGGCGATCGTCGTCGTCGTCAGCAACCCGGTCGACATCCTGACCTACGTCGCCGCCGATCGGCTGAAGCTCCCCGCGAGCCGCGTCATCGGTCTCGGTACGCAGCTCGATACGATCCGCTTCCGAGCTCTGATCGCCCAGGCGATGAACCTCGCCCCGACTCAGGTCGACGCGCTGATCCTCGGCGAGCACGGCGACAGCATGGTCCCGATCTGGTCGAACGCCACGGTCAACGGTCTGCCGCTCGACAAGTTTCCCGGCTGGACCCCGCCGCTGGCGAGCGAACTGTTCACGCGGACCAAGGGGAGCGGTGCCGAGGTGATCAAGCGCAAGGGAGGCGCCGGCTTCGCGGTCGGGATCGCGATCCGCGACGTCATCGACGCGATCGTTCTCGACTCGCGCCGCATCCTGCCGGTGTCGACCGTGCAGGACGGCAAGTGCTACGGCATTCGCGACGTCGCCATCTCGGTGCCGACGGTGGTCGGACGCTCGGGAGCGGTCGCGCGGCTCGAAATCGAGCTCTGGCCGAAGGAGCTTCAGGGCATGCGCAACAGCGCGAATGTCCTGCGCCAGACGCTGGTCACCGTGCTCGATCGAGTCGGCCGAGTCGGCCGCTGAGACGACGGACTGGTAGCCCCGGTCA
>DMPQ01000460.1:9537-11793 GCA_003455945.1 Planctomycetaceae bacterium
GAGGCCGGGCCCACGTCAGACGCATTGCCACTTCGTGGGCCCGCGTCGTCCCCGACGCGCGGCCGAGCGACTTCGGTCCGTCGAACCGCAGCGCAGCGCCGGGAGCAGGCCCTTCGAAAACGCTGCGACCGAGGGCGGTCGCACGACGGTGGACGCGTTGCCTCGGCGTTCTTGCCTCAGGCTTTCGTCCGCAGTGCCGCGTGGAGTTCGTCGCGCACCTGCTCGTCGGTTTCGATCGCGAGTCGACGGCGCAGCGCCGCGAGCCCCTCGGCCGCACCGATCTCGCCTAGCGCCCACGCGGCGGCGCCGCGAATCGTCGATGACGATTCGTCGAGCGCTCCGATCAGCGTCGGTACCGCACCGATCAGGCGCGCGTTGCCGAGCACGATCGCGGCGTTGCGGAGAAGCCCGTCCCGATGGGCACGCCAAAGCGGTGTGCGGCGGAAGCGGCGGCGGAACTCCGCGTCGTCGATCGTGAAGAGCGTCAGCAGTTCCAGCGGATGCAGCGAGGGATCCGGGCGGAACTCTTCGGCCGAGCTGACCGACGACTTGCTCTGCCAAGGACAGACCTCCTGACAGTCGTCGCAGCCGAAGACGCGATCGCCGATCCCGGGCCTCAGTTCTCTCGGAATCGCCCCTCGCAGTTCGATCGTCAGGTAGCTGACGCAGCGCCGCGCGTCGAGCACTCCCGGCTGAGGGAACGCCTCGGTCGGACAGGCGTCCAGACAGGCGGTGCAGGTGCCGCAATGATCGCTTTCGTGCGGTCGATCGATCTCGAGCGAGACGTCGGTCAGCAGCGCGGCGAGGAAGAACCAGCTCCCCGCACTCTTGCTGATCAGCAGGGTGTTCTTCCCCTGCCAACCGAGGCCGGCCAATCGCGCGAAGTCCCGTTCGAGCAGCGGCGCGGTATCGACGATGCCGCGAGTCAGCGCGTCGGGAACCCAGGACCTCAAGCGATCGGCCAACCGGTGCAGTCGATCGCGGATCGTGTCGTGATAGTCGCGGGTCCCCCAGGCGTAACGCGACACGCGCCCCTGTCCCGGCTCGACCGTCGGCGGTTCGGCGGTCCGGTAGTCCAGAGTCAGCATGACGACCGAGCGGACGCCGTCGAGCACATGTCGCGGATGCGCATACGCCTCGCGCCGCTCGTCCAGATAGCGCATCGTCCCGTGCAGGCCGTCGTCCAGCCAGCGACGAAATCGCTCGTACCCCAGCGGCTCGACCGCCGGAGCGATCCCGACTCGGGAGAAGCCCAGATCGATCGCCGCCTGCTTCAGCAGTCCGGTTATGCGGCGTCGTTCGGCTGGGGAATCGGTCATTCCCGTCTCGCGGTTCGCGGACGCGATTGCAATCGCGGGGGGCCCGAATAGCTTGGATTTTCAGGGTCGGCAAATCCGGCGGGACAAGGTTGGGGAAAATGCCTGACGGGTCCCCCGGTCGTGAAGAACGTGCCGATCATATCACGCCGCTTTCGCCGGCGCCGTCGCGACGAGGACGGCATGGCGAGGGACAGGNNAGGGACGATCCGGCCGCTTCCGACCCGAAGCGACCGGCACGCCGCCCGCGGCCGAGCCACCTGCTCGTCGATCGCCGAGAACTCGAGATGAAGCTTCGCCTGATGTCGTCGATCGCTCTGCTTACGGTCGTCGGAGCCCTGTTCGCTCCCGCCGCTTCGGCGCATGACGGCTACGGATTCGGTCTGGGCCTCGGTTTCAGCCAGGGGTACTTCCAGGGTTACCAGGGAGTCAACCAGCGACGGATCCCGTACTTCGCTCTTCACCCGCCGGTCTACTACGGCCAGAAGGTCGCTCGCCCCTACGGCTTCAGCCCGTTCGCCACGCCGCCGGCGATGGTGCCGGCCGAGATGAACTACGTGCCGAAGGTCGAAGTGCGCGAGATCGAAAACCCGTTCTACGTTCCGCAGCCGACCGCGCCGGGTGAACCGCTCCCCGAGCCGACCGGCCGCGAGACCGCTCGTCGCCAGCCGCTCCGCGACAAGACGACCTGAGCGACGACCGCTCCGACCCGCAGAACCGATCCTCTGCCGCAAGGATCGACGGGGACCGCGAAAGAAAGTCTCAAGTCGGTCCGTCTCCCGTCGCCGCGCGGACTAGGTTTCGGATGCGAGGAGAGGCACGAGCCTCCTCGCGATTCGGCGTTCTCACCCCGAGTAGGGCCGAAGCGGTACTACCCCCGCTTCGGCCCTGCTTCGTTCTTGGAGCGGAATTGCGAGGCGAGGCACGGGGACCCCTGCGC
>DMPQ01000223.1 GCA_003455945.1 Planctomycetaceae bacterium
GGCTTCGACGACCGAGGGCTCGGCGCGATCGTCAACAACTCGCGCGGCATCCTCTTTGCCCATGCCGCTCCCGAGTATCGCGAGCGGGTGACCGAGGCGGGTTGGATCGATGCGGTCCGCATGGCGACCGAGGCGATGATCGCGGCGCTGCGCGAGCGGACGACGGTCGGGCGTCTCTAGTCGCGACGCGGTGCGCCTGACGCGGCAGCGGACCAAGCGAAATCGGCGCCTCGTCCCGTTCGCTCGTCGGGCGACCCGTTCCGGGTTGCTCCGCCCTCTCGCGGACAAGTATCATGGCGGCTTGCCGAGGGGGCCTGCGGGGACGCGATCGCGCGTCTTGCCGGCGCACCTCGTCCCGCCTTCTCCGCGATCATCGCCCCCTTCTGGAGATCGACTCATGAGTCGCCCGCAAGAGACTTCCCCTCGGCCCGATCGTCGACAGTTCGTCAAGGGAGCTTCGGCCGCCGCGGTCGCCGGTTCGCTGGTCGCCGCCACCGCCGCTCAGGCTCGCGTCCACAATTCGGTCGACGACACGCTGAAGGTCGCGCTGATCGGTTGCGGCGGTCGCGGAACCGGTGCCGCGGTGAATGCGGTGCGAGCCGACGAGAACGCCAAGATCACCGTCCTGTGCGACGCCTTCCCCGATCGGATCGAGCATACCAAGCAGGTCCTGGCGAATCAGATCCCGAATCAGTTCGAGGTGGCCGACGATCACTGCTTCTCGGGCTTCGACGGCTACAAGCAGGTAATGGCGTCCGATGTCGACGTCGTCCTGCTGTGCAGCACTCCGGCCTTCCGCCCGGCCCATCTGGCGGCGGCGGTCGAGGCGGGGAAGCACATCTTCTGCGAGAAGCCGGTGGCGGTCGATTCGCCCGGCGTGCGCAGCGTGCTCGAGACGAGCAAGAAGGCCGAAGAGAAGGGACTCTGTCTCGTCTCGGGGCTCTGCTGGCGCTATGACCTCGGCGTCGTCGAGACGATGAATCGGATCTTCGACGGTGCGATCGGCGAGGTGAAGGCGATTCAGGAGAACTACCTGACCGGGACTCTCTGGCACCGCGGCAACGATCCGAAGTGGAGCCAGATGGAGTACCAGATGCGCAACTGGCTCTACTACACCTGGCTCTCGGGCGACCATATCGCCGAGCAGCACATCCACAGTCTCGACAAGGCGCTCTGGCTCAACGGCGACACCCCGCCGGCCAAGTGCTTCGGCCTCGGCGGTCGCCAGGTTCGGACCGAGGAGCAGTGGGGGCACATCTACGATCACTTCGCCGTCTGCTACGAGTGGGCCAACGGCGTCAAGGCGTTCGCCTACACCCGGCAGATGGCCGGCTGCTACAACGACGTCGACGACTACGTCATGGGGACCAAGGGCTCGGCTCAGATCCTCAAGAACGAGATCGTCAACGCCGAAGGGACGTGGCGCTACAAGGGCCCGAGCCCGAGCATGTACGACGTCGAGCATCAGCGTCTGTTCGCGGCGATCCGCAGCGGCACGCCGATCAACAACGGCACGTACATGAGCTACAGCACGCTCATGGCGATCATGGGCCGTGAGGCGTGCTACACCGGCAAGTCGATCACCTGGGACGAGGCGATGGCCGACCAGGTCGTGCTCGGACCGACCAGCTACGAATGGGGCGACGTTCCGACTCCGAAGGTCGCCCTGCCGGGGCGCGACGCCTGAGTCGCGACGTCGAACGGTCGCTCGAAAGCCGAGTGACCTGAGTCGCGACGTCGAATGCCAGCACTTCCGCCGAGGCCGCAGACTCGCTCCAGCATCCGCAGCTTCGCGACCGATCAGACGACGGAGAGAGGGACCCGGTCCCGCTCCGTCGTCTCGTCGTTTCGGTCCATGTCGTTCGTCGTTCCGGCGGGCGTCTGCGGGAGTCGAGGGTTGAGAGGTCGTCGTCCGATCGCCGTGCTGATCCTGCTGCTGCCGGTGCCGAGCACCGGCTGCTTGGCGATCCGCTGTCGACCGATCGGACCGGACTGCGCTCCGGCGGCACTCGCGTCGGGAGCGTCGGCGGCCGCGATGTCGGACGCCTCGATGAGCGAATCGACGTTCGAGGAGCCGACGATCGAAGAGCCGACGCTGCCGCATCCGCGGTTCCATCCCGTGCCGGCTTGGGACGTCTTTCATCCGCCGGTCGATCTCGCGGTTCCGGACCTCGTTCCCGATCCGACCTGTCGACCGTTCTTCCTGGTGCCGGCGGTCGAGCGGCAACCGCGCGAATTGCCGCGCGACTGAGCCACCGAGCCACGCGGCTGCGGCATGCGATTGGACCTCGCTGATGCTGCTGCGTCGCGTGTTCGCGACGGCCGAGTCAACGACCGCGCAGCGGTGTCTTCGGCGCGACGTCGTTCCCTCTCGAAAACGTCTCTTGCGACGAATTCGTGGCTTTCGTACAAGTCCCGCACCCGGTCGACGACCGGTCACGAAACACCAAGGCGCACGACGCCTTGACCCCGTCTAGCGAACGAAGCTCTGCCGTCCGGCATCGATCTTCTTGCGGGAGATCGTCGTCGGCCCTTCCCTCCTGGGTGCGAGCCTTATCCGTCGAGCACGCGGCTTCTGGGTCAGCCGCGCGACGGATGCTCACGGCAAGGCTTCGGGCTGTCACCGGGGCGACGTTCGCGTCGCCCCGGTGACAGGGAACACTTCGGTCGCGTCGCGCTGCAGGCCGGTTGACGGCGGCGACAATCCGCTTG
>DMPQ01000326.1:0-395 GCA_003455945.1 Planctomycetaceae bacterium
ATGTCGTCGATCGTCACGAAGAATCGCCCTTCGAGCATCGCCTTGGCCTTGGCGCCGAGCAGCAGGTACTGCGCTCCTCGCGGCCCCGCTCCCCAAGCCACCGAATCGCGAACGAACTCCATCGCCCCCTGATCCTGGACGCGCGTGGCGCGGACCAGTCGGAGCGCGTAGTGAATGACGTACGGCGAGACCGGCACGCGGCGCACGAGCTTCTGCAGCCGAAGGATCTCGTCGCCCGAGAGGACCGGATTCAGTTCGACCGAGCGGTCCGACGTCGTCGACTCGGCGATCCGGAACTCCTCGTCGTACGTCGGATAGTCGACGAAGACCTTGAACATGAAGCGGTCCTGCTGCGCTTCGGGAAGGGTGTAGGTCCCTTCCTGTTCGATCGGGTT
>DMPQ01000326.1:457-5246 GCA_003455945.1 Planctomycetaceae bacterium
GGAGTGAACTGGATGCGCGAGAACGAGAGATCGAGCGACTTGGCGAGACTGCTGACCATCAGTGTCTTGGCCAACCCCGGAACGCCCTCCAGCAGACAGTGTCCCTGAGCGAAGATCGCGATCAGCAGATGCTCGATCACCTCGCTCTGACCGACGATCACCTTGCCGANNGAGCCGTGACCGCTCGGTCCCCGAAACCGTTGTCCCCGAAACCATCGCTACCGGTCACTCCCCTCTCTCGCTCGCGCTCGTTCGTCCTCGAGATCAGTCCGGACGAAGGGCGCAGCCCGAAACGGATCGAGGACCGGTTCTCCGAATGCCGAGCCGGCGAGGCCGAGAAACAGGGGCGGAGTCGAACCGGCAGCCGAAGCGGAGGGGGGCGAGCATCAGACTAATCCTGCCCCCCAGGGGTCACAAGTAGCGCGTAGGTAACGACGTAACGTTGCCGCCGATCGTTCCGGCACCACCGAATTTTCGAACAAGATCGAATCGCCTCCTTCCTCGATCGCCGCGGCGATTCGGTCGACGACCGTCCGAGCGGCGACAATTCCGCTCGCCTTCCCCCGCCGAACTGCCGATCCTTAACCGAAGATTCGGAGAAGTCCCTCCGAGTTCGGGTGGTCGATCCGAACCCCGGCGGCTACCATCAGGCCCGTTCATTTCGAGTCGCGTGTCCTTGCCGAGGGTTACGGCGTTCGTATGTCGTCGAGATCGTTGGCCCACCGATGGAATCCCTGCTCCCGCTCTTCGGCGGCACGTTGGGGCTTCTTTCTGCTGGTCGCGGTCGCCGTCCTCGGTCATGTCGGCTTCGACCAACTCGGGCCGATCTGGATCGCCTCCGGCTCGACGATCGATGCCGGTTCCAATCCGGTTCGTTCGTCGAACGAAGATGACTCGGAGTCGAATCGATCGGGCGAAGACGAGGAAGAATCGACCTCGTCGCACCGTCGCGATCTCAAACGCCGCGCTGCGGCCTTCGTGCTCGTCGCGGCAATCCGTCCGAACGAAACGCCGTCGCTCGGCCAGCGTTCGACGATCTTGTTGCCTGCCGTCGTCAGGTACGGCATCGCCGGCCATCGCTTGACCAACGGCCTCTTGGCTCCGCTTCGCAACTGAAGACTTGTCGCCGGGCGAGAGACGCCGGAAGCGTTTCTCGCGCCGAATACCGTTCGGTCGATCGACCGCACGAGTTCCCGCCTTTGCCGACCGCGGTCGGGCCCACGGCGGCTTCAGCGACAAGGACTTCGAAAGATGGCCACTTCTCCTTCGACGCTCGGCTCGGTCGAGTCGCGCGAATCGCGTGCGGCGCATCGCCGCATCTGCTTCTCGGTTTCGGTCGTCTGTCTCGGCGCTTCGGCGATCGGCCTCTTCGGTCGTTCGTTAGGGCTGCCGGCCGAGTCGCTCGTGCCGCTCGGAGCGATCGGCGTGCCCTATGCCATCGCCTGGGTCTGGGCCGTGTGGCGCGGTGACGAGCCTCGATCGCAGCAAGCGTCCTGAGTCGCGGGACGGCGGGCCGTTCGTCGCGAACGTTGCGAAGCGAATCCGGAACGGGCCTCGACTTGCTCTGGGCCGCTTCTCGGATTCAAACGACGCGAGCGACGTACCGCCTGTGCGCCGTCGATATCGCGGCGACCTAAAGCGCCGACGCCGGGAGGCCCTCCTTCCGCGATGCGGACCTCTCCCCTCCAAGCACTTCTCGTCCGGATTTCGCCTCATGGAACGAACCAACGGACCCTATGACTTCAAGGCACTCGGCAAGGACCTTGCCGCGGGAGTCGTCGTCTATCTGGTCGCCTTGCCGCTCTGCTTGGGCATCGCTACCGCTTCGGGAGCTCCGGCGATCGCCGGCCTGATCGCCGGTGCGATCGGCGGCGTGATCGTCGGCCTGCTCAGCGGGTCGCACAGCAGCGTCTCGGGGCCCGCCGCCGGACTCGCCGCCGTCGTGCTGATGCAGATCGGTGCGCTCGGGAGTTTTCGACTCTTCCTGCTCGCCGTGGTGATCGCCGGAGTCGTGCAGACGGCGATCGGCATCGGGCGGCTCGGTTTCGTCGCCGGCTACTTCCCGACGTCGGTGATCAAGGGGCTGCTCGCGGCGATCGGCGTGCTCCTGATCCTGAAGCAGATCCCGCATCTGCTCGGACACGATGCCGATCCGGTCGGTGACGAGTCGTTCGTACAGGTCGATCACGAGACGACGTTCTCGGAGCTGGGCGAACTGATATCGCACGTGCATCCCGGTGCCGCGACGATCGGTCTGCTCTGTCTGGCGTTGCTGATGATCTGGGAACGAGTCCCGAGTCTGAAGAAGTCGCCGGTTCCGGCGCCGCTGATCGTCGTCGCGATCGGAGTCGCGTTGCAGTTGCTGATGACTCGCCTGGGGTCGTACTGGGTGATCGACGGCAATCATCTGGTCCAAGTGCCGATTGCCGAAACCTGGAGCGATCTCGGAACGTTCGTCACACTCCCCGATTTCGCCGGGCGCTATCGTTCCGATGTCTGGCTCGCCGGGCTGACCATCGCCGCGGTCGCGTCGCTCGAAACGCTGCTCAATATCGAAGCGGTCGACAAGCTCGATCCGACCAAACGCGTCTCTCCCCCGAACCGCGAACTGATGGCTCAAGGGGTCGGCAATATCTTCAGCGGCCTCTGCGGCGGATTGCCGATCACGAGCGTGGTGGTTCGCTCCAGCGTCAATCTGGAAGCGGGGGCACGAACCAAGGTGTCGGCCATCGCGCACGGCTTCCTGATCGTGGCGACGGTCGTCCTCGTCCCTGTCGCGCTCAACACGATTCCGATCGCCTGCCTGGCCGCGATCCTGCTGCATACCGGCTTCAAGCTGGCTCACCCCAAGCTCTTCCGGAGCATGCATGACGGAGGGGCTTCGCAGTACGTTCCGTTCCTCGTGACGCTCGGCGGCATCGTCATGCACGATCTGCTGTTCGGCGTCGGTCTCGGTCTCGCCACGTCGCTCCTGTTCGTGATGGCCCGCAGCCTCAAGGCCGCTCCGCACGTCATCCACGAGAAGCATTTGGGTGGGGACGTGATCCGAGTCGAACTTGGGCCCGAGGTGACGTTTTTGAATCGAGCCGCGCTGGCGTCGACGCTCGAGAAGATCCCGACCGGATCGAACATCGTGCTCGATGCGCGCAAGTCGGACTACATCGATCCGGACTGTCTGGGAGTCATCAAGGACTTCCGCGAGGAAGATGCGATCGCGCGGCGACTGAACGTCAGCATCGTCGGTTTCCGCGACCACTATCGCATGCCCGACCAGGTCGATTACGTCGACTGGTCCAGTCGCGATCTGCAGCAGAGCATGACTCCCGATCAGGTAATCGAGATCCTGAAGCAGGGAAACCTCCGCTTCCGCTCGGGCCGACCTCTCCAGCGCGATCTGATCCGACAGGTCGACGCGACTGCCGCCGGCCAGTTTCCGCTGGCGGCTTTTCTCGGCTGCATCGATTCGCGCACGCCGATCGAACTGGTCTTCGATCTCGGTCTGGGAGATGCCTTCACCGTCCGGATCGCCGGGAACATCGCCAGTCAGTATGCGATCGGAAGTCTCGAATATGCGACGAACTGCGCCGGAGCGAAGGCGATCGTCGTCTTCGGACATTCCCGTTGCGGAGCGGTGACCGCTGCCGTCGACTTCTTCCGCAACGACCGGAACATCGCGGAGGCGACCGGCTGCGAACATCTCGAGTCGCTGGTCGACGAGATCCAGAAATCGATCGACGTGCTGAAGTTTCGACGCCCTGACGCCGGCGATCCGCTCTTCAAGGAACGTCTGGTCGATGCCGTTGCGCGGGCCAACGTCGAACGCGTCGTGCGGCAATTGAGCGAATCGAGTCGGACGTTGCGTCGTCGGGTCGACAGCGGGGACCTCAAGATCATCGGCGCCTTCTACGACGTTCGTACCGGAGAGGTCCGCTATCTCGGTGACGGTGCGCCGGCCGCGTCACCGATTCCGTCGATCGTCGGTCTCGGATGATGCGGCGAATGGTCCGCGAGTTGCGATTCGTGACGAAGCGAATCGTGAAGCGAGAGCGATCCGGAGTCGCCGGGTTCATTACGATTCCGCAAGGTCCTCTACTTTCGAGTGGCGACTTATCCGAAGGACGGGTAGCTTCGGCCTCGCGATCCGACCGTTGCGGCGTTCCCCCACGGCGCCGCATTCGGCTCACCAGCCCGTTCCCTCGCAATCCGAGCTCGAACGATCGATTCCGTTCGCCACGGAAGGAAACCTGCCTATCCGCTTCCGGGATTCTCGGCGGACGGGGGCGAGTCGACGGAACGCCCTCCATGCGCGTCAGGCGACGGAAGGCGGACGGTTCGGCGGGCGTGCGGTCGGCGGTCTCGGTCCGTGCGAGTTCGCTCGTTTCTCACCACCAGAATCTGACCGTGCGAACGACGCCGATCCGTCGTTCGTTCGGCAGTCCCGTTCGTTCGCTCGGACGGCCTCAGGAGAGCCGCGTGTCCTCGACCGTACCGATCGAACCCGAGGACGAGGAACGGCAGCGCCGAGCGGCGCATCGCCGGATCTGTCGAGCGGTTTCCGTCGTCTGCCTCGGCTCGTCCGCGATCGGCATTCTCGGCAAGTCGCTCGGGATCCCGACCGATGCGCTGATACCGCTCGGGGCGATCGGCATTCCGTATGCCGTCGCCTGGGGTTGGGCGGTCTGGAGAGGCGACTCCCCTTCACCACCTCCTCCGACCTGAACACCTCGACGCTTCTTGTCGCCCGCCGCGACTGCGCAGCACTCGGCCCCCTCGATTCTCACTCACGCCC
>DMPQ01000220.1 GCA_003455945.1 Planctomycetaceae bacterium
GCAGCATCACCACGGACGAGACCGCCTTGCGGACACCGGCGATACCGCCGACGAACAGGGCGAGCGAGGTGATGAGCGACAGGACGAGGACGACGACGATCGGCACCATGTACTCTGACTGAAGGGCCATCACCTCCTTGAGCCCCTGCATGTTCGCGGCGGCATCCGGATCGCTCTCGGCCGCCTTCTTCGCGAACTCTTCGAAGAACCCGCTGATCGCTCCCTGGAATGCGATGAAGACGCCTCCCAGACACCCCTGCCCCAATCCGATCACGCCGAAGATGATCGCGATGATCGCGATCGCCATGAACGGTCCGGGAGCCTTCAGAGGGGCGGCGGTCGGAACGTTCTGGGAATAGGACGGCACCTCGTACGGGTTGCCCTGGGATCCGAAGCTCATCGGTCACTCCGCGTGATTGGGGATCGATCGGGACAGAGTCGTCCACCGATTCGATCGCCGGTCGTCGATATCGGGATCGTCGTCCCGAGAGTCTAGAGGTTCCGGTCGCGGAACTCCATGCGCGCTCGACGAATCGAGTCGAGTCGCGTCGACCGACTTCGCGAGGCCCTCGCGAACCGTTCAGCGGCCGACGGTGTAGAGACCTCGGCTCGGCCGATTCGGCATGCTTCGATCGTACAGAGCGCCGCGGCGTCGGACCGCGTGGTATCGGCCGGCCGCAGCGACTTCGGTATCGACCGCTCGATCGGTCCCGATGCTCGGACGCATTCCGATCGCGGCCACGGTCGGGACGATCAGCAGCATCAGGACGACGGCAAGTCGGAGGCGATTCATGGTGGCGTTTCCGTTGGGCGAGAGAGGGGGACCGCGGTGCGGCAACCTGCCGAACCGCGATTCGACCTCCACCGACCGGATACAGGTCCCGTGCCGAACGGGGCGACCATCGTCGGCCGTTCGGGCTTTCCGAGCCGCAGAAATTGCCGGGACTCCCCGACCGTCCCGCCGTACGTACGAATCACGCGGCCGCTTGGTTTCCCGGGCGATCGAATTGGAGCCGACGGCCGCAAACCGTTATACTCCCCGAGGTTCCGTCTCGCGACCATCGGACTCGTCCCCGGTCTTCGACCGGCGTGAAACGGCCGGATCGACGATTCGAACCGTCTCAGGAGTCGCTCCGTTGTCCTGTTCGCGAAGCCTCCGCTCCCGACCTTGTTCGTCGATCGTGCGCCCCCTCGCCCTGTCGTCCGAGGTGTCGTTCGGACGCCACCTGTCGCGAATTCGCCTCGTCAGGTCGCTTCTCGGCATCGTCGTCGCGTTTTCGCTCGTCCCGCAGCTGGCCGCGCAGGTCGTGCTCGAACAGCGGCTCGAAGGTTCGGGGACGATCCAGGCGGTGCGGCCGGGAGTCCTGCGACTGCGAAGCGAATCGGGCGAGTCGATCGAGCTGAAGTATCAGGGGCCGGAGGACAAGGGGGTCTCGCTCGCCGGCGCTCAGGCGATCATCACCTTTCCCGCCGCGATCGTGGTCCGCGGCTCGATGCCTCCCGATGCCCTCGAAGCCGGCCAGACGGTCGCCTTCCAGGCTCGACTGATGCGCGGAGGGAAGCTGGTCGAGACGCCGACCGACATCGAACTCCTGTCGCAGCCCGATCCTCCATCGATCACGCCGAGCGGCGATCCGGCGGAGGACGGCAGCGTCACCTGTCGCGTGGTCGGCGAGGTGCTCAGCGCTCGAAACGGGCGCATCGCCGTCACCGTCGATCGCTCGCCGTACTCGAACCGCGGGCGCCTGGCGGTTCCGGTCGAGCCGGCGACTCGTGTCCGCTTCGTCGGCGATCGACTCGATCGAGCCACGGTCGGCGATCAGGTGACGAGCGTCCGGTACGCCCGCTTCTCGACCGGCGATTTCGTCATCGAAGCGATCGAGGTCGAGCGACGCGACGGCGCGACGCTCTCGGCTGCCGACGAACTCGAAGCGAAGTTCCGCGAGTTCTCGGACGAACCGAGTGCGCCGCGCGACGTCCGCAGCCGAAACTTCCTGCTGCACACCGACATCAGCGATCGCCAGGCGCAGATCCTGCTGTTCAAGCTCGAGTCGATGATCGATCTCGTGTCGCGATACTTCGGTCGCCCGAGTCCGTCGCCGATCGAATGCTTCGTGGTCCGAGACATGGCGCAGTGGCCCGCCGGAGCGATCGATCCGGTCGGTGCCGCGAAGATCGCCAACGGCGAAGGGGTCACCATTTCGCAGACGCTCGGCCGCAACACCCGCTCGATCGTCTACTCGTGCGACTCGCATGGAGTCGTGCAGCATGAGGCGATGCATGCCTACTGCGCGCAGAGCTTCGGCAGTACCGGACCGACCTGGTACTCCGAAGGGGTCGCCGAGATGGGACAGTACTGGAAGGACGGCGAACTTGCCGTCTCGATCGATCCGGTCGTCGCTGACTATCTGATGCGAGCCGACCCGAAGAAGGAACTGCTCGAGATCGTTGCTGCCGGCCAAGTGACCGGCGACAGTTGGCAGGCGTATGCCTGGCGGTGGGCTCTCTGCCATCTGCTGGCCAACAACCCGAACTACAACGGCCAGTTCAAGGCGCTCGGGATCGCGATGATGTCGGGGCAACCCGAATCGTTCGAGAGTGCCTACGGGACCGTCGCGCCGCAGATCTCGTTCGAGTACGACCAGTTCGTGCGGCATGTCGCCAACGGCTATCGAGCCGATCTGTGCGCCTGGCAGTGGAATCGCCGCTTCACTCCGCTCCGCTCAGGCCGCAAGATGCAGACCGAGGCGATCG
>DMPQ01000207.1 GCA_003455945.1 Planctomycetaceae bacterium
GAGACCGACGGGAACGGACTGGTGCTGACGACCGAGTCGTGTGCGCTCGATCCGATCCGGAATCCCGGCGTGACTCGCGAACGGGTCGAGACGCTGTTTCGTGCCGTGCTCGGCGCCAAGCAGATCGTCTGGCTCCCCGGCGATCCGATCATCGGCGACGATACCGACGGCCATATCGACCAGATCGCGCGGTTCGTCGATCCGCAGCGGGTGCTCGTCGCGGTGCAGACCGAGCGAGACGATCCGAATCACGCGCCGCTGCGCGGGAACTTCGAGGCGCTGGCCGAATGGAACGATGCGAACGGCGCGGGGCTCGAACTGATCGAACTGCCGATGCCGGGAGCGATCACGATGTGGGGAAACCGTCTTCCCGCCAGCTACGCCAACTTCTACATCGCCAACGGGTTGGTCGTCGTGCCGCAGTTCGGCGATCCGCGCGACGAGACGGCGGTCAAGCTGCTCGCCGAACTGATGCCGAAGCATCGGGTCGTCGGCAGTCCGGCGAGGAATCTGGTCTACGGCCTCGGTTCGATCCACTGCATGACGCAGCAGCAGCCGGGCGCAATCTGAGCGGCGCCCCGAGCGGCGACGAACGAGCGTGTCGAACGACGATCGACGTGTGCGAAGTCGTGCGTGATCGAGGTAGGGCGTGAGCGAGTCGCTCTGATCGGCAGCAGCCTCTTCGGCGCCGCCGTCGTGCCTCGGCGGAAGCACGNNACGTCCCTTGCCCGGCGAGGGAACCCGCCTTCGCCCGAGATGACCCGCGCGCGCCGCTCGGTTAGACTGACAGGCGTCGGGCCTCCGGTCGTCGACCTTCCCGCCGCTCGCGATCCGTTCGGTCGTCTCGACCCGGATCGCGACTCCCGCCTGTCGCCTTTCCCGCTCGGTCCACCGAAAGGAGCGTGTGCGCTTCATGATTCGCTTCGAGTCGCTTCGTTCGTCTCGTGTCCGCCGATCGACGGCCGCTTGGGTCGTCGGTCTGCTCCTGCTGCTCGGCGGCGAATCATCGCTTCGAGCCGAATCGCCGAATCTGGCGATCGCTCCGGACGACCGCGTGATGATCGTCGGCGGAACCGTCGCCGAGCGGATGCAGCACCTGAACTCGTTCGAGACGCTCCTGCACGCGCGGTTTCCGAACGATCGCCTGGTCGTCCGCAACCTCGCCTGGTCGGCCGACGAAGTGAATCTGCGGCCGCGATCGATGGACTTCCATGATCACGGCCACTCGCTGGCCGAGCATCGCGCCAGCGTCGTCTTCGCTCAGTGGGGCTTCAACGAGTCGTTCGGCGGCCCCGACAAGCTCGGACAGTTCACCGAGGATCTGCGCCGCTGGGTGCGCGAGACCAAGTCGTTGCCGGCCGAAGCGGATCGACCGATCCGAGTCGTGCTCGTCACGCCGCTGGCTCACGAGGATCTCGGCAACCCGCATCTGCCGGACGGGAGCGAGACGAATGCATCGCTCGAGATCTACTGCCAGGCGATCCGGCAGGTCGCCGACGAGGAAGGCTGCACCTTTGCCGACTTGTTCCATCCGTCGCTCGAAGCGATGAAGGAAGATCCGCAGCCATGGACCTTCAACGGCATCCACCAGACCGAATACGGTGACCGAAAGATCGCGGAGTTGCTGGATTTCGCGCTCTTCGGCCATCTGTCGAACCTGCCGAAGAGCGACGAGGCGTATCTGGCGGCGCTGCGAGCCGAGGTGGCCGAAAAGAACCTGCAGTTCTGGTACGACCATCGCGCGGTCAACGGCTTCTACATCTACGGCGGTCGCAAGGAGCCGTTCGGAGTCGTCAACTTTCCGGTCGAGTTCGCCAAGCTCCGCAAGATGATCGATGTCCGCGACCGGCGCGTCTGGGCTGCCGCCGCCGGCGAGGCGCTGTCGGCCGAAATCGACGACTCGCAGACCGGCGACCTGCCGGTGATCGAGACGAACGTCGCGGCGGAAGTCGTGATCACGTCCCCCGAGCAGCAGAAGGAATCGTTCCATCTGCCGGCCGGCTACTCGATCGATTGCTTCGCTTCGGAGGTAGACTTTCCCGATCTGCAGAATCCGGTCCAGTTCGCGATCGACGGTCGCGGTCGCGTCTGGGTCTGTACGATGCCGTCGTATCCGCAGTATCTGCCCGGAACGCCGGTCGACGACAAGATCCTGATCCTCGAGGACACCGACGGCGACGGCAAGGCGGACAAGCAGACGGTCTTCGCCGACGGTCTGCATCTGCCGACCGGTATCGAACTCGGCTTCGGCGGCTGCTTCGTCGCGCAGCAGCCGAATCTGATGTTCCTTCAGGACACCGACGGCGACGACGTCGCCGATCGTCGCGAGATCGTGCTCCACGGCTTCGACTCGGCCGATTCGCATCATTNNTTCCACCACACGCAGGTCGAGACGCCTTACGGCCCGACTCGGGTCAAGGACGCCGCCGTCTTCCGCTTCGAGCCGCGGACCTGGAAGTTCGAGGTCTTCGTCTCGTACGGCTTCGCCAATCCGTGGGGACACACGTTCGACGATTGGGGACAGGACTTCGTCGCCGACGCGTCGGGCGGAGCGAACTACTGGGCGGCTCCGTTTTCGGGTGACGTCGTCTATCCGAACAAGCATGGCGGCATGCGGCAGTTCCTGGACATGCAGTGGCGACCGACCTGCGGCTGCGAGTTCGTGTCGAGCCGCAACTTTCCGTCGGATGCTCAGGGGAATTACCTGCTGAACAACTGCATCGGGTTCCACGGCATCCTGCAGTACAAGATGCGCGATTCGGAGTCCGGGTTCTTCGCCGAACCGGTCGAGCCGCTGCTGCGGAGCGAGGACACGAACTTCCGTCCGGTCGATCTGAAGTTCGGCGCGGATGGCGGGCTCTTCGTCTGCGACTGGTTCAATCCGCTCGTCGGCCATATGCAGCACTCGCTGCGCGATCCGAAGCGAGACAAGTCGCACGGCCGCATCTGGAAGATCCGTTACGATGCCCAGCCGCTGCTCGAGGTGGTCGACCTGACCAAGGCGTCGACTCCCGAGCTGCTCGAAACGCTGAAGGCGTACGAGTACCGGACTCGCTATCGGGCGCGGCGCGAGCTGGGACAGCGCGACCCGCAGCAGGTGATCGGAGCGCTCGACACCTGGGTCGCCGGCCTCGATCCTCAGTCGCCCGAAACGGGCCGTGCGCTCCTCGAAGCGCTCTGGGTCCGTCAGACGCACGACCTTGCCGACCGAGCGCTGCTCGAGACGCTGCTCGGTCACGAGGATCCCCGAATCCGCGCGGCGGCCGTCCGAGTCCTCTGCTATTGGCGGACGAAGTTCGACGATTCGCTCGAACTGGTGCGAGCCCGAATCAACGACGAGCACCCGCGCGTCCGGCTGGAAGCGCTCCGCGCCGTCAGCTTCTTCGACGGCCCGACCGCCGAAGAGGTAGCGACCGAGGTGCTCGCCTACGACATGGACGAGTACCTGAACTACACGCTGGACGAGACGCTCAAGACGCTGCAGCACAAGGCACAGCGCTGAGATCCGGACGGCGAATCGGGGAGGCGTCGGCGACGCGAGTCGGCGTACGTCGGCGCCTCGATCGACGTCCCTTGTCGGCCAGAGAAGACCGTTCGGCGAAGCGCGCCGAGCGGTCTCTCTCGNNACGTCGGCGCCTCGACTCGAGTCGCTCGTCGGCCAGAGAAGACCGTTCGGCGAACCGCGCCGAGCGGTCTCTCTCGTTTCGAGCCTGTCGCAGCGTGTCGCGCGGCGAACCATCGCGCTGCCGTGTCCCTCGACGTGTCGAATCGAAACACCTCGCTTCGACCGAGGCGGCACGAGTCGGTCGAGGGGAGTGATCGGAAGATCGGATTATCGGGAGGTCGGTATCGTGAGCGGTCGAGTCGATGGGAAGTCGTTCCTCGAGAGCTGCCGAGTTGGGAGACGCGCGGCGATGATCGCAACGGCCATCGTCGCGGCGCTGTTCGTGTCGGTCGGCGAGGCGCGGGGGCAGAGTGCCGATGCGCTGATGCGTCTGCTGCGAAGCGGGCGTTTGCCGGCCGAGCGGCTGGGGAACGTGATCGATGCGATCGGCAAACGAGGGAGCGCGGCCGATCTCGGCTATCTGCTCGAACGAGCGACCGAGGCGGACGGCTTTCCGGCCGAGGTCCGACTCGCCACGCTCGAAGCGCTCGCCGAAGCGGCTCGCAGCCGAGGAACGGTTCCGGAAGCCGAACCGACGCGACTCGTCGGGCTCCTGGGCGATGACGATCCGGCCGTCCGATCGGCGGCGGTCCGAATCGCCGGTCGATGGCGCGATCCTTCGTTTGTCGCACCGCTCGCGACCCTCGTCGCCGATCCGGCGACGAGCGAACGGAGCGCGGCCGAAGGGATCGAGGCGCTCGGAGCGATCGGCGATGCCTCGGCGATCGAGGCGCTGACGGCGGCGATGAACGGTGCGGCAAGTCCGAAGCGTCGGACCGCGGCCGCGGCGGCGCTCGTGGCGAGCGGCGACGAAGCGGCTTCGCTTGCGGCGCTCGACGTTGCACTCGGCGACGATCGCTCGATCGATCCGGCCGGAGTCGTTCAGGCGTTCTTGGCTCGGCAAGGAGGAGCGGAGCGTCTGGCCTCGCTTCTCGGCGATCGCGCGATCGATGCCGAACGAGCTCAGCTGATGCTCCGCGGCATGTACTCGATCGGCCGGAGCGACGCGGCGCTGGTGACGTTGCTGACCGAGCGCGCCGGGCTCGAAGATGCCGACGCCGATTGGTCGGCCGAGAAGATGGCCGAGACGGTGACGCGGATCGCCGAGCGAGGGGATGCTGCGCGAGGCGAACTCGTCTTTCGGCGTCGCGATCTGACCTGCTTCAACTGTCATGCCCTCAGCGGAGCCGGCGGCGCGATCGGTCCCGATCTGAGCGCCGTCGGTAACAGTTCTCCTCCGGACTATCTGATCAACGCGCTCCTTCGTCCCGAGCAGGACGTGAAGGAGGTCTACCGCATGTACCGGGTCCTGACCATCGACGGGTTGCTCGTCGCCGGCGTCAAGCTCAGCGAAGACGATCAGTCGATCGTGCTGAAGGATGCCGAGGGAAAGACGCACGTGATCCCTCAGGAGGACATCGAGGATCTGGTCGAAGGGGGCTCGCTGATGCCGCGCGGCCTCAAGGTGCTGATGACCGACGCGGAGTTCGACGATCTGATCGCGTTCCTCTACGCGCTCGGTCGCCCGGGCGATTATGCAGTCCGGAGTCGTGCGACGATCCAGCGTTGGAAGGTCGCGGGACCGAACGAAGTCGGTCTGAATGCGGCGACCGCTCGCGGCGACGAAGGGCTCGATCGCGTCGCGACGATGGCCGGCGAGGGGTGGCCGAGTCTGTACGGCAAGGTCGCCGGTGGCTTGCCGCTGGCGGAGGCGGCTGCGACGGTCGACGGCGAGACGCTCTTCCTGCGCGGCGAAGTCGATGTGGTGGTGGCGGGCGAGGTCACCTTCGCCTGGACCGGACCGGCCGCCGAGGTGCGGATCGACGAGGTGGTGTGGCAGGATGCGGCGACGCCGATCCGTCTGGAGGCGGGGCGTCATCGGGTGACGATCCGCCTGACTCGCGACGCCTGTGAAGAGGACGCCGTCGGCGAGTTCGTTCGTCCTGCCGGATCGGCGATCGAGTTCACCGTGGTCGGCGGAAGTTGAACCCGGCGAACGAACGACTCGCCGAGGCGCCGCGGATGATCGCCGAGAATGTTCGACATCCATCAGGGACGGACGAGTCGATGGAACGAGATCGGACGGAAGGAGACGANNCCCTTCCGACGTCTGGATCGTCGGCGATCTTGAGCATCCGGAGTTCTCATGGGGCCCGCTCGGTGACGGAACGAGCTGTCGGCATTTCGATCGGCGAGCGCTGCCGAACGCCGAACAGCTGGCGCGCGATGCCCCTCCGTCGCTCATCGTCTTCTGGTCCGAGCGGCCGGGGACGACCGACGCCGCGCTGATCGATGCCTGGGGGGAACGCTTTCCGCTCGCCCGGCGACTTCAGGTCATCGGAGCGTGGAACGACGGGGAGCTGCGCACCGGCCGCCCGGCGACCTCGATCGAGCGGATCCGGTGGCTCGACTGGCGCCAGATGTCGTCCGAACGACTCGACCGGATCGTGTCATGGCGGCCGACGACCTGGTCGCCGACCGAACGCTGGCTCGACCTCGACGCGACCGGCCTCGGAACGGCGATGCGGGCCGAGAAGGACGACTCATCGGTCGACTCGCTCGACACGCGCTGCGTCGTCGGGATCGTCGCCTCGGTCCGCGGCGCCTACGAACCGCTCGCCGAACTGGTCGAGCGGGCTGGCGGCTGTCCGGCATGGGTCCGCGGTGCGACGGTGTCGGGAGCGGGAGCCGAGAGGATCGGATCGGCGCTGATGGCGCAGATCATCGATCGAGACGGTTTCGAAGAGGAAGCGGAAGCGACCGGGTTGCCGTTGCCGCGCGAGCTGACGGCGGTGGCGATCGGCTTTCCGCGACGCGACGAGGTGCGCGGTTGGGAGCGGCGTGCGTCGCTAATCCTGACCAAGCCGTACGATATCCGTCCGCTGCTCGATTGGCTCGGGAAACGGATCNNGGATCGCGGAGGCCGAGGCAAGCGGCCGGGCCGGGAGCGGCGAGCGGCGAGAGTTCTGAGCCCCGGTTTCGCGGCGACCGGCTCGGTTCGTAAGATGACGTCGGTCGTGGCGGCGACGTGTCGGCGACGACTCACTCCCCATTTCGCTCGGACCTCGCGTGACCGTATCCGGAACCGGCGACGATTCGACTTCGACCGGACTGCTCGACGCGGTCCGTGCCGCCGATCCGGCCGCATGGGAGCGTCTGGTCGATCTCTACGGGCGCCTGGTCCTGTTCTGGTGCCGCCGCGCCGGGCTCGGCGAGTCGGATCGGTCGGATGTCGTGCAGGAGGTCTTTCGGACCGTCTATTGCCGGTTGGAAACGTTCCGCAAGGATCGCCCCGAAGACTCGTTCCGCGCCTGGCTCCGGACGGTGACTCGGCACAAGATCATCGATCATTGTCGTTCGGAAGGGCGACATGCCGCGGCCGACGGCGGAAGCGAGGCGGTGCGGCAATTGCAGCAGGTCGCCGATCCCGATTCGGCCGAGAGCGAGGCGGGGGACGATCCGTCGGCCGAACGGATGGTGCTCCTCTCGCGAGCGCTGGAACTGGTGCGGGGTGAGTTCGAACCGCGGACCTGGCAGGCGTTCTGGCGCACCGCGGCCGATGGAGTGCCGACGCATGTGGTGGCCGAAGAGCTCGGCATGTCCGACGTGGCGATCCGCAAGGCGCGGTCACGCGTCTTTCGGCGCTTGCGCGATTGCTTCGTCGATCCGGACGAGCTCGATGCGATGCTCGACTAGTCGAGCAGGTCGTCGTACCGGCGGATGACGTCGAGGGCGCCGGCCGGATCCTCCGAGGCGCGAAGTTCGGGGAGAAACTCGGGGAGCGACAGCAGCCGGCTCAATCGCGCCAACGTTCTCAGATGCCCGCCGTCGTCGGCCGAGGCGAGCAGGAAGAAGACGTCGGTCAGCGAGCCGCGCGGCCCGCCGAACGGGATGCCGTTGCTCGTGATCCCGAGCGCGATGTAGCGATCGGGAAGGATGGCGGCCATCGGCCGACGCGGATGCAGCAGCGCGACGCCGTTCTCGAGCGCCGTCGGATGAAGATCCTCGCGCTCGAGAATCGCCTGCCCCATCTCCTCGGGATCCCACAACCAGCCGACATGCATCAGGTGATCGCACAGTTCGCGAACGACCGCCGTCTTGGTGCGCGAGGTGAGCGGGACGCGGATGCAGTCGAGCGGCATCAGGTCGGCGATCTTCGCGACGTCGTCCGAACCGGTCGTCTTGCGATGCCGCTGATGCAGGAC
>DMPQ01000496.1 GCA_003455945.1 Planctomycetaceae bacterium
CGGTGCGACCAGGGGCGGTCGCACGACGCCAGGCCGGGCCCACGGACGCGGTCGCCCTACGGCACCGCGACTCGTCCGTCTATAATCTATCGATTCGGTACCGGTCGTCCCGCACTCCCCTGACGAGTCCGCGTGTGGATCTGCTCAGCCGAGTCACGATCTCCTGCTTCGGCTTCAGCTACGCGCTCGCCTGGGCGCTGGAACTGGCTCGCGTTTCGTTTCGAGCCCGGATCCGTCACGGCCTTTCGATCGGCTGCGTCGCGCTCGGCCTGGTCGCTCACACCTCGTTCCTGATCTTCCAGGCGCGGATCGATCTCGGCCAGGGAACCGTCTTCGGCAGCTGGCATGCCTGGGGACTGATCCTGGCTTGGCTGCTGGCGGTCGCGTCGCTGCTGGTGATGATCCGCTTCCCGAAGCTCGCCTACGCTACCTTTCTGCTCCCGCTGGTCCTCGCTTCGATCGGAGTCGCGGGGCGTCTGCGCTCGCTCCCGAGCTTCACGCCCGAGGGGACGCTGTCGATCTGGGGCTTCGTCCATGGCATGGCGTTGTTGCTCGGTACGGTCGGCGTCTGTGTCGGCTTTCTTGCCGGACTGATGTATCTGCTTCACGCCGAGCAGCTGAAGCGCAAGCGGGCTCCTTGGCGCTACCTGCCGCTCCCGAGCCTCGAACGACTGCAGCGGATCGGCGAGCGGTCGCTGGTCGTGTCCTCGGCACTACTGGCGGTCGGCCTGTTGTCGGGCATCGTGCTCAACCTGCTTCGTTCGGATCGGAATCGGATGGCGATCGAGTGGAGCGACCCGGTCGTCTGGACCAGCGGCGTGCTGCTGTCGTGGCTGTTGGGAACGCTGATCTTCCAGGGGATGTATCGTCCGGCTCGCCATGGACGCAAGGTCGCCTATCTGGTCGTCGCGTCGTTCCTGTTCCTGTTGCTCGAACTGGCGTTGGTCGTGTCGACCAGCCACGGCACGCGGGTCGACGCGCCGAACGCCTCTTCCGACCCCGCCGGCGCGACGGCCGACGACCGCTCGGCCGAGTCCGCTGCCGGGGAGCAGCCGGAATGAAGGTCGTGATGGTCGGCTGCAGTCACAAGGAGACGTCGATTGCGGTGCGCGAACGCTTGGCCTTCTCTCCCGAGCAGGTCCGCGATGCGCTGGTCAGGCATCGCGAGAAGTACCCGCGGCGCGAAGCGGTTCTGCTGAGCACCTGCAATCGGACCGAGTTCTACGTTGCCGGCGACGATCCGGAAGACGAGCCGTCGGCCGACCAGGCGATCGCGTTCCTGGCCGAATGCCGAGACGTCGCGGTGGAAGCGATCTCGGACGAGCTGACCGAGCGAGTCGACATCGACGCCGTCATGCATCTGTTCCGAGTCGCGGCGAGTCTGGACAGCATGGTGGTCGGCGAAGCGCAGATCCTGTCCCAGGTGAAGCAGGCGTACGAGGCATCGTGCGACGTGCTCGAAGCCATGCCGATCTCGCACGCCGTCTTTCAGCGAGCGATCCGAACGGCCAAACGGATCGCCTCCGAGACGCGGATTCACGAGCGGCGGATCAGCGTGCCGAGTGTCGCGATCTCGGACCTCGCCACGCAGATCTTCGAACGCTTCGACGACAAGAACATCCTGGTCATCGGCGCCGGCGAAATGGCCGAAGAGACGCTGACCTACCTGGCGGCACAGGGAGCCAAGCGGATCCGCCTGGTGAACCGAAGTCGCGAGCGAGCCGAGAAGCTGGCGGCGAAGTTCGGCGCGACCGTCCACCCCTGGGAAGAACTGATCGAACTCCTCGCCGATGCCGACATGGTCATCTCGACCACCGGAGCGACCGAGCCGATCGTTACGCTCGAACGGTACCGGAGCATCGAGCGGCGACGCGAACAACGGATCCTCTTCGTGCTCGATCTGGCGATCCCTCGCGACTTCGATCCGGCGATCGGCGATTGCCTGAACGTCTACCTCTACTCGGTCGACGACCTCCAGGCGCAGTGCGACAAGAACCTGCGGGCCCGCAAGAAGGAACTCCCCAAGGCCGAACGGATCGTCGAGGACGAGGCGAAGCGGTTCCTGAAGGAAGCGGAATACCGCGCCTCGGCCGGCACCATCCGGCAGCTCAAGGAAAAGGCGGACGAGCTGAAGGGGATCGAACTCGAACGGCTGTTCAATCGCCTGGAAGGGCTCGACGAACGGGAACGGAAGGAGATCCGCTACGCCTTCGATCGCCTCGTCGCGAAGATCCTCCACCCGCCGCTCGAATCGCTCCGCGATGACGCCGCCGAACCGAACCACTCGTCGCTGATCGAGGCGGTCAGGCGTCTGTTTCAGCTGCGCGATTGAGAGATCCGGGTTTCACGGCGAAGTCCGTCTCCCGTCCCGGTAGGGACGAAAGATCGCGTCGAGCGATTCGTAAATCGGCCCTGTTGCGGCTCGGTTCTGTCGTCCCTGACGGGACTTCGGATTCCATGCGTCGGGAATCGTTACCCGGCGATGAATCGCCGGGCAATTGTCGGTCGTCCCTGACGGGACTCTCCCGTCCTCGGTCACACCGCTCTACGTGGCCGGAATACGTCGTGCGCTGCGCCGTTTCTCGAACGACTCGACGTCGCACGGCCGCGCGTCGGGGACGACGCGGGCCCACGTAGTGCGACGGCCCCCGGTCGCTGGTTCTCTAGCTGCAGGGCACGGAGACCCCTTGCTGACGCGGCGGGCTGGAGGGCACGGGGATCCCGGCGCTTCGCTTCGGGCTGGATGGGTCGGCAACAGGTTCGCGTCGGGGACGACGAGCTCAACGCCGATCGCGCCTCGAAACGTAAACGGTATCCGCATCCACCCGACCTCGGGCTCGGAGAGCCCGGGGCCACGTCGTGNNGTCGTGCGACCGACCACGGTCGCTGCAGAAACGACCAAGGACGGCCGCGGAGGGCCGTCCTTCGGTGTTTCGTTCGTCGACGAGTCAGCAACCAGGAAGTTCCGAGGGGATCATTCCCACTCTTCTTCTTCCTCTTCCTCGTCTTCATCCTCGTCTTCGTCGTCCCACTCTTCCTCTTCGGACTCTTCCTCGTCCCACTCTTCCTCGTCTTCGTCTTCCAACTCTTCGTCGTCGTCCGACTCCTCGTCCTCCGACTCTTCACCCTCTTCGTCTTCGACTTCGACCCACTCCTCGTCCTCATCGTCCGAGTCGTCGTCGTCATCCTCGTCTTCGTCGTCGAATTCCTCGTCGTCCTCGTACTCTTCGTCTTCGAAGTCCTCTTCCTCTTCCTCCTCGTCGTCGTCGTCCTCTTCGTCGTCGTCGAACGCGAAGTCGTCGTCCTCATCCGCCGCGACGATGGCGGGGACCAGTGCGAGGGTCTTCAGCTCGAGTTCTTCGTTAGCGATCGTCGAGCGCTTGGCGGTTACGGTCACGTCTGCGTCCTCCTGCGATGGGATAGCAACTGCATGCGCGTCGGCACTCGCTGAGACCCCCGGCTGTGGGTCAACGCCAACAGGCGATCGACGATCGACCGAGGCGGGCGGCAAGTCATCCAGAGAGTTCAAACCGAAGGCGGTCAGGAACGTTCGAGTCGTCGAATACAGAAACGGTCGACCGAGCTCCTCGCTTCGGCCCGAGATGCGTACCAAATTACGATCCATCAATTGTCTCAACAATTCCCCACAACTCACTCCTCGAATCGCTTCCAGCTCGGCTCGCAACACCGGTTGCCGGTAGGCGACCACGGCGAGCGTTTCGAGCGCGGGGGCGGAGAGTCGAGGGGTGCCGGAATCGTCGTTGGTCCGTCTGAGCCAGCCCGCGAATTGCGGACGGGTCATCATGCGGTATCCCCCCGCGACCTGTTCGATCCTGAACGATCGTTGGACGCGGCGGTAATGGTCGTTTAATCGCCGAATCAGCGATCTGGCTTCAGTTCCGTCCTGCAATTCGGCAAGCTGGGCCAACCGACGCGAGTTGAGCGGCTCTCTCGCCAGGAAGAGAATCGCTTCGAGGCGACGGCGCCGGGCGGTTCGGACCTTGCCGGCTTGGGCTTCCGTCCCCTCGCCCGAGTCGACTCGCCAAGCCCAGCGCCATCCGATCGCCGATCGACTCCGACTCGCGGCGAGTCCGAACCCCGACTCCCTCGGTTGCGAACGCCTCATGCCAGCCTCGCGACTCACGGACCGTTCGGGACCCGATTCGTCGCCGGATCGCACCCGACGCCTCGTTCCTTGCTCGAGAGTATTTGCGCGACCGTCGATCTTTGGCAAGGCCGCTCCCCCGCGTCGCGACGATCTCTTCCGCAAGCCGGTTCCCGAGCGGCTCATCACCGAGCCGCCGAGCACATGCCCCTCCCCGCGGCGACTCGCGATCTCCCGCGATTCGTCGAGCGACTACAATCGACCGAAACTCGGCGACCGACGGCCGCACCTGGCGTACCGAAAGTTCGTCCGTCCGCTTCGATCCGAGTCTCCGTTCACCGACCGTTCGCCCTCCTGCTCTCCCCTTTCGCCGACTGCCGGAAACCGGCTTGCCTGACGGAGTCGATCCGCATGGCCGACAACGACACTTCGGTCCGCACCGGACGCCTCGCGCTGATCGTGGTGGGGTCGTTCGTCGCGCTGCTCGTTCTGGCGATCGTCGGAGGGGTGATCTGGCTGATCGATCGGATCGGGGTCCCGGTCAGCGGGACCGAGTTTCATGCGGGGCGTTTCGAGGCGCGACGGTTCCTGTACATGCGCAGCCCGTTCAGCGGCGCTCAGCGTTCCGGACTCGTTCACGAACCGATCTCGTCCGATCTGCTTCGTTCGATTCGGACGCGAGGCTGGATCCCGAACGATGATCAGACCGATCGCCCCTGGATTCTCGCCCGCCTCGGGCAGGACGAAAGGTCGGTGCACGAGCAAGCCGCCGCCTGGCTGCGACTGATCGAGGATCTGAACTTCGACCGTCGCTGGAACGCCTGGATCGATCGACATCCGGTCGCCGGGCGATCCCTGTTCCCCGCCGTCGTCGAGCTCGCTCGCCTCGATCTCTATGACGAGATTCCCGGGCTGATCGCCCGATTCGACGGTGATCCTCCCGATGATCCTGCGGCGGTCGTCGATGCCGAGATGACTCGCATCCTGACCGCTGCCGCCGAGCGAGCGACCGACGACGCGACGCGCTCCCGACTGGCCGAACTCGCCGGCACTCCCTTTTCCGAACGCAACACCTCCCCCCCCCCCTCCGACCCCGATCCGGTCGACGACGCCGGCGTCGATACTTCCGGCGGAAGTGCGTCGGAGTCGACCACCGAAGCGTCGCGCGATGCGCTGCCCGCGACCGACTCCGAAGCGGTCCCCGGCGGCTCGGAAGAGGAATCGCCCGACGAGGTCGCACCGATGTCCGTGCCGGACGATGGTCGCTCGCGCTGATGCTCTACCTGGACCATAACGCCACGACCCCACTCGCTCCGGTCGCTCTCGAAGCGATGACCCGAGTCTGGACCGATGTCGTCGGTAACCCGTCGAGTCCGCATCGATTCGGGCAGCGAGCCGCAGCGGAACTCCGTTCGCTGAGCGATCGATTCCTGGCGCGAGTCGGCGCGAGAATCGCGAACTTCCCCGCGGATCGGCTGGTCCTTACCTCAGGCGGGACCGAAGCGAATCATCTGGCGCTCCATGGTCTCGGGCGAACCGAGCCGGGGTCGCTCGTCGTTTCGGCGATCGAGCATCCGAGCATCCGTCGAGCGGCGATCGCGGCGGCCGAACGGTTCGGACATCGACTGATCGTCGTCGCCCCCGACCGGCACGGCGTCGTGCGTCCCGAAGCGGTCGCGGCTCGATTGGACGAGTCGACTCGCCTGGTCAGCATCATGGCGGCCAACAACGAGACGGGTGTGATCCAGCCGATCGCCGAAATCGGGGCACTGTGCCGAGCGGCGGGGGTCCCTTGCCATACCGACGCGGTTCAGGCGATCGGCAAGATCCCCTTTTCGTTTGCCGAGACCGAGGTCACGGCGATGACCGTCGCGCCGCACAAGTTTCACGGACCGGTGGGGATCGGAGCCCTGGTCCTTCGGAGCGACGCGTCGCTTCGCCCGTCGATGATCGGCGGTTTCCAGCAACAGGAGCTCCGCCCCGGCACCGAACCGCTCGCACTGCTCGCCGGAGCGGTCGCCGCTCTCGAGTGGTACCTCGACTCGGCCGAGACGTTTCGGGAGCGGGTCCGTGCCCTTCGCGACTCGTTCGAGCGAACGTTACTGTCCGAGGGGAGCGATCTGGGGAGCGCGGCGCCGCGGATCATCGGGAGCGAGGTCGATCGGTTGCCTCAGACCAGTTGCGTCGCGTTTCCGGGGATCGATCGCCAGGCGCTGGTGATGGCGGCCGACATGGCGGGAGTCGCTTGCGGAACCGGCTCGGCCTGTGCCAGCGGCTCGTCGCGCCCCTCCGAAACGCTCACCGCGATGGGGCTCCCTGAACCCTGGATCGCCGGCGCCGTCCGGTTCGGCTTCGGGGTTTTTCAGTCCCCCCCGGATGCCCCGCGGGCCGCTCATCTGATCCTCAACGCCGTCAAGCACTTGCGTTGATCGTTACGCTCCTGGGAACCCCTCGTCCCGCCTCGCTCGGGGCGTGCAGAACCGATATAATCGCCGGGCTCGGCAGGGAGGGTCGACCGTCCGATCCGCGACCGTTCGCCGGTGGCGCAGCGCGACGGCCGGAAGCGAGCCGTTCGAGTCAGCGACCGTGCGCCTTCGCAGGCCTCTCTCTTGCCGGTCCCTCGATGACCGACATCGCACCGTGTCGCGGAGCGTAGCCGACGCCGTGCCCACCCTCTTCGTGCCGCCGATGCCCGATCACGCCGGATCCTCGACGAACTCGATCGTCGCAGCGGCCGTCGAATCGCCGTTGATCGAGTTCGCGCGAAGTGCGCTGCTGCGGCTGGACGCCGAGTTCTCTCCGTATCTGCTGATCGGTTCGTCGTCGTGCGGTCTGACCCGATGGCTCGACGAGATCGTGCGGGGAGTTCGTCGCGACGATCGTCCGGCAGTCGTGCAGTCGCTCGGAGGCAAGGACTTCGCGCGTGCCGTCGGTCGCGCCACGACGACCGACTCGCTCCCCGAGTTTCGCGATCGGACCGACCGTTGCGATCTGTTGGTCCTCGACTCGCCGGAACCGCTCTCGGACGAATCGGCTTCGGGACGCGAGCTCGCGGGGCTGCTCGATCGAGCGGCCGCGGATCGACGGCCGATCGTCGTCGTTCTCCCGCGACTGCCGCTGCCGCAGAACGGCTGGTCGGCTCCCCTCTCGGGTCGGCTGATGTCGGGCCTTTCGGTCCCTTTCGTCGCTCCGCCGCGCCGACTGCGCGAATCGATTCTCCGCCATGAACTCGGTCTGCGCATCGACCTGATCGATGCGGAACGATTGCGATGCTGGCTCGACGAGCCCTGCGGCACGCTCTCCGAATGGGATTCGGCGGTTCGTGGTCTGATCGAAAAGATGGCCGAGTCGGAACCTCTTCCCCGCTCGCTGATCGAATCGCTCCGGCGATCTTCCGAACCGACCGGCCAGGTCGATCCGGCTCTGGTGATCCGCACGGTGGCGAAGGAAGCGGACGTCCGAGTCGGGGACCTCAAGGGGACATCGCGTCGTCGCTCGATCGTGCTCGCCCGCTCCGTCGCGATCTGGCTCGTCCGATCGCTGCAGGGAGCGAGTCTGGAATCGATCGGTCGCCTGGTCGGACATCGGGACCACACGACGGTGCTGCACGCCTGTCGCAAGATCGATCAGCAACGGGGCAAGGATCCGGAGGTCGACGAGCTGATCCGCAAGGTGTGCGACAGCCTGTCGATCGTTCCGCCGAGTGCGCGAACGACGGAGGGACGGACATGAACGGACGTCTTCCGGTGGAGAACCTGTCGGCCGCGCGTCGAAGCTGTCGGTCGTTCGACCGATCGCCGCGAACGGCGCCGAACGACGCGCCGTCGCCGGCCGCCGCACGACGATTCGCCGACGCGCGGCGCGACGCCGAACCGACCGCTTATCCACGTGTCGGTCCGGACGCGCAACCTTCGATGTCCGAGCCTTTTGCGCTCCGCTTCGAGGCTCGGTTGCCGTCCGGTCGCCGCCCCCATCCTGCTACTGTCGAATTCGTAAACGAAAAGAAGATAAGGCAAGAGAACCGCATGCCCGATCGGCCGTCGAACGGCGATCGGACCCGAGTTCTCTCGCGCGAAACCAACCTGTAGAGGCTCACGCACGTGAAGATCGAAATCCGACGCGAAACGTTCTTNNGGAGTCGTTCGCGATCGTCGGCAGCGTCGCTCCGTCACGCAGCACCAAGCCGGTCCTGGAGAACATCCGGATCGAGGCGACGCCGGCGTTCACCATCCTGTTGGCCACCAACAACGAAGTCGGCATGCGTCTGGAAGCGGTCGACGTCAAGGTGATCCAGCCGGGAGTCGCGTTGCTCCCCGTCTCGCGCGTCCTGCCGCTGCTGCGCGAAACCAAGGACGAGACGCTGACGATCGAACTCAACGGCGATCGGATCGTGATCCGCGGACATCAGACCAAGGTGACGCTCCAGGCGCGCGATCCGGACGAGTTCCCTCCGGTCGCCTCGTTCGACGAAGAGGCGTATCTGACGATTCGCGCAGGAGTGCTGAAGCGGATGCTCCGCCGCACCGTCTTCGCGACCGACAACGAGAGCAGTCGCTTCGCGCTCGGCGGAGTCCTGCTCGAGTTCGGTTCGGGAGAACTGGTGGCGGTAGCGACCGACGGACGGCGTCTGGCCAAGATGAGCGGCGCTGCCGAGAAGGTGGGCGAGCCGACGACCGAGACGATGACGATCGTGCCGACCGCCGCGATC
>DMPQ01000473.1 GCA_003455945.1 Planctomycetaceae bacterium
CCGGGGTCGGTCGCACGACGGTGCTCTCTTCGTTGCGCGGCGTTTACGTCGCTGACGGTGCCGGCGTCGGTATGATGATTTCCGTCGGTCGTCCGGTCGGGCGGTCGACCTTTTCTTCTGCCGAACGACGAGGAACCGCGATGTTCGATCGATCGATGCCGAGGCGTCTGTTTCTGGGCTCCGCAGCGGCCGGCCTCGTCGGTTCCGCAGCCCTCTCGACCGGCAAGCTGCGANNAGCGACCGAGTCGAGCGGCTCGCTCGGGGACTACGAAGCGATCGTGAAAGCGGCGAGCGGCCAGTCTTCCCTGGTCATACCGGAGCCGGATTCGCGCAAGCCGTCGGCGCCGACCGAGCCGAACATTCTCGGGCCGTACTTCCGCGAAGCGGCTCCGTTCCGCGGCAAGGTGACTCCGCCGCTCGAACCGGGCGTGCCGCTCGTCGTCTGGGGACGCGTGCTCGGAATCGACACGGCGTCGCCGCCGCGCGGGACGGTCATTCATGTCTGGCAGGCGAATGCCGACGGGCGCTACGACAACGATGACCCGTCGAATCCGCCTGCGAAGGGACTCTTCTGCAATCGCGCCCGACTGTCGATCGACGAAACGGGGTACTACGAGTTCGAGTCGATTCATCCTGGGCGCTATCGAACCGGTCCGAATCAATGGCGACCGGCTCATATCCACTACCACGTCACCGCTCCGGGGTACGAACCGCTGACGACGCAGATGTACTTCGCCGGCGATCCGGAGAATGACCACGATGCGTTCATCCGCCGGTCGCTGATCGTGGATATCCAGAAGTTCGATACGCCGCGCGGTGCGGTCGAGGTGGGGCGCTTCGATCTGGTCCTGTTGCCTCTGGCCGGTCTGGAACGATGAACGGGCCGCTCGTGCTGACGGTCGAGGACGATGCGGCGATTCGTCGCGGCATCGTCGATTCGCTCCGTTTCGCCGGCTACGAGGTTGCCGACACCTCGGACGGCGAACAGGCGGTCGCGATCGTGATCGAACGCCCCGTCGCGCTGATGCTTCTGGATCTCGTCCTGCCGGGAATCGACGGATTCGCCGTGCTCGACCGGGTCCGTAAGGTCCGGCCGACGTTGCCCGTCATCATGCTGACGGCTCGCGGCAGAGAAGAGGATCGTGTCGGCGGACTCCGCTCGGGAGCCGACGACTATGTCGTGAAGCCGTTCGGAGTCAAGGAACTGCTGGCTCGCGTCGAAGCGGTGTTGCGACGATCGCCGCAGCGGATCGAGGCGGGGGATCGCTTCGAGATCGTCGGCGGAGCGGTCGACCTGGCGCGAGGCGAGTTTCGGCCTCGCGATGCTTCGCCGGTTTCCCTCTCGCAGCGCGAGTGCGATCTGCTCCGTTACCTGCGTCAGCACGGCGACCGAGTCGTCACGCGCGACGAACTGCTGCAGTTCGTCTGGCAGCTCGACCCCAAAGGACTGTCGACTCGAACGATCGACATGCATGTCGCTCGATTGCGCGAGAAGCTCTCGAGCGGAGCAAGCGACGAGGGGGTGATCGAGACGGTGCGCGGGCGCGGCTATCGCCTGGCGGTTTCCGGGCAGGGAAGCGGATCGACGACGATCGGGAGCTGAGGGATCGTGATGCGACGACTCGGAATCCGGATCGGCCTGGCGGCGGTCTCGCTCGCGGCCATCGTCATGCTGTCGGTCCTGAGTCGCGTGGCGCAGACCATCGAGCGCGATCGAGACGACGCCTATCTGGCGGCTCAGGCGGCCAAGATCGCGGTGGAGCAGCGGGATCGGATCAGCCGCGCCGTCTGGCGTCTCGACACGATGCTCACCCCGCTGATCGCTCAGGAGTCGACTCGTCCGCCGGAGACCTACCGTCCGTTTCTGATCGAATCGCCGGAAGTGGCGGCCGACGATCCGGCTCGGCAGTCCCGGCGTCCGATCACCCGCAACGGACTGACGGTCGGCGAAGGAGAAGCGATTCCGTCGCCGCTCCTCGGCTGGACCTCGGACTATGTCCGAGTGCACTTCCAGATCGACGACGATGGAGTCTGGAGCAGCCCGCAGGTTCCTGCGCAGGACGAACCGTGGCGGAACTGGATCGCATCGGACGAGGTCGAGCGCCGCCGACGTCTGCTCGACGAACTTCGATCGTCGGTCAGTTCGACCGAGCTCTTTGCGCGACTGCCGACGGCGCAGTTGGCGATTCGGGCGGACAAGATCTACGCGACGAACACGTCGGACTACGGCGGCAACCTCGATGCGGCTCGCGTCGGTGACACCTCGGCCTATCGCCAAGACTCGCTGATGCAGATGGAGCAGGCCGGACTGAATGGGGCGGAGGGGGCTCGTGGTGCGTCGGACGCGGGCCAGGAGGTGCGGGACTGGGAGCTGCGGAATCGGCTGTTCGAGACGTTCGCGAACGAGTCGCTCCGCAATCAGCGGATCGTTCTCGAGTACGAACAGGCGCAAGTCGGATCGGAGTTCGTCGCCGAAGGGGTGACGCGGCCGGTCTGGAACGGCGACAAGTTGTTGCTGATCCGGCGCGTTCCGGGGGAAGGGTGCGAGCTGATCCAAGGATGCTGGCTCGACTGGACAAAGCTCCGCGAACGCCTGCTGGCCGACATCGTCGAACTGCTGCCGGAGGCGGATCTTCGGCCGGCAGACGGCAAGGTCCCGCTCGAGCCGTCGATGCTCCTGGCGACGCTGCCGGTCCGACTGGTCGTTCCCGAGGCGACACCGGGCATCGGCAACGAAGCCGGCGTGTCGAGTCGTCCGAGTGCCGTGCGGCGCGTGTTGACGGTGGCGTGGGTGCTGATGGCGGCGGCGCTGATCGCGGGCGGGGTCCTGATCATTCAGGCCGAGTCGCTGGCCGAACGTCGCGCGCAGTTCGTCTCGTCGGTGACGCACGAGCTGCGCACGCCGCTGACGACCTTCCGGATGTACGCCGAGATGCTCGAGTCGGGGATGGTCCCTCCCGGCGAGTCGACTCGCGGCTATCTGTCGACGTTAAGGATCGAATCGGAGCGGTTGGAACATCTGATCGAGAACGTGCTCGCCTATTCGCGGATCGAACATGGGCGAACGAAGCGAAAGCCGACGACGCTCCGTCTGGGCGAATTGCTCGCGAGGATCGAACCGCGACTTCGCGGGCGCGCCGACGGTGCGGGTTTCGCGTGGCGGCTGGAGGTCGATTCGGCGCGATGTAGTAGCGAGTCCGGCGGCGATGCCAGTGATGCCGAGTCGTCGGGAGCACGCGAGAACGAGGACCTGCTCGCGCGCGTCGTCTCGGTCGATCCGATCGCCTACGAGCAGATCCTGTTCAACCTGGTCGACAACGCCTGCAAGTACGGACGGGGCGAGAACCCCGGCGTGACGGTCCGGATCGTGCTCGACGAAACGAGCTGGACGACGGAGGTGAGCGACCGGGGGCCGGGACTCGATGCGGCGGTCCGCCGACGGCTGTTCCGCCCCTTTTCGAAGACCGACTTCGAAGCGGCGACGACCGCNNGGGGAGGCTCGAACTGGCTGACGAGCCGGCATCGGGAGCCTGCTTCCGGTTGCGCTTGCCCATGGTCTGAGCGGCCGGTGAGGGAGCACTACGCGACGAGTGCTGTTCGAAACCTGATGTCAACGACCGAGGGGAGCTGCCCTAGCAGCCTGTTGAAAATC
>DMPQ01000388.1 GCA_003455945.1 Planctomycetaceae bacterium
ACATATTCCATCTCGGGCGTGATCCGCCCGGCTCGGGCCTCGAGAAGCTGAGTCATGCTCTTGTCGAGCCTCCTTGAATACCGTCGACGGGATCGGCCGTCGGGAGCGACGACGACGCTCGAACCGGACCGGTCGACCCTTGCCGGTCATGGTAGCAGTTCGACTCGCGCGAACAAGTAACGCCGCCCCCCGCTCACCTCCCCCTCGGCGCACCGACGTCGAGCGGTTTTCGGGCCGGTGAGGCCGGGCTCCCGATGCGATGGGCTCCGGCCGCGGTGCGGTTCGGTCCGGCCTATAACCGGACCGATCTCGCGGAGAACTTTCACCGATCGGCGTTTTCGGCTGAAGTCGGTCGAGCGAGCGGAATCGCGCTCCTAGGATTCCTCCACCTCGCTTGCCCCGTTAGATTCAGCACCATGATGAGGAACGCCGCCATGACCCGCACGATCCGCGGGACGCTCGCGCTCTCGTTGCGCGATCGCCTTGCCTCGATCCCGACTTCCGGAGTCTTCGGCACGAAGCGGCTGTTCGGCCTGCTTCTGCTCGCGCTGCTGTCGAGCGGAACGGGGAACCGCGTCGCGACGGCGGCTGATCCTCCCGTCACTGACCCGTTGACCGTGCGAGCGGCGCTCGAGTCGGTCCGCGCCGATGATCTGAACGCCCACGTCGCGGTCCTGGCCGACGATTCGTTCGAAGGGCGAGACGGCGGAACCCCCGGCGGTCATGCGGCGGCCAAGTACCTCGCCCTGCACTTCGAGAAGTACGGGCTCGAGCCGGCCGGCGAAGACGGCAGCTACCTGCAGGTCTTCGGCAACGATTTCCGCAATGTGCTCGGTCTTTGGCGCGGATCGGACCCGACGCTGGCCGACGACGTCATCGTGATCGGAGCTCACTTCGATCATGTCGGCTACGGCACGCGCAACGACAGCTACGGCCCTTACGGCGTCGTGCACAACGGCGCGGACGATAACGCCAGCGGGACCAGCGCGCTGCTCGAGCTGATCGAAGCGCTGGCGGATGCCGAGCTGCGTCCGCGACGTTCGATCCTGTTCTGTCTGTGGGATGCCGAAGAAGACGGCCTGCTCGGATCGATCCACTGGCTCGATCACCCGACCGTGGCGAGGGATCGGGTCCGCTTTTCGATCAACCTGGACATGATCGGTCGCCTNNCGCGAAGAACAGCTGACCGTCTACGGCGAACGGACCGCTCCCGGCCTGAGAACGATGCTCGCGCGGCTGAACGACGAGCCGTTTCGGCTGGCGTTCGATTGGGAGCTGGCTGCCGACAGCGATCATCACCCCTTCATCACCAAGGGGATTCCGACGCTGATGTTCCACACCGGCCTGCACGACACCTACCATCGCCCGACCGACGATCCCGAAACGCTCGACTACGACGGCATCGAACGGGTGACTCGCTATGTCGGCCGTGTCCTGTGGGAATTGGCGGACGGCGAGCAGACCTGGGTCTTCCGCGGCGAGTCGTGGAATGAAGGGGAAGAGTTCCGCAAGCGGTTCGAGACGCCGGCTCCGGTCGGCCCGCCGCGCCTGGGATTGGCTCTCGAAATGACGTCCGGCAACGCCGAAGGGACCGACAGGTCGGCTGCCGATGACCAGGCATTCTTCGTGACGGTCGCCGCCGTCGAGCCGGGGAGTCCTGCCGCTGCGGCGGGTCTCGAACCGGGCATGCGAATCCAGGCGGTCGACGGGTTGCCGCTGAGATCGGAAGTCGACTTCTGGAACCGGATCAACGAAGCGCCCCAGGAGATCGTCGTGTCGGGGATGCGCGACGAGGACTCGACGCCGTTGAAGCTGACGGTCGAACTCGCCGGGGCGCCGTCGCGAGTCGGTCTGTCGTGGCGGATGGACGAAGGACAAGGAGACCTCGCGCTCGTCACTCGCATCGGTTCGATGACGCGAGCCGAACGAGCCGGACTCCAGGCGGGTGATCGGATCCACCGGATCGGCGACGAACCGGTCCGCTCGACCGACCAGATCCGCCAGCGGCTCACCACCGCCGACGGTTCGCTCGATCTGTGGGTCGAGCGGGAAGGGAAACTCCGTCGCTGTCGGCTGGATTTCGGTGGCGATCGACCGAGCTCGTCCGGATCGTGACGCGATACGACCAATGGTGCGGCGGTGGTGCGGCGGTTGTGACCGACCCCCGCCTCGACTAAATTCGCTCTTCCTGCCTCCGAGGAACGGACGCTCTGCGATCCGTTCCTTCTCGACCGAACCTGCTGCGGATCCGGCGCATGAATGACGCCTCCTCGTCCGTCGAACCGACCGCTCGCCGTCGTCGCGTCCTGATCGTCGATGACGATCCGGATATCGTCGACTCGGTCTCGTTCGCCCTCAAGCCGCGCGGCGTCGACGTGCTCGTCGCACGTGACGGCAATCTCGGTCTGGCGATGGCCGAAAAGGAAGAGCCGGATCTGCTGATCCTCGACATGATGATGCCGAAGCGGAGCGGCTTTCTGGTTCTCGAAAAGCTCGTCGAGGACGCCGCGAGGCCGATGCGGATCATCATGATCACGGCCAACGAAGGGAAGCGGCACGAAGACTACGCGCGCGAACTCGGCGTCGACGACTACATCCGCAAGCCGTTCCCGATGGACCGTCTGCTCGACAGCGTCGACCGGCTGCTGGCGCTCGAGAAGCCGGCGAGCTGAACGGCGCCCCTGAGGCGCGGAGTCGCCGAGAGACGCGAAGAAGACGGAGTCACGTTCGGGCGGCTTTCTCACGGAGCCGCTGAGGAGACCGAGGCGCTGAGACGCCGAACGGTCTCCGGCTTCATGCCTCCGCCGCGACGCTTGCTGTCGATTACGGTTCGTACGCTTCCGCGAACGGGTTGCGGTTTCGCGGCAACCAACGGCAGAGCAGGATGCCGCCGAAGTAGAGGAACGAGAGCGGGATCGCGAGCAGCAGCATGCTGATCGGATCGGCCGGAGTCAGGATCATCGCGACGACGAAGATCACCAGGATCGCGACTCGCCACTTCTCGAGATAGGCCTGCACGGTGAACAGGCCGATCCGGTTCAGGAAGAGCATCACCAGCGGCAGCTGGAACGCGATGCCGAAGCCGAGCGGCAGCACCATCACGAACGTCAGCCACTCGCCGATCCGCGGCTGGGGATCGATCCCCATCGATGCGTTGAACTGGAACAGGAACATCAGCACCGGCTGAAAGACGCCGAAGAAGGCGAGCAGCACGCCGCTCAGGAAGAGCACCAGACTCATCGGCAGATACAGGTGGATGTATCGCTTCTCGTGCGGGTACAGCCCGGCCGCGACGAACGTCCAGATCTGATAGAAGATCCACGGACTGGCCAGGACCAAGGCGCTGATCAATGCCGCCTTGAGCCAGACCATGAAGACCTCTTCGACCTTCAGCGCCTGGGCATTGATGCGAGTCGATTCCCAGACCTGCAGATCGACCAGATCGGCACGGACCAGGCCGATTTCGGGAGCCATCGCGCGAGTGATCAGGATCCGATTCAGCCGCCGTCGCGTCTCGGGATCGTCCTGCTTCGCCAATTCGTCACGCAGATGCTCGAGCGGATTCTCGCGAGTCTCTTCGGCGAAGATCTTCGAGAAGCGGGCGAGCCAAGCCGGCCACCAGCTCGTTCGATCGATCCCCGCATACGCGTCGGCAAACTCCTCGCGCCGATACAGTTCGGTCGAGCCGGCAAGGCGATCGAGGATCTCGAGCAGGCGGAGCTGATCGTCGCGAGTCGCTTCGGTGCGCGAGGCGATCTCGGACAGCGATTCGCGCTCCTCGTCGGTCAGCTGCGCCGAGAGCCAGCGGCGCGACGGACCGTCGGCCGAGACGCCGAGCGCCTGAGCGATTCGCGGCACGTCGCCGAGCGGCAATTGGCTGGCGCGAAAGGCGTGCGGCGATCGTGCCGCGGGAGCGGGAAGGTCGGGATAGCTTTCGCGCAGCGCCGCGAGCAGTTCGCTCGGTTCGAGCTTCAGTTTCCGCGGAATCAGCCGATCCTGTTCGAGCAGCGGTTGCAGCTCGGGAGGGACGAT
>DMPQ01000302.1 GCA_003455945.1 Planctomycetaceae bacterium
TCGCCGAGCGGACCGGCGTGCCGTTCGTCGAAGCGGTCGATCACTTCGAGGCGAACGCGCAGCGCGACGGGCTGGTCGAGTGCCACGGCAACCTCAAGGCGATCGCCTCGACGCTGTTCAACGTCGCGAACAACATCCGCTGGCTCGGTTCGGGTCCGCGCTGTGCGTTCTTCGAGGTGATCCTGCCCGATCGCCAACCGGGGAGCTCGATCATGCCGGGCAAGGTGAACCCGGTGATGTGCGAGAGCCTGATGCAGGTGGCGGCGAGAGTCATCGGCAACGACGGCACGATCACCGTCAGCGGCGCAGCGGGCGGCCAGTTCCAGCTGAACATCATGATGCCGGTGATGGGGCAGACGACGCTCGAGAGCATCCACATCCTGGCTCATGGCGTCGAAGCGTTCGTCGACTTCTGCATCGACGGTCTGGAAGCGAATCCGGCCGGCTGCGAAGCGGGGGTCGAAAAGAGCCTGTCGATGGTCACGAGCCTGAATCCGCTGATCGGCTACGAGAAGGCGGCGTCGCTGGCCAAGGAAGCGTTCAAGACGGGCAAGACGATCCGCGAGCTCTGCCTGGAGCAGAAGATCCTGCCGCCGGAAACGCTGGCCGAAGCGCTCGATCCGATGTCGATGACTCGGCCAGGCTGAGAGTTCGGGGGAACGGTGCCTAACTCGGTCGAGATAGTCCCGAAGGGACGACCGAAAATAGCCCGGCGATTCATCGCCGGGTATGGCGATTGATTGCTGAGATTTCAGAGTCCCGTCAGGGACTCGACACTTCGTGTCGAACGACCTCGCCCACCGATAGATCGGTGGGCTATTGTCGGCCGTCCCTGCGGGACTTGATTCGGCCGCGACTCGGAACGTGTTCCGGCTCAAGCGAGGCGAAGCGGCCGAAGAGAGGTGCGACCGGGGTCGGGCGCACGACGTGGCCCCGGGCTCTCCGANNAGGTCGGGTTCGCTCGGACACCGATCACGCTGCGAAGCGGTTTCCGCGGCGACACGAAACCTTGCCTCGGCCACGGAGTGGCCGGGCCCACCGCACGACGCTCTAACGTCCGAGGGTGACGGTACCGGTCGGCGTGTAGGTCGGGGCGCGCCACGCCGCTTCGATCACGCCGCGATGCGGGTCGATTCCCTGCAGCCGCTCCGCGCTGCGCAGCACCTCGCGCGCCTCGTCCTTTCGATCGACGTAAGCGAGCGCCGCAGCCAGATGGAGCGTGTGGCGAATCCGTCCGAAGTCGTCCTGGCGTTCGGTCGCTTCGGCGATCCGCGCTTCAAGCAACTCGCTCAGACGCGTCGCGCCGCACTGCTCGGGGCTGTCCGGAAACCGCGCTTCGATCTCGGCGATCGTCAGTGGACGCTCCAGGCGAAAGACGTACGTGTTGTCGACGTTGCCGATCGGCTCGAACCGATCGCGGAACGCCTGGACGAACGCCCCGAGCCAGAAGCAGGTGTACCAGCCGTAGTCCTGAAACAGGAACATCGAGCCGGGGATCGCGGCCGAAGCGATGCGCCGCATGAACGCCTTGGTGCCGTACCAGCTCTTGCACCCGTCGATAAAGACGCTGTCGGTGACGAACCCCGCGGGGAGCGTCATCCAGTGGCCGCTCGATTCCTGCTCGGGAAGATCGGGAACGCCGTCATCGGACGGGACCAGGCATTCGGCGTAGTCCTGCGAGTCGTGGATCCGGCGAAAGATGTCGAGGAACGGGGCGCGGTCCCCGAGCGATTCGAAGTCTTCGGCCGAGAGAGCTCCCGACGCGATCATCGGGGCGAGGAACGACGCCAGACGCGGGACATCGAAATAGTCGCGAAAGCGATCGAAGGTCCGGAGCACCGTTCCGGAGCGGCGCCGCGGATTGTGGAGCATGCCGAGCGCGATCGCCCGGGAGGTCCCGCCGAGAAACGGGCCGATCTCGACGACGTCATACGCTCCGGACCAGAAGCTGCTGAAGTGGCGGTACAGGTAGTGGCGCTCGCCGCGAGTCGTCTCGGAGGGGATTTCGTCGAGACGGCAGGCGACGTTCGGCGCCAAGCGAGTAAAGACGAACGGTTCGACGAACGGCTCGGAGGTCGGCGCCGGCGCGGTCCCCTCGGGACGCCGACCGCGGAAGGGGCGTCGCAGCAGACGCATGGCGCGGCGCATCAGCGGGGCGTTGGGATCGGCGGCCGTCGTCATGACCCGGTCTCCGGCAAGACAGCAAGCGTCGCGAATCGCCGCGTCGGCGCGCAGCGCTGCGGGGAGCATCGGGAAAGGAGCGATCCTTGCCAAGAGCGATTTTCCGGGGGCACGGGGTTCCCGAGACGCCCCGAGGAGCGGAAAAGGGGAGGGGGGGCCATGCACTTGCCTCGTCAACGACCCGACCAGCCCGAAGCGCAGCGACGGNNATCAGCCCCGTCGACGACTCTCTGCTTCCTGAGCCACCCCGCAGCGTCTCGGCCGACCGCTACCGGCCGGGGACTTCGGACCGTGCCGAGGCGGGGTCGTTTCCGCCGGGGGCACGACACCCCGGCGAGGCGTGCCGCTTGTTGCGTTCTCGGGGCGGGGATACACTTCGGGTTTCCCTTGGGCGAACCGGCTCCGTATGGGGAGTTCCGGGAGCGCCACCGATCCCGCAGTCGGGTCTTCGGGATGTCGTGCGCCTGTGCGGCGATCCTGTCTCCCCTCGACTCGGACGGCTCCTTCCGCCGACGGAAGATCGACCGATGCGTCACGTCCTTTCCGCGATCGTGCAGAACGTCCCCGGCGTTCTGGCTCACATCTCCGGCATGTTGGCCTCGCGAGGCTACAACATCGACTCGCTGGCGGTCGGCGAGACCGAGAACCCGCACCTGTCGCGGATGACCTTCGTGGTCGTCGGCGACGATCGGGTCCTCGAGCAGGTCCGCAAGCAGCTCGAAAAGATCGTGACGGTCGTCCGAGTCGTCGACGTCAGCGCGAAGGACTACGTCGAGCGGGATCTGATGCTGATCAAGGTCGCGGCTCGCAACGGCCATCATCGGACCGAGGTCCGGGAGCTGGTCGAGATCTTCCGCGGCCGGATCGTCGACGTCAGCGCCGACAACGTGATGATCGAGATCAGCGGACGCGAGAACAAGATCGAGGCGTTCATCGAGCGGATGCGCCCCTACGGCATCGTCGAACTGGTCCGCACCGGTCGGATCGCGATGGTCCGCGGCAGCCTCGAAGCGGACGAGAACGGTCTCGCGTCCGCTCCCCTCCACCACGAACCGGCCGTCTCCCTCCCGCACGCGAAGGAATCCTGAACTCATGGCAGCGACCATCTACTACGACAACGATGCCGATCTCTCGCTCCTGAAGAACAAGACGATCGCCATCCTCGGCTACGGCTCGCAGGGGCACGCCCAGGCTCAGAACCTTCGCGACAGCGGCTGCAACGTCATCATCGGGCAGCGTCCCGGAGGCCCGAACTACGACCTGGCGAAGAGCCACGGGTTCGAGCCGATGAGTCTGGCCGAGGCGACCGCCAAGGCGGACCTGGTCAACATCCTGCTCCCGGACGAAGTGCAGGGAGATCTGTATCGCGACGAGATCCGGCCCAATCTGAAGCCGGGGAACGTCCTGATGTGCTCCCACGGCTTCAACATGCACTTCGGCCAGGTCGTTCCGCCGACCGGAGTCGATGCGCTGCTGGTCGCTCCCAAGGGGCCGGGCCATCTGNNGATCTGTTCGGCGAGCAGGTCGTCCTCTGCGGCGGCGTCAGCGAGCTGGTGAAGACGGCGTTCGAGGTGCTGGTCGAAGCGGGCTACCAGCCCGAGATGGCCTACTTCGAGTGCATGCACGAGCTGAAGCTGATCGTCGACCTGTTCTATCAGGGCGGCCTGAACTACATGCGGTACAGCGTCAGCAACACCGCCGAGTACGGCGACTACACTCGCGGCCCGCGGATCATCACGGCCGAGACCAAGGCCGAGATGAAG
>DMPQ01000457.1:0-204 GCA_003455945.1 Planctomycetaceae bacterium
CCGGTCGATCGAGCGAAACCGCGACTGGGCGACGTTCGTCCGACGAGCGACCACCGCGATTTCGCCGAGCCCGCCGATTTTCTGCCAAGACCGCGACACCGCGGCGGAACCCTGACGGACCTGATCGGCCGCGGCGAGAGATTTCGCGAGCGGTGTGAGCCGTCCGGCGGGAAAGGCGTCGCCGGGGCGTCTGACGCGACGGAA
>DMPQ01000457.1:282-6999 GCA_003455945.1 Planctomycetaceae bacterium
ACGGCGCCGGCAAGACGACCTTCGTGAAGATCCTGCTCGGGGTGATTCGGCGCAGCGAAGGAGGGGCCGAGGTGCTCGGTCACGATGCCGGCTCGCGCGAGTGCCGTCGCCGCATCGGCTACCTTCCCGAACAGATGCGCGTCCCTCGCCACCTGTCGGGCATCGGTGCCCTGCAGTTCTACGGCGGCCTGTCGGGGCTATCGAAGTCCGAGGTGCGGGAGCGATCGGGAGAGCTCTTCCGGCGCGTCGGGCTCGCCGGGCGCGAAGGGGATCGGACGCGGCAGTACTCCAAGGGAATGGTCCAGCGTCTGGGGCTCGCTCAAGCCCTGCTGCACCGCCCACCCCTGCTGATTCTCGACGAGCCGACCGNNCAGGAGCTGCGCGAACGGGACGGCGTCACGATCTTCCTGAACAGTCACATCCTTCAGGAAGTCGAGATGGTCTGCGACGAGGTGGCGATCATGCATCGCGGTCGCCTCCGCTTCGCCGGACCGGTCTCGGAGATCGAAAGCCGGTTGGCGGGAGGGGGAGCGGCGCGACTGCGAGTCCGCTTTTCGCTGTTGGGAGACGATCGAATCGCGTCGGAGGTCTTCCGCGACGAGCCGTCGGCAGTCTTCGGCGGCGCCGTGACCGAGATGTCGGCGCGCGTCGGTGAAGGGGAACGCCCGCCGCTGCAGGTCGACGTCGAAGTCCCCGATCAGCATCACATCGATCGCCTGGTCGACTCGCTCCGTGCGGCCGGGCTGAGTCTCGTGCGGCTGGAACGGAGTCGCGTCTCGCTCGAGGACGCCTTCATGCAGTTCACGTCCGGAGAGGAGGGGGGCCGATGAGAGCCTATCTGACCATCGTCCGCGACGCCTTTGCCGCCGCGACCGCGTCGAAGGTCCTCTACGTCATGGTGNNGTCGCCGAACGGCTCGTCCGAGAAGGGAGCAAGGATCCGGCGACGCCGATCGGCCGACTGTGGGAAAAACTCTCCGTCGAACGCCGCCAGCGTCTGACCGATTTCGTCGAGCAGCCCGAAGGGGGCGCCAACAACAACCGGCTCGCCGAAGCCCAGCGGATCGACCTGCTCCGCGACAGCCTGACGCGCTCCTTCGAATCGCTGATCCGGACCGACGATCTGATCGATCCCGAGCAGGTCGACCGCAAGGACGCGGACGACGAATACCTGGAACTGCTCGACCTGCCGGCCGAACGGCGCACCTCGGACCAGACTCGCCGTCTCAACCGACTGCATCTCGACCGGGTCTTCCCGATGGAGATCCGCCGCGCCGATCCGACGATGCTTCGCATCTCTTACCTCGGTCTGATTCCGTTCAAGGATGCGGGGCCGACTCGGGCCGAACTGCGTCAGTTCGCGACGGTCGGGATCCCCACTTTGCTCGACAAGTTCGTTCTTTCGATCGGCGTGCTGGTCGCGATCCTGTTCACCGCCGGGATGATTCCCGAACTGCTGGAGCCCGGATCGCTCAACCTGCTCCTCAGCAAGCCGGTTCGCCGCTCGGGGTTGTTCCTGTCGAAGTTCGTCGGAGCCTGCGCGTTCGCGCTGCTGAACTCGATCCTCTTCTTCGTCGGACTCTGGCTGATTCTCGGCGTCCGCCTCGGGCTCTGGAACGGCGCGCTGCTGGCGTGCATTCCGATCTACCTGTTCGTCTTCGCGCTCTACTACTCGGTCGCGTCGCTCGTCGGACTCATGACCCGCAGCACGATCCTGTCGATCGTCGCGTCGATCCTCTTCTGGCTCTTCTGCTTCTTGATCGGCATCGCCGACTGGCTCGCTCAGGCGCCGGTCGAGATGGCGGCGCCGCGACGTCTGGCGGTTTCGGGAGAGCGGATGATCCGCTTCTCGCCGCTGAATCACGCCGAACAATCGGCGGATGGTGGGGAGTGGACCGAGGCGCTCGGCGAAGAGATCGACGGAGTCCCGCCGTTCCTTCGTGCCATGATGCCTCAGGGAGAGATGCTCGGTCCGATCTGGGACGCTCCGCGCAATCGCTGGGTCGGGGCGCGCGGCGGTTTCGCGAGTGTCCAGACGCCGTTGTCGGCCGACCTGTCGATCGTCACCGCCTCAGCCGAATCGGAATGGAACGCGACGCAGCATCAACGGACGCCGCCGTTCCTGCAGGGGATCTACCCGCTCGACGAACGCTCGTGCGTCCTGCTCGGTCGGTTCGGCGACTTCTATCGATTGGACTACGAGGCGATCATCGCGCCGAAGGTCGAACCGGAAGGGGACCAGGCGGACGGAGGCGACGACGAGTCGGCAACCATCGTCGTCTCGTCCGACGGCCTGTCGGTCGACGGAGCCGAAGCGGCATCGTCCGACGATACGGCCGACGGTGATGCTGCCGGCGATGATGCGGTTCTCCCGGCGCTCGTCGACGACGCGACGCTGATCGATCCGTCGTTCGTCGACGTCTCTCCCTACGATCGTCTGACCGGCGATCTGCTTCAGCAGGTCGCCTATGATCCGCAGCGCCGGTCGTTCGTCTGTTACGGCGGCGGAACGCTCGTCCGAGTCGATTGGAACGGCGAACGGTTCGAATGGAATCCGGCCGATCGGATGCCGCTCGAAACGACCGGTCGCCCGCGACAGCTCGCCTACGGTAACGGCATCGCCTACCTCGCCTTCGAGGATCATCTGATCGTCGTCGACCTGGCGGCGCGCACGATGCGTCGACAGGCATGGAGCGGTGCTCGCGTTGCCGATCTCGAAGCCGATCCGGCGGGGAGCGGCGCCGCGATCCGCGATCGGCAAGGGTATGTCTGGTCGGTCGCCGTCGACGGCGCGATCGTTNNGGCGCGATCCGCTCGGTCGGCCTCTCGGGACAGGGGACGATCCGCGCCATCGACGTTTCGCCCGAAGGGGAGCTCTGGTCGATCGACCGGTACAACCAGCCGCGACGTATCGACTGGGAAACGCGACGCGAGGTCGAGAGCGGTCCGAGCGGCATGTCGACCTTCGCCGGACTCTATCGCTACGTCGTGCACCCGGTCTATTGGCTCAGCCCCAAGCCGGGCGAGTTCTATCGCCTGGTGGTGTCGCTTTCCGAAGCGTTCACCAGCGACGCCGACGACGAAAAGGAGGAAGGGGAAGGAGCGAATCGAGCCAATGAAGGCTCCGACGACCAGCCGCTCGGCAGTCCCTGGGCGCCGTTGCTGAGCGGACTGATCTACATCGTCCTGTTCCTCGGCCTGTCGATGTTCCTGTTCGAACGGTACGACTTCTGATGGAACGTCCGGTCGGTTCATTCGGCCACGAGACCGCAGCTTCGCATGGTCGCTGCGTCTTCGTGTCGGACCTGCACCACTTCGCTCGGCGATCGCAGCAGGAGCGGTTCGAGGAGCAATTGCGCGAGGCGGTCCGCCGCTCGGATCGCGTCGTGCTCGGCGGGGATATCTTCGACTTCAAGTGGTCGACGCTCGCCGATCACCGACGGACGGTCGAGGCGGCCGCGGAGTGGCTCGAAGCGCTGACCGAGCTCAATGCCGGCTGCCGGATCGACTATGTCCTCGGCAATCACGACTTCGATCCGCTCCTGATGCGACGACTCGACGAGCTGACGCTGCGACGCGATCGCTTCCGTTGGCACAAGTACGTGCTGCAGGTGGCGAGCAGCCTGTTCCTGCATGGCGATGTCGCCGATCGCCGCACGACTCATCAGACGCTCGAATCGCGCCGCGAACGTTGGTCGGTCCATCGGCCGCCCCATCCGCTGCGCCACGATCTGTACGATCTCGCCCTGAAGTTTCAGCTGCACAAGGTGCCGTCGGCGCTCGTCCATCGCCCTCGGTCGGTGATGCGGCGACTGCTGTACTACGTCGATCGTCACCCCGAACTCGACCGCGCTTCGATCCGGCGGATCTACTTCGGGCACACGCACGTGCCGATCGACGGCTTGCGCTTCGACGGCATCGACTTCTACAATCCGGGAGCGCCGATCGGCGGTCTGCCGTTTCGTCTGATCGACGTTCGGCTCGATTGATTCGACCGATGCTCGGTCGAAGAAACCGAACTGTCCGATCGGTGCGGCAGCCGGAAGCGCGGCTGCCCTCGGCTGTGTCGCAGCCGATGCACCCAAGCCCTCGAAACGTCCGTCGTCCCTCGCGGCGGCGACGGTGACCGAAAGAGCGGAGCCCGACTTGGACAAGGCGGATTGCTATTCGGATCGGGAACGCCGCGTGATGCTCGGCTACCAAGGGTACAAGCAGCGACTGCTTGCCCCTCTGCTCCGATTGCTCGATCGACTCCTGGTGACTCCCGACGGCATCACCTGGTTTTCGGTCGCGCTCGGCGCGGCGTTCGTGCCGTGCTACCTGTTCGTTCCGGGGCCGTGGGGGCTGTTCGTCGCTCACCTGTTGTTGCTGGCTCATCTGATCGTCGACGGGATCGACGGCCCGCTCGCTCGGCATCAGGGGCGAGCCTCGAGCGCCGGCTCGCTGACCGATACGTTCGGTGATCAGCTCGTGATCGTCGCGACGGCGCTCGCTTATGCGACGGCCGAAGGGTTCGGGCGAGCCGGTCTGCATCCGGTCACGGCCGGGTGCTACGCGGTCCTCTACGATGCGGCCGTCATGCTGGCGATGATCCGCAACGCGATGGGGATTCCGTATCGCTTCCTGCTCCGCCCGCGGAACTTCTTCTACGGCCTGATGTGGTTCGATGCCTACGGCTGGTGGGGCGCGTGGAGTCCGGGGATCGTCGAAGGGACCGTCTGGTGCTTCAACGTTCTGCTCGCCGCGGCAGTGCTGTTCGGATTTGTCGCCGTCCGGCGCGAGGTGGCGCGGCGCGAGATGGCTCAGCGCGAAGCGGTGCGTCATGAATCGCAACGACCCGAGTCGGAGCGGGCAATAGATCGGGAGTCGACATGACCGAGCCGCTCGATCCGCAGGCGATCCTCGATCGCAATCGTCGCGCCTGGGACCGACTGGTCGCCCGCGACGACGGCTTCACGCGACCGGCCGACGACCAGGCGTGCCGGGACGGACTGCGCACGGTCGATCCGCTCGGTTGGCTCGGCGACGATCTCCGCGGCAAACGCGTGCTCTGTCTGGCGGCCGGCGGAGGGCGACAGGGACCGATCTACGCATCGGCCGGAGGGATCGTCACGGTGGTCGATCTGAGTCCGGCGATGCTCGAGCGGGATCGGCAGGTCGCGCTCGAACGCCGTCTGGATCTGCGGACGGTCGAGACGAGCATGGACGATCTGGGAATGTTCGATGTCGGGGAGTTCGACGTCGTCATTCATCCGGTCGCCACCTGTTATCTGCCCGACATCGCGGCCGTCTATCGGCAAGTGGCGCGTGTGCTTCGATCCGGCGGGATCTACGTCAGTCAGCACAAGACGCCGACCAGTCTCCAGACGGCGATCGCCCCGAGCGAGCGAGGCTACCTGCTCGAAGAACCGTATTACCGGACCGGGCCGCTCCCCGAGGTCGCCGGATCGCGGCTTCGCGAAGAAGGCTGTCTCGAATTCCTGCATCGCTGGGAAGAGCTGATCGGCGGGCTCTGCCGAGCCGGGTTCGTGATCGAAGATCTGGTCGAGCCGTGTCATGCCAAGGCCGAAGATCCGATCGGTTCGTTCGGGCACCGCGCCCGATTCGTCGCGCCGTATGTCCGGATCAAGGCGCGTCGCACCGGAGTCGAAGGGGGCACCGAGCGCCGCTCGCTCTGGATCCCTTCCTGACGGTCCGGTAACCCGAGTCCGCAGCGGGCGAGGCGGTCGACTAATATGCCGGCCGAGACGGAACGCCCCGCCCGTTGCGTCATCCGCTTCCACATCCCACCGCCACGTCGGAGTCGCCGATGAGCGAGGCTTCGTTCCAACCGATTCTCGGCTGCTTCGGCGATCCTCTCGCCGGCAATCCGATGCAGCTGCTGATGGAACGCGCGTTCAAGGCGGCAAGTCTCGACTGGCGTTTCCTGTCGCTCGAAGTGCCGACCGAGCGGTTCGCCGAGGCGATGCGCGGCGCTCGAGCGATGGGATTCCGCGGTGCCGCCTTCGCGTCCCCTCATCAGATCGGGGCGCTCGCGTTCGTCGACTCGCTGACCCCCGCCGCCGAAGCGGCCGGCGCCGTCAACTGCGCCGTGCGACAGGGAGAGCAATGGGTCGGCGAGAATACCGACGGAGCCGGCTTTCTTCAGGTCCTGAAACCGATCGCCGCGCCGACCGGCATGCCGGTCGTCATCTGCGGAGCCGGAGGGACGGCTCGGGCGATCGCCACCGCACTCGCCGGTCTCGCTCCGGCATCANNGGCATCGATCACGATCGTCAATCGGACGATCGAGCGAGCCGAGATGCTGGCGGCCAAGTTGCGGGAACGGTTCGAGCTGCCGATCGAATCGCTTCCTTGGCACGATCGCTGGGCGATCCCGGCCGAGACCCGCTTGTTGGTTCACGCGACGACCGCCGGCTGGTGCGATCCGGATGATGGACCGACGTTCGACTGGAGCGCNNCGCAGGGATCCTGCACGAGACGCTCGAAGAGTATCTGGAAGTCTGAGCGGCCGGCGTGCCGCGGGTCTCGGACTGCTCTGCCGAGCCGCAGGACGAGGCGATTCACCGGATCGCGGGAGAAGATGATTGACTCAGGCATCGCATCGCCCGCGACTCGGATGCAACCGCTCGTCTTCAGAGTGTCGGTGCAGAAGCCGGTAGTTGCGATGCTCCATGAATGATCGCGAGGATATGAGCCCGGTCGGACTCGATGGCGT
>DMPQ01000379.1:0-3955 GCA_003455945.1 Planctomycetaceae bacterium
CGCGAATTCACGACGCATCGCAGATCGTTCGGAGTTACGACGAAGCCCTGCCTCGGCCACGGAGTGGCCGGGCCCACTTCAGACGCGTCCCTTTGGCGTGGGCCCGCGTCGTCCCCGACGCGCGGCCGAGTGACGGCGCGATTTCACGACTCATCGCAGCTCGTTCGATGTCGCCGTCGCACGCCCTCGGCGCGGGACCGTCGACGTCGGTGCGGCGAACCGAGCTGCGGGTAACGACGTGTGGGGGATCTCCGGGGACTCGTCGCCGATCGATGCGGCGGCAAGAATGCGGACAGCTCCTTCCGACGCCTTTTCCCGATCCGATCGGCCCCGCTGATGAACGCTCGAACCGAGACCGCTCCGTCGACGCCGATCACTTGGCACCTCGGCCTGCACCGCGCTCCCGAATCGCTCCCGCCGAGCCTCGAGATCGAACGAAGCGGCCGGACCCTCTCGATCTTCCGTCTCGATCCCGCCGCCCAATCGCTCGAGTTCCCGGTCTCGTTCGATCGGTTCCTCGAGCGACTGAACGGCGAGGGAGCGTATGTCGAAGGGGACGGCTCGTTCGTCTGGCGGCAAGGCAAGGGAGTCGCTGCTCCGTTGCTCGACGGGAACGCGTTCGACGGCGCGGTCGCGCTGCGGCATGTCGAATTCAAGGGACGCGGCGGTCGCGAGGCGTTCGAGCGGATGTTTCGGCTGGTCGACTGGCCGCAGGTCGGCTTGGTCGTCTCGATCGTCGAAGAGGGGTTGATGATGACGGCCGAAACGTTCCTGTCGGCGTGCGTCGAGGCNNTCGTCGAAGCGGCGTCGACCTGAAGACGGCGCCTTCCCGGGACGCCGTTCCGCTCGTGTCCGAGCGGCCGCGCGATTTTCGCTCTTGGCCCGCGTCCGGCACTTGCCGTAAGATCCCCGACGATCATCGCTCGGCCGGGCCACGGACGGCTCGTCGGACTTGTCGCAACGCGGGAAAGGAAGCCCCTCATGTCGTTCACCCTCGGAGAGATTTCCCGACTGCTTCAGGGACGCCTGCATGGAGATCCCGGAACGGTCATCCGAGGTGCCGCGATCAATCGCGATGCCGTCGCGGGGCAGCTCACGCTGGCCGACAGCGAAAAGGCGATCGCCAAGCTCGCCGACTGCGGCGCTTCGGCCGTGCTGATCGCCAAGGGGCTCTCGACCGGCCTGATGCCGTCGATCGAGGTCGACGACGTCACGAGCGCGTTCGCTCGCGCGGTCGAACTGTTCCGCCCGCGGATCCGCGAAGCGCACCAAGGGGTCTCGCAGCAGGCGCACGTCGATCCGACGGCGCGACTCGGCGATCGAGTGACGATCTTCCCGGGAGCCTACGTCGGACCTCAGGTCACGATCGAGAACGACGTGACGCTCCATCCCGGCGTCTGCGTCATGGCCGGCTCGCGAATCGGTGCTCGAACGACGATCTTCGCCAACGCCGTGCTGTACGAGGGGACCGAAGTCGGTACGGACGTGCTGATCCATGCCAACGCGGTGCTCGGCGCCTATGGCTTCGGTTACGACAGCCGCTCGGGCCGCCACCTGCTCAGCCCGCAATCGGGCTATGTCCGGATCGAGAATCAGGTCGAGATCGGTGCCGGTACGACGATCGATCGCGGGACCTACGGCCCGACGGTGATCGGCGAAGGGAGCAAGCTCGACGACCAGGTGATGGTCGCTCACAACTGCCGTATCGGCCGCCACAACCTGCTCTGCTCGCAGGTCGGAATCGCCGGCAGCTGCACCACCGGCGACTATGTCGTGATGGCCGGACAGGTCGGCATCGGCGACCACGTCGACATCGGCTCGCGCACGATCCTCGGAGCCAAGGCGGGAGTGATGGGGAACATCGAAGGGGATGCGATCTACGTCGGCATTCCCGCGACGCCGCATCGCGAACAGATGCAGAAGCAGGCCGCCTGGGCGAAGCTCCCCGAGATGCGCAAGGAGTTCAAGGCGTTGCAGAAGGAGGTCGAACTCCTCCGCCGCCGACTCGAAGCGAGCGGCCAGCGAGTCGACGCGCCGCGCAGCGACGCCGCCTGAGCCGTTTCGGGCGGTTCGACTCTTTCGGTCGGACCGCCGATTTCCGTTCCCCAAGATCGATCGACCGACGATGACCACGCTTGCCCCTGTCGCCGACGATCCGCAGCGCCGCATCGGCATCATCGCCGGATGGGGACGCTTTCCGATCGTCGTCGCGAAGCAGCTCAAGGCGCAAGGCTATCACGTCACCTGTCTGGGGATCCGCGGGCACGCCGATCCCGAACTCGCCGCGATCTGCGATCACTTCGAGATCGTCGGCCTGTGTCGTCTGGGGGGACAGATCCGTCGCTTTCGACGCCGCGGCGTTCGTCTGGCGACGATGTCGGGAAAGCTCTTCAAGACGATCCTCTTCCAGAAGCTGACCTGGTTGAGGCATCTCCCCGATCCGACTTTCGTCCGCTACTTCTTCCCGCATTTCGTGACGCGCCGTCGCGGGCGAAACGACGACTCGCTGTTGCTGACCGTCGTCCAGGCGTTTGCCGATGCCGGCATCCGCTTCGCGCCGGCGACCGACTTCGCACCGGAGCTGCTCGTGAATCGCGGACTCCTGACGCGCCGTCGTCCGACGGCCTACGAACGGACCGACATCGAATACGGCTGGCGGATGGCCAAGCGGATGGGACTGCTCGACGTCGGTCAGAGCGTCGCGATCAAGGGGCGCTGCGCCTTGGCGGTCGAGGCGGTCGAAGGGACCGACGACTGCATCCGTCGCGCCGGGTCGCTCTGCCCGAGCGGCGGATTCACCGTCGTGAAGGTCGCCAAGCCGCAGCAGGACATGCGGTTCGACGTGCCGACGATCGGCATCGGCACGCTCGAGACGCTCCGCGCCGCCGGCGGGCGCGTGTTGGCGATCGAAGCCGAGAAGACGATCGTCATCGATCGGGATGAGGTGGTTGCCTATGCCGACCGCCACGGACTGACGGTCGTCGCCTGTGACGCTGCCGAGATGGCGGCGCTGCTCGGCGACGACGGGACGGGACTCGACGCCGAAGGTCACGATCGCACGGCAACGGAATCGGCCGCGTGAGTCTCGCCGACGCCGCCGACGAGCGGTTCATCGCGGCGCTCTTCGATTCGTTTCGCCGACGACTGGGACGCGAACTGATCCCTGCCGAATCGTCGATCGCAACGAACGAGACCAGCGAGTCGGCGGCCGGACGGAGTCGCGCGGCGCTCGACCGATGGTCGGCGGTCGTCGTCGCCCACGACACGCGCCCCGACCCGGTCTTCGTCTATGCGAACCAGGCGGCACTCGCACTCTGGGAGATGCCGGCCGAGACGTTTCTGGGGATGCCGAGTCGTCTGAGCGCGGAGCCGCTCCATCGGGACGAACGGGCCCGCCTGATGGAACGGACCAAGCGCATGGGCTTCGTCGACGACTATCAGGGGATCCGCATCAGCGCGACCGGTCGGCGCTTTCGGATCGAACAGGCGATCCTCTGGAACATCGAACTCGACGGCCGACTGATCGGTCAGGCGGCGACGTTCGATCGCTGGACGCCGCTCGCGTCGAGCGGCCCGGAAGCGCCGAGCGAGACGCACGCGCCGTAAGTCGATTCGCTTTCTCGATGCGGCGCGCTTCCGATCGAGCTCGACGTCAGTCCAGGCGGACGATCCAGACGTTGCGGAACTCGACCGGGTTGCGATGATCCTGCAGCAGGATCGGCAGCGGCTCCGGCCCCTCGGGCTGTCCCGCTCCGGTCTTCGACGCGATCGCGATATCGTCGTGAACGACGATCCCGTTGTGGATGACGGTGATCCGCGCCGGCTCGGACTTCTCTCCCGCCGCGTTCCAGCGAGCCGCTCGGAAACGGATGTCGTAGGTCTGCCACTGGAGCGGCGGGAGCGAGGCGTTGACGGCCGGAGGGAGCTGACGGTAGAGAGCGGCGCAGCGATCGAT
>DMPQ01000379.1:3999-4201 GCA_003455945.1 Planctomycetaceae bacterium
CGAAAGAGGACCTGGGCGCCGTCGGGAGCTGCCTTGCCGAGCGTCGGACTCGTCCGCTCGATCCGCATCAGTCCGCCGCGCCGGATCCCTTGTTCGTCGGTCAGCCACGCGAACGGAGCGCGAGTCGCATCGATCTCGCCGAGCTTCTCGCCCGCCTCGTCATGCAGATCGACTCGTCGGCCGATCAGCGTGCCGCTCACCG
>DMPQ01000214.1 GCA_003455945.1 Planctomycetaceae bacterium
GAGATCGCGTTCGCGGCGGGCTCGATCGAGCTCCGTCAACCGACAGATCGTCTGAGCCAGGACCGGATGGAGTGCCGGCCAGCGGACGAACGGATTGCGACGCAACTCGACCCACTCGGCCAGCTCGCGCGGATCGTCCGGATCGATGCCGCACGCGATCGACGCCAGGATCAGACCCAGAACGAAAAGATCGCCGAGCTGATCGTGATGGCCGATCCGCTGATTCCATGCGACGAAGCCGGGAAGATAGCGAGGGCGGTCGAGCGACGCGTCGAGCGAATCGGTCAGGTCGGCCGAACGACGCTCGTGACGACCCGAATCGAGATCGTCGAAGGTGGCGACCGTACCGACGACGTCGACCGCGGCGCGCCATGGGCGTTCCAGGCGTTCGAGTTCGGCGTCGTTGCGCGTCGGCTCGACCGCGGCGGCCGGATCGAGATCGAGTCCGTCGGCACCGACGATGACCGCATCGACTCCGATCAGCGGAGCGACCTTCCCGTCGCGATGCAGCGCGAGCACACGACGGGCGAGCGGTAGAAAGACGCGGATCGCATCGTCGGTCGTGAAGCCCCCTTCGGCTCGACGCGCCGCGAGAAAGTCGTGCAGCGCGCTCATCGTCGACGCTCCGGTTCGGACGCCTCGAGCGTTTCGGGTTCCGACGTCGCCGCGTTCTCGGCATCGGCCAACAACCGATCGGCCTCCTGCTTCAGTCGGTCGAGCGACCGCTTGCGCCAATCGAGTTCCTTGCGCAGCAGCGCTTCGAACCGATCGTCGATCCCCCAAGCTTCGGCCTGGCGGAGCGCTTGGGCGATCGCCACGTTCCCCANNGCCAGATTCCGATCGCAGACGGCGAAGTCGAGCAGCAGGAAGCAGGCATAGTCGATCAGCTCGTGAGTGGCCTGCTCGTTCGCCGCGACCAGGAACGGGACCGGCGGCGCGTCGTTCGCGGCGACCGAGTCGCGATCGGCGGGGCCACCGAAGTCGATCAGGAAGAGATCGGCGTGAGCGAGGGTCGCTTCGGTCCGGCGCCACGCGGGACGAAGCAGGCCGAGGATCGCCTCGCGAGTCCATTCGCCGATGCGGCGCTGATCGAGCAGACTCGGAGCGACGAGATCCAGCGGCCCTTCGACCAGCCGCGCGATCGCCTCGGACGCCTCGTTCCCTCGCTCGCGCCACCAGTCGAGCGCCAGCGCGCGGATATGTCCTTCGGGGTGCGTCACGCCGCGCGACTTCTCCGCGGTCGCGAGTCCCCCTTCGCGCGACAGGATCTCGCGCGACTGATCCAGATACCTCGCGCCGTCGACTCGCGCGTTTCCGGTCAGCGACTTGACCAGCGCACCGATCGCCGGTTCGACCGCGCCGCAGACCTCATAGGCACCGCGGTCGCAGGCGATCTCGAGCATCAGCCGAAAGCGGCGAGCCGTCTCGACCCAGACATCCTGTTCGGCCGACTGCAGCGCCGCGGCAGCGAGCAGTCGATCGGCGATCAGCAGTTCGCCGTTCCGCTCGGACCAGAGAAGCGCATGAGCGAGTTCGTGCCCCATCAGCGCCGCCAGTTCGTCGTCGTCGAGCAGGTCGTCGATCGGACCGGTCAGGATGACATGCAGCCGATCGGGCATCGGCGCGATCGAAGCGTTCGAGCCGTGCAGCGCGGCGCCGCGGTACAGCGTCACCGGCAGCTCGATCCCGAGGGTCGTCGCCGCTCGCTCGACCGCTTTGGCCAGTCGCGGCTCGGCGGCCAAGTCCAGCCGCACGGTCGACTTGAGCAGCTCGGTCAGATGGCGATCCCGCTCGGCCGGATCGTCGGCTCGTTGCGCGAACCAGTCCCAGGTGTGACGATCACGGCGCTGCAGTTCGTCGATCGTCCGATCGTGAAGGTCGGTGCGGAGCGAGAGGGAGGGCACGTCATCGCATCCGAGTAGAGGCATCGAAGCGGACGGTGCAGCTTGTACTGCAAGGCGACTCGGTCGCTCAGTCCTTCAGACGGATCCGAAAGAGCTTGGGCCAGAGCTTCCCGGTCACCAGCAGCGTTCCGTCGGCCGCATCGTAGGCGATCCCGTTGACGACCGCATCGGGATCGGCCAATCGGACCTCCTTGCGCAGTTCGGTCAGATCGACTCTGGCCACGACTCGCCCGTCGGCCGGATCGATCTTCACCAGATCGTTCTCGTACCAGACGTTGGCCCAGACGTAGCCGTCGATGAACTCGAGTTCGTTCAGATGATCCAGCCGACGTCCGTCCATCGTCACGTCGACATGACCGATCTCGCGGAACGTCTTGGGGTCGAGAAAGAAGAGTCGCTCGGTCCCGTCGCTGACGATCAGTCGCCGGCCGTCGTGAGTCAGCCCCCAGCCCTGATGCGGCCACTCGTGCTCGGCGACCGTCGCGAACGAATCGTCCAGTTCGAACAGGATCTCGTTCTTCCAGGTCAGCATCAGCCACCGGTTCTCCCAGCGGCAGCTCCCTTCGCCGAAGATCGAGTCGTCCAGCTCGCGGCGGCGGAGGACTCGGCCGGTCGTCACCTCGACCTCGCGCATCGACGACTCGCCGAACCGCCCGGTCGATTCGTAGAGCTTGCCGTCGTGAAGGGTGAGTCCCTGGGTGTAGGCGGTGAAGTCGTGCGGATAGACGGCGACTCGTTCCCAGCCGAGCGTCGGAACGGCATCGCGGTCGTCGGCGACCGTCCCGCGGCCGAGCGTCCGGAGCAGGATCAGTCCGAGCACGATGGCGACGGTCAGCCAGAGCCAGAAGCTGCGGAACCACGGAACGGAACGCGAGCCGGGGGGCGCGAAGTCGGAGCTGCTGGAACGCGAGGAGCGGCGAGCCGGCATCGCAAGAGGTCCTGGTCGGAGCGAAGGGCGGTCGAAGGCGAAACGTCAGTCTATCGAATCGCCGGCTGACGTCGTACGGCGACCGCATTTCACGTGGGCCCGGCCACTCCGTGGCCGAGGCAGGGTTTCGTCCCGACGCCGAACGAGCTTCGAAGCGTCAGCCGTGTCGGCATCCTCCCGACCTCGGGCTCGGAGAGCCCGGGGCCACGAACTCCGCCGACTGTCTCACGGCCGCGCGTCGGGGACGACGCGGGCCCACGTAGGGGCCGAGCTGCGCTGAACCCCTCGCTGACGCTTCGGGCTGGGAGACGCGGAGAGGCAGATGCGGGGGGCCCGTTTTTCCTCGTTTTCCAGGTGTCCCGAGCCCCCGTGAACCCGTCTTGTGAGCCCTCGGCAAAACCTGTAGCCTCCGCTGACATGGGCCGAAGGGAGTCGTTTCGCTCGTATTTCGCGGGCTGATCCGTGTCGCGAGAGAGACTTGAGGCCGAGAGCTGCGTCGCGTCCGCGACCCTCTCGCGCGATCGCTCTCCGTGCGGCTCGTCCGACCCCAGCCTCTGATCGAAGGAACGCCTGCCATGTCGTTGCCGTTGCCGCCGTTCTCCGCCGGCCGCAATCTCCCGGGAGCGCCGGGGATCGCCCCGACTCACGATCGCTCGCTCGTCTCGCAGGCCTACGCCTACGGCGACTATCAGCGCCAGCGGCAGATGACGCTGGGCGATCTGTTGCTCGAAAACCGGATCGTCTTCCTGCAGGGAGAGATCCACACGGGCAACGCGAACGACGTGGTGATGAAGCTGCTGTATCTGCAGAGCGAGAATCGCCGCAAGGACATCCACTTCTACATCAACTCGCCCGGCGGCGACGTCGTCGCGACGCTGGCGATGTACGACGTGATGCAGATCATCAGCTGCCCGATCGCGACCTATTGCGTCGGCCAGGCGGCGAGCGGAGCGGCGGTGCTGCTCGCCGGCGGGACCAAGGGGAAGCGGTTCGCGCTTCCGAATGCCCGAGTCATGATCCATCAGCCGTACGGCGGAGTCGGCGGACAGGTCAGCGACATCGAGATCCAGGCGGCCGAGATCCTGAGGGCGCGCGAGATCCTGAACGTCATTCTCGCGAAGCACACCGGTCAGCCGCTCGAACGGATCGCGAAGGATACCGATCGCGACTTCTTCCTGTCGGCGGAAGAGGCGAAGAGCTACGGTCTGGTCGACGAGATCACCAAGAAGCCCGAGGTCGACGACGACGGCGAGTGACCCGTCTCGGGCGAGTCGCTCGGAGCGCCCCGTTCCGCGGCTCCGTTCGCGACCCGTCTCAGGATCCCCGCGTCGTTCTCCGTACCGACTCACGCAGCGAGAATCCCATGGCTCTGATCCCCTACGTCATCGACAACACCGGTCGCGAAGAGCGGGTGTACGACATCTACAGTCGCCTGCTGAAGGACCGGATCATCTTCCTCGGGCAGCAGGTGACCGCCGACCTGGCGAACTCGCTCGTCGCCCAGATGCTCTTCCTGCAGTCGGACGACCCCAAGGCGGACATCCACCTGTACATCAACTCGCCCGGCGGCAGCGTCGTCGCGGGGCTCGCGATCTACGACACGATGCAGTTCATCACCTGCGATGTCGCGACCTACTGTCTGGGCCAGGCCGCCTCGATGGGAGCCCTGCTGCTGACCGCGGGGACCAAGGGGAAGCGGTACGCGTTGCCGAACGCGAACATCATGATCCACCAGCCGCTCGCCGGCATGGAAGGGACCGCCGAAGAGATCCTGATCCACGTCAAGGAACTGCGCAAGACGAAGCAGCGCCTGAACGAGATCCTGCTGCGTCACACCGGGCACACGCTCGAGAAGATCGAGCAGGATACCGATCGTGACAACTTCATGACGTCGGTCGAGGCACGCGACTACGGCCTGATCGATCACGTGATCACGCACATGGGCGGAACCAAGCCGCAGGGCTGAGCCCTGTGAGCGGCACCGAGCCCGGCTCGGCTGTCCCGCTCCGCCAACGGCACGACCTTCGCGCGGACGATCAAGGATGATCCGACCCTCGCTCCACCGGTCCCTCGCGGACCTCCGAACTCGCGCCGCCGAAACCTCCGGTTCCGGCCGGCGCGTCGTTGCGATCGCCGTGGTCGCGCTGCTGGCGGTCGTTCCGAGCGGGTGCGCCGGACGCCGCTACTCGCAGCAGCTCGAAGTCGACGCGATGCGCGCCGAGTACTACGAGCTCGAGGATCGCTATTACGAGACGCTCGGACGGCTCGAAGCGGCCGAACGAAAGCTCGAACGCCACGGTCTCGATCAGGAGCGCGAAGAGGATGACGCCGCGCGTTCCGGCGCCGGCGGCGCCCGAACGAACGACGACTCCGGTCTGTTGCCGCTCGACGGACGGATCGACTCGGATGACCCCGAGCCGAATCCGATGCCTGAGGCTCCGGCCGTTCCGAACGATCTTCCCGAGCCCGGCAACCTCCCCGGTCCCGACGCCCGTCGCCGTCCGATCGGAGCCGGAATCCGGAATGCCGGGCGAGCGGTGCTGAACCCCGGCCTCGATCGCCTCTCGGCTCGCACGCGGCGCGTCGGTCCGAACGTCGAGGGGCGCGACTACCGCGATCCCTCCGAGACGGCGGCCGATCGGAATCGACGTCACCAGTCCGAAGCGGCTCGCGCCGGCGTCCCTTACTTCCCGAATCCGGACGACGATCGGGAACTGCTCGCGGCATCGGTCGACGACTCGTCCGCCGGCGACGAGGGCTACGGGCCGCCGGTCGAGAGCGAATCGATCGACGACGAGCCGGGGGAGATCGGCTGGCAAGAGCCGCGTATCGGCGAACCCCTCCCGGTCGATGAGGTCGACGAGCTGCCGATCGACGATTGGGAGGTGGTGGCGGTCGGAGTCGATCGACGGCAGACCGCCGGTTTCGATGCGAACGCCGACGGTATCGACGACGGCATCTCGTTGGTGATCCACCCTCGCAATGCTTCGGGACAGACGATCCCGGTCTTCGCGCCGATGTCGATCGCCGTGATCGACCCGGCGGAGCGCGGCGAGGCGCAGCGGATCGGCCTCTGGAAGTTCACCGCCGACGAACTCGCCTACCGCCAGCCGGCGACCGCGCGTCCGTCGGACGGCATCGCCTTGCGGCTGAATTGGACGCGAGGGATTCCTCGCCACGGCAATCTCGCCGTCTTCGTCCGGTACGAGGCGCCGGACGGTCAGCAGTACGAGGACCGGCTCGATGTCGCGATCGCGCTGCGAGCGGGAGAGCGTTCGGCCTGGACCGCTCGCCCGACGCCTTTCCGGAGCGCCGCGGACGGCAGTGCGTCCGGATCGGCGGTCCCTCGCCCCGGCTCGCCGACTCCGGTTCGCGAGGTCGGGACCGGTTCGCGATCCGGCGGCTCGACGGTCCCTCCGCCGTCGCGCCCGATCGATACGTCGATCGGCCCTCAGACGAATCGCCCTGCCTGGTCGCCGTTCCGCTGAGCGAAAGACGGCGACTCGGTCGTTCGATCGAGTCGAGTGCGACCGCTCCGAGCCGTGTCGGATCCGGCGCGGCGATCAGCGCTTGCGACCGACGTAGCGGTAGTACGGCATTCGGATCAGCGGGATGTACGGAACCTTTCCTTTCGCCTCGGTGCAGGTCACCGTCTCGAAGTGGCGATCGAGAAAGGGGAGATGGTCGGGAGACGGAAAGACGTTGTCTCCGGCGAACCAGACCGGCCAGAACGATCGCGTGAACCAGCCGTGCTTGGCTCGCCTTTCGGCCGGGAACTTGCGGGCGACGTAGAAATCGACGACGCCGATGACCCCTCCCGGCTTCAGGATCCGCAGCGCGTTCTCCATCGCCGAGAACCAGTCGGGAATCATCGTCAGCGAGTAGCTGAAGGTGACGACGTCGGCCGAGCCTTCTTCGGGGGTGAAGGTCGTCGCGTCCGCCTCTTCGGTCCGGACGTGACTCCATCCCTTCTCGTCGAATCGTTTTCGAGCGACCTGCAGGAGCGAGGTCGAAAGGTCGACCAGATAGACCTTCGAAAGCCGGGGGACACGATCGGCGACGGCGGCGATGTTGAAGCCGGTCCCGCCTCCCATGTCGACCCAGACACCTCCCTGTTCCGGCCAAGGGATCGACTCGAGCATCGCTTCGCGACCGTTCAGCAGTCGACGGCGAAAATCGTCGTACGCCTCGGCCTGTCCGCCGTAGAAGTTCTCCATCCGCTCGGCGTGACTCTTGCCGCGAACCGGCTTGAGCAGCAGGTGGTAGAGGATCCGGAGGTCGGCCATCAGCCCCATCGAAGCGGTCTCGTCGGCAGGTCGGAAGCGAAGGTCATGCGGCGGCCGAGCGGTTCGGGAGGGTACCGGCCGCGGCGGTCCGAACACGACATTCTAACGATTGCGGATGGTTCGAGGTCGGGGGACGAGCGAAGATGAGCGGGCGCAGCGGCGGTGCCGAAGGGGCTCCTCCCGGCCGCCGCGCGACCCGCCGAAGCCTGAGACCGTAACCGGAGAGCTGCGACCGATGAACGTCGACGAGGTGATGACCGAACTGGCGCGACTCGGTACCGCCCAGACCAAGAAGGTCCTGATGCGGCACGGGATGCCGGAGTCGGGGTTCGGCGTGAAGGTCGGCGACCTCAAGACGCTGGTCAAGCGGATCCGCCGTGACCACGACCTGGCGCTCGCGCTCTACGACACCGGCAACTCGGATGCGATGTATCTGGCGAGTCTGATCGTCGACGACGAGCGGATGACCAAGAAGGATCTGAAGCGTTGGGCCGACAAGGCCTCGTGGCAGATGATCAGCGAGTATGCGGTCGCCTGGGCGGCGGCGGAGAGTCGCTTCGGGTGGGAGCTGGGCCTCGAGTGGATCGACTCGAAGAAGTCCAAGGTAGCCGCTTCCGGCTGGTCGACGCTCTCCGGTGTCGTCGCGCTCCGCCCCGACGACGAACTCGATCTGCCGGCGCTCGAGCGGCTGTTGGCTCGGGTGAAGCAGCAGATCGGGTCGGCGCCCGATCGGCTGCCGTACGTGATGAACGGCTTCGTGATTTCCGTCGGCAGCTATGTCGCACCGCTGTTCGACGCGGCGCTGACGACCGCCAAAGGGCTCGGCAAGGTCGAGGTCGACATGGGGGAAACGGATTGCAAGGTTCCCGACGCCGTCGCGATGCTGACCAAGATCCGATCGATGGGACGAGTCGGCAAGAAACGCAAGACCGTTCGCTGCTGAACGACGACGGCAGCGCGCAGAACCGTCTCTGACTTCGCAGCATCGACTCGGCCGCGCCGCAAGAGGTACCGTGATCCGGTTTCGTCCGCGGCGCCGATGAAATCCCGGCGCCGTTTGGTGCGATGCCTGCCGTTCGTCTCGCCGTCGTCTCGGTCTGTCGCTCAGATCGCGACGTCCTGCGTTTCCTCGGCCGTCGTTTCGGGGCGTGAGACGAAGAACGACATGCCGATGACGACCGGCCCGACTCGCCCGACGAACATCAGGGCGATGAGGATGCACTTGCCGGTCGGCGTCAACGATGCCGTGATTCCTCGACTCAGACCGACCGTGCCGAGCGCCGAAGCGGCTTCGAACATCAGGTCGGGAAGCGGACTCGACTCGACGAGTGCCAGGGCATAGATGCCGATCGCGAGGGTCATCGCGTAGAGCATCATCCCGGCGACTGCCGCGCGCATCCGCACTTCGGGAATCGCCTTGCCCAAGAAGGTCGTCACGTTTCGACGCCGGACGACGCTCGTCATCTCCGCCCACAGGGCGCTGAAGGTGGTCGTCTTGAGTCCGCCTCCCGTTCCGGACGGCGATGCGCCGATCAGCATCACCAGAGCCAGCAGGTAGAGCGACGCTGAGGAGAGCGGCCCGATCGGTAGCGTGTTGAAGCCGACGGTCGTGCTCGCCGACATGACCTGGAACAGGGAAGCGCTCCAGCGTTCGAGCAGCGGGAGATTACGGACCGTCGGTTCTTCCGTGGCGAACAGCAGGGTACCGATCGCGATGATCCAGAAGGTACTCCAGAGGATCACCTTGGAAGTGAGCGTGACGTGCGGTCGTCGATTGCGAAGCGAAAGACTGACGTCATGCATCACGATGAAGCCGATCGCTCCCGACACGCTCAGGACCGTCACGACCGAGTTCAGCCAGAGGTCGCTTCGAAAGCGTTCCAGGCTGTCGTCGTACAGACCGAATCCGGCCGTGCAGAAGGCGCTGACGCTGTGGAAGATGGACTGCCAGATCGGATCCGGGGCTCCCGAGGCGACGAACGACGGATACAGCAGCACCGCGCCGATCGCCTCGATCGCCAACGTGAACCGGACGATCAGACGCAGGAACGCGACCGGTTCGAAACCTTGCGGCAACGCGAGCGTGACTCTCGTAACGCGGTCGCGCAGCGGCGTCAGTCCTCCCGAGACCGCCAGGACCATGAACGAGCTCAGCGTCATGTAGCCGAGGCCTCCGAACTGGATCAGCAGCAGCACGACGAGTTCGCCGAACCACGAGTAGGTTCCCGAGGTGCTGACCGACGTCAGGCCGGTCGTCGAAACGGCCGACGCGCTGATGAACAGGTGATCGAGCAGCGAGACGCCCTCCCCTTGTCGTGACCACGGGAGAGCCAGGGCGAGCCAACCGGCCAGCACGTACGACAGATAACCGACGATCAGCAGGCGAACGGTATCGATGCGGGCGATGCGAGCGACGATCGCGTCGACACGTCCCCGAACCGAATGGCGAAGCGAACGGAGACGAACGGACCACGAACTCCAGCGAGTTCCCACGAGACGAGACTCCCGAGCGACGACCGGCGAGTCAGCGCGAAAACGCGCCGTCGGACGCCCGTGACCGAATCGGGAAACCATGGCAGCCGCAACGACGGCCGCAGAGGGTTGCCCTTCCAATTCGCCTGCGAGGTTAGCTGTCGGGCTGGGCCTTGGAAGTGGCCTGCGAAACGGTCACCCGTTCGCTACGCCCCGTCTCGAACGATCCGCGACACCGTACCGGTGCCCGATCGCCGAGAGTTCGGTTCCCCCGCGTCATCGCTTCGGAGACGGCGATGACTTCGGCTGCGCTGTGCAAGAACGGGAATGATCGTACGAAGAGTCGAGCCTTTCGTCCATCCGTTCCGCTGCCTGGAGAGTCGGCGACGCGGCGTTTCCGCCGTAGGACGCCACGTCCTTTCCCGCGAGGGCCAGGCCGGCGCCGATCGATCACGCAGCACGACGCATGCTCTTTGCCGACCGGTGGCGAAGACACGAGATCCGGGGCGGTTCCAGGGTTTTCCCGAAGTTCATCGGCGTCGTTCGTCGGATAGAATGCCCCCGAAGTCGGTATGCCTNNATGCCGCGACCGGCCCCGGCGGGCGGTCGGTCGCTCCGCTCCCTCACGCCTCTGCCCGCGTTGCGACGAGGCTCGACGATGGCGCCGATCGACGACGAATCCGACCGGCCGACGAGCCGCTCGGCGACCGATGTTCCGGCTTCGGCCAACGCCGTCGCTCCTGACGCGACGCGCGGCGACAACGGTGCCCCGCTCGANNGATGCCGACGGCTTCGATCTGGTGGCGACCGATCCGTCGGTCACCTTCGAGTCGCTCTTCCGTTCGATCCGTCAGCTGCGCGACGAAGGGCGAGCGATCGACGAAGCGCGTCTGATCGAGCGGTTCCCTGCCTTCCGATCGCAACTCGAACGGGTCTTTCGCACCTTTCGCGAGCGCCGGGCGTGGGAGTCGAAGCGTCGCGAACCGCTCGCCTCCCCCGCGACCCCCTCTCGCCCCGCCGAGATCGCTCCCGGCATTCCGTGTCGACTGGATCAGTACGAGCTGCTCGAAGAGATCGGTCGCGGCGGGATGGG
>DMPQ01000485.1 GCA_003455945.1 Planctomycetaceae bacterium
AAGCGGCTTCCTCCGACGAAGAGAAAGCCTCGCGCGAAAGGCTCGAAGTAGGGCAGTGGGTAGGCACGTTTGGAGCGTGTCCGCCGGAAAGCCCCGAATCGGCCTCGAAGTGCCCTCCAAGGCCCGTAGATGCGGACACAGACGGTAGTCGAGAGACACGCCTTCTGAGTCCCAAGTCCTTAAGCCAGTAGATCTTGTCCGCGTAGCTCAATTGGATAGNNTCTCGGGCCCGAACGAACGAACTTCCGTGCGGTTTCTCGACCGCCAAACAGTCGTATCGGGTACGTTCGGGCTTCTGCCGTCCTGATTCCCGAGCGGCTCGGAACGACTGAACTCCCCTGGCGACGCACTCTCGGCCGATGGACTGCGCCGTAACGGTTCGGCTCGACACGCGTCGAACGACGGCGCTTCGTGACTCCAGCCGGTCGATCGGAGGCCCGCAAACGACGGAGCCTTTCGACGCCCGATCATCGTCGCGATCACCGATTCGATGGAGCGGATCAATGTCGAATCGGACGGCCGCCGATCGCGTCGGAATCGCGGTGGNNCGATCGCCGAACGGCCGATGAACCGCTCGACTACCGACTCGTGTAGCGTCGCTTCCGATTCGTTCGTCGAAGAGGAGATGCCGATGTGCCCTTCGTCTCGGATCCTGATCGGTCTCGCCACCCTGTTCCTCGCTTCCTGTCGTCCCGCCGTTCCCATCGCGAGCGTCGATGACGATTCCGATGCGGCGTTCGAGATCTTTCGACGTCGAATTCTGCCGATCCTGAGCGCCGACAAGCCGTCGAGTTGCACGGAGTGCCACCTCAGCGGCGTCGACCTCAAGGCCTATATCCGTCCGTCGCAGCCCGAGACGTTCGCGTCGCTGGTCGTNNGTCGCCGGAGGTCTGATCGACATCGATCAGCCTGACGAATCCAAGCTTCTGAAACTCATCGAACGCCGACCGGAGCGACCGTCGCTCGTGACCGACGAGATCCGCAAGAGCGAGGCGGAGGCGTTTCGCACCTGGATTCGCGCTGCCGTCAGGTCGCCCGAACTTCTTGCGGCAAGCGACCGCACGAACCCGATCGGCCCGGAGCTTCCGCCCGAGGTGATTCGGCACGCGCGACACGACCGCGTGCTGGCGTCGTTCCTGGAGAACGTCTGGACCGAGATCGGTCGCTGTGCCGCTTGTCATTCCCCCGATCGGAACGGCGAACAGGTGGAACGTCATGGCGCCCAGGTCTCTTGGATCCGACTCGATGACCCCCAAGGAACGCTCGACGGACTGGTCGACGCTGCGCTGATCGATCTCGAGCGGCCGACCGACAGCCTGCTGCTCGCCAAGCCGCTGCTGAAGGTCGATCACGAAGGGGGTCAGAAGATGGTCGTCGGCGATCGAACCTACAAACAGTTCGTCCGCTTCATCGAGGACTACGCAGCGACTCGTTCCGGAACGTATCGCTCGCCCGACGAGTTACCCGCTCCGGAAACCGAACACTCGGCAGTGACCGAGATCTGGATGAAGATCGAGAACCTGCCGGCCGAGTTCGACGGCATGTTGCTGCAGGTCGACCTCCACGCGCGCGAGGGTCAGGGGTGGTCGACCGAACGTCATGCGACGTCGGACCGTCCGGTCTTCGGGGCGGGGCGATTGTGGCAGCACTCCCTTTGCCTCACCGCTCCTCGTGATTCGGCGCGCTCGGCCGACGTCGATCGAGGCTTCTTGGCTCCCGGACGCTACCTCGCGAAGCTCTATCTCGATCGCAGCGGCAAACTGTCCGCTGATCCTTCGGCCGAACTGGGAACGGACGAATTGATCGGCACGATCGAGTTCGAAAGCGACTGGCCCGAGGGCTACTCCAGCATGACCGTCATTCGATTCGATGCTCCATGATCGCGGCGACGACCGGCGTAACCGCAAGGCTGCCCGGAATCTCGATGTCTCCGGCCCATCCATGCGGTCTCCGGACCGACGCGTTCACCCCATCGGAGACCTCTTTCGAGTTCCAATATCCATGCACTGAACGCATGGTTCGTATCCGATCAATGCATTTGTTCGAGGAGGCCGGACCGCCAATGATCTCCTGGTAGACCGCGAGCGCGTTCTCGTTCGGACGCGGCGCGGAGCTTCCCGCCAACCAGGAGAGAACAGATGCATGCGTCCTTATCGACGGACGGACCGCAGCGGATGCGGCCGGTCGTGCGAGGTCGGTCGGTCGGCGAGCCGAAGACTCGAATCNNCCGCCCCTGGCTCGCGGCCCTGGCTCTTCCGTGCGTCGTCGGCTTCACCGGCGTCGCCGCATCGGCTCAGGAAACCGCTCCGCACGACCCTTCGGGCCCCGCTCCCGCCGTCAGTCGCTGTCCGGTGACCGGCGCGCTCCAGACCCTCACCTCGCTCGCTCACGGCGCGGCTCAGGACGAGATGACTTACGGCAGCCGAGCCGCCGGCGGCTCGACCAATCGCGATTGGTGGCCGAATCAACTCGATCTTCGGATCCTGCACCAGAACTCGAACCTCGTCGATCCGATGGACGACGACTTCG
>DMPQ01000199.1 GCA_003455945.1 Planctomycetaceae bacterium
CCCCGTGCCTCGGCGTGGGCCCGCGTCGTCCCCGACGCGCGGCCGTGCGACTGAGGGCGTCCGAATGACCTCGCAGCGATTGCCGACTCGGCGTCGCACACCCTCGGCTCGAGGACGAGCCGGGGCNNCTCGGCCACCGTTCACGCATCGATGCTCTTCGGGCAGCCCGGCGAAACCTGCCTCGGCCACGCAGTGGCCGGGCCCACGCTGCGACCGATCCCGATCACACGACAGCAAGCCGGAAATCCCCGCGCCTCGGGAACGTTCCTGCCTCGACCGACATCTAGAATGAAGAGGTCGTCGGCACCTCGGCGTCGCGCTCGCTCTCGAACGATCGCTGCGACCCCGACGACCGGGCCGTTGCGTGTCGGTTTCGAGACGCTTTGGCCCAGGCAGGACCCCCGTGTTCAGGGAACGGATCGATGTCGAGTTCTCCGACCGTCGAAGCGACCGGGACGAACGGTGACCCGCTGGTCGACCGGGCGGAAGGGTTCATCGATCGCCAACTGTCGCGTGCCGCCGCTCAAGTCCGTCTGTTCGATCTGGTCGGCGGCCTGCTCGTCTGGAGCACGTCGGTCCTCGCGATCCTGCTCGCCCTGGCCGTCGTCGATGCCTGGATCCTTCCGCTCGGCCCGACCGCCCGTTGGCTCGCGCTGATCGGGCTGGTCGGCGGTTCGTTCGCCTATCTCGTCCTGCGAGTCGGCCCGCCGCTGGTCCGTCGGATCAACCCGATGTTCGCGGCGAAGATGGTCGAAGAAAGCCGCCCGGAGCTGAAGAACGGGCTGATGAACCTGCTGACGCTCCGCCAGTCGCCCGACCTCGTGCGCAAACGAGTCCTCGGCGAACTGGCGACTCGAACCGCCGGCGAACTGTCGTCGATTCCGGTCGACTCGGCGATCGATCGGGGGCATGTCATTCGGATCGGCAGTCTCTTCGTCGCGCTCCTGGCCTTCGCCGGTCTCTACAAGATCCTCTCGCCCAAGGATCCGTTCACGACGATCGGACGCATCGTCGCTCCGGCCGCCGACGTCGCGCCGCCCTCTCGAGTCCGGATCGTGCAGGTCCTTCCCGGCGACGCATCGGTCCGGTTCGGCCAGACGCTCGAAATCGAAGTCGAGGTCGAAGGACTCGGGCGACAATCGACCGCCGTGCTGAAGTATTCGACCGACGATGCCCAGGCGATCGACGAGCCGCTGGTGCTCGCCTGGAGCGAAGAGCGAGGGCGTTTCGTCGGCACGTTGGCGACCGGTTCGTCGGGGATCGAACGATCGCTCGACTACCGGATCGAAGCCGGCGATGCCCGCTCGCCGTCGTACCGCGTCGACGTGTCGGTCCGGCCGACGACTTCGATCGAGCGGATCGAGTTGCAACCGCCGGCCTACACCGCCCTCCCTCCGCGCACGCTCACCGATCGAGGCGACCTCGAAGGCCTGGAAGGGACCGAGGTGACGATCGTCGCCAAGGCGAACGTGCCGATCACTTCGGCCGTGCTCGAACTGCTCGCTCCGGTGTCGCGCGAGACGGCGGCGATCGATCGCGACCGAGCTCCGGCCAAGCGGATTCCGATGACGCTGGTCGAACAACAGGGAACGGTCCGCTTCCGACTGGAGCTGCAGGAGGACCGCAAGACGCCGAAGTTCGACACCTACCGGATCCAGTTGCTGACCGAGGACGGCCAGGTCGATGTCGACCCGATCCATTATCGGATCGCGGTCTGGCCCGATCTCGCCCCTCAGATCCGTTGGCTCGCGCCACGTCAGACGCCGGTCAGCGTCCCGGCGGACGGACGGCTGGCGATCGAGACCGAAGCGTTCGATGCCGACTTTCGAATCGCGCGCGTCGAGTTGCAGGGAGAGTCGCGGGGGCGTCGCGTCGTGATTCAAGGCTTGCTCGACGCCAGTCGGACGCCGGACGACAAGCATCTGGGGAAGTATCGCTTCGAGCCGGCAGGGACCGGGTTGAAGCCGGGGGACGAAGTCGTCTTCATCGCGATCGCCGAGGATGATCGACGCCACCCGCTGACCGGTCAGCCCGATCCGAACGTCGCGCGAACCGAGCCGTTGGTGGTCCGGATCGAAGCCGCTCGCGAAAACCGCGGCGCCGACGACCGGGGACGCGAATCGGGTGCGAACGGCGATCCGGGAGCGAACGGCGCCGCCGGCGGGGACGATTCGGGAGCCGCGGGAGAGCGATCGCCGGACGGGGGCAACGAATCCCCTCCGAACGACTCCGGCGAGTCGGGCCAAGAGGGATCGCAGGAAGGCGAATCGTCGGGGAGCGGCGGCGGAGGTTCGTCGAGTCAGCAGGAGTCGAGCGAAGGCGAAGGGGAACAGCAGCCGATGTCCGGCGGTTCCGGAGCCGGCACCTCCGGCTCGTCCGGTTCGTCGGAGCAACCGCCGCAGCAGGGAGGAAACTCGAGCAGCTCGCCCGACGACGGCTCGGAGAGTTCGTCAGGGAACCAGTCCGGCGCACCGAGCGGGTCGGACGGCATGCCGAGCGGCAGCGATTCGCCTAGTCCGTCCGACGACGGAACTTCGGGTGGAGCGAGCGAATCGGGAGAGAACGGCGAGTCGCCTCCCGGCGCCGGAACGGGTCAGTCCGGCGCGAACCGCGATCCGTCGACCGGAGAATCTCCGGCCGGTGAAACTGACGGGAGCGACTCGGGCGCGGAAGGAGCGCCGGAGAATCAGGACGGTCAGTCCGGAGGAGAACGCTCGGCCCCTCGGCATGAAGGGGAAGCGTTCGAACGGATCCTCGAGCGATTGGAGCGCGAGAAGAACGGTGGCGCGCAGTCCGGAGACGACAACCAGCAGCCCGGTGGTGCACAGTCCGGAGACATGAATCAGCAGCCCGGCGGTGCACAGTCGGGTGACATGAACCAGCAGCCCGGTGGTGCGCAGTCCGGAGACATGAATCAGCAACCCGGCGGCGCGCAATCCGGCGACATGAATCAGCAGCCCGGTGGCGCCCAATCCGGCGACAGGAATCAGCAGCCTGGCGGTGCACAGTCCGGTGACAGGAATCAGCAGCCTGGCGGTGCACAGTCCGGTGACAGGAATCAGCAGCCCGGTGGCGCCCAGTCCGG
>DMPQ01000383.1 GCA_003455945.1 Planctomycetaceae bacterium
GCCGACGCGGTTCGCCGACGCGACGAAGCGAACGCTCGGCAGCGCGAGGCGGCAGAGGTTGCGAGCCGTCACCTGACCGAGCAGCTCGAAGAACTGCGCCGCCGCATGAAGCAGACCGAGAACGACGACGAACGAGCCGCTCTCGAGAAGATGATCGCTCAGGTCGAATCGCACCTGAAGCAGATCGTCGAGCAGATCGAGCGCCAGTCGTCTCGTCTGAACGATCGCCGGGACGGCGCCGAGCGTCGCGAGGAAGAACCGNNCAGGACCTCATCAGCCGGGACCGCATCAGCAAGGTCCGCATCAGCCGGGACCGCACGAGCAGGGACCGCACGAGCAGGGACCTCACGGGCCAGGACCTCATCAGCCGGGACCGCAGTTCGACGATCGTGAGATCGATCGCCGGGCGCGCGACCTCGAGATGGGAGCTCGCGAACTGCAGCAGCGGCAGGAGCGACACGAAGACGAGCTCCGGCAGAAGCACGCCGAACTGGAACGGCGGCAGCAGGAGATCGAAACGCGGGGGCGAGAGATCGATCGCTGGGCCGCCGATCTCGAGCACCGGGCCAAGGAGATCGAAGCGCGGGCTCAGGAAGCGGAGCGTCGCGCCGCCGAGATGGGAGCGCGAGCGGAGCAACTGGAGCGGCGTGAGCGGGAACTGCAGGAGCGGAACGAGCAGCTGGCGCGCGAGGCCGAGGCTCGGGCTCAGGCGATGTCTCAGCACGAACAGCAGCTCCATCAGCAGCGCGAGGAGCTGGAACGGTCGATGCGGGAGCGGGAAGAGAACTTCCGTCGACGCGAGGAAGAACTGCAGCGCGAAGTGTCGGCTCGTCAGGACGAGATGCGTCGGCGCGAGGAAGAGCGGCGTCACGACGAGGAGCGACGTCGGGAGGACGAGCGGCAGCATGGCCGCCATGACTCGGGACCGTCACACGATGCCGCCGCCGAGATGCGAGCGATGGCCGAAAAGGTGCATGCCGCTCTGGTCGACATGAAGGCGGGGCTCGGCGGACGCCTGGAAGAACAGGACGCTCGCATCGCCAAGCTCGAACAGGCGATCAAGGAACTGATGGTCCGGCAGGAACGCTCGCCCGCCGTTCGCGGTCCGCGCGGAGGGGAGCAGCGAGGCCCGCAGGGACCGCGCGGACCTCAAGGACCGCCGATCGGACCGCGCGGCGGAAACCCGTTCGGCGGGCTCCCGTACGGAGCGCCGCCGATCGCGTTCGATCGCCTGCCGACCGAAGGCTCCGGGAACTGGTGGTGGCGCCGCTGGGAGCCGCCGATCGTGATCGTCCATCGTGACGGCGCGGATCGGCCTCAGGTCTCGCACGAGATCCGGGTGATCGAGCGACCGTCCGAGGTTGCCCCCGCCTCAGGATTGCTCGAACTGCAGCCGCGGGTGATCGAACAGCCGCGCGTCATCGAACAGCCGCAGCCGATTCGGCGGGTCAAGCCGGACGTCGGCGCCCTTGAAGCGACTCCGGCCGGCAATAGCGTCTCGCTCGAAGTGACCGTCGAGCGGCTGGAGCGAGCCGCCGCGGCTCATGAAGCAGCCGGCGGAACCGAAGCGGCTCGCGTTCTCCGCCAGGTCGCCGAGGGATTTCGCGAGGCGGCGGCAGCGGGAGATGGTGATCAGGCGCGACGCGATCTCGCCGGTCTCGGCAGCTCGTTCGCCGTCCATCGCCAGCTGATCGAAACCGCCCTGACCGGCGGCATCTGAGAGAGCTGTCGACGTTCACCGGGCCCACGTCAGCGTCGCCTTGCCGCGGTGAACGCGTCGCCTCGCCGTGGGCCCGCGTCGTCCCCGACGCGCGGCCGAGAGACAGCGGGCGATCGATAAGCTTCGCAGCGCGATCGGCGTCGGAGTCGCACGCCCTCGGCTCGGGGACGAGCCGGGGCCACGTCAACGGCGTCGTCCCCGACGTGGGCCCGCGTCGTCNNCGACCGGGGCGGTGCGAGTCGCTCGCTTGACCAGCAGCACCTCGTTCCCCGATTCGCTGAAGCGGACCTCGTCCATCAGCGAGCGGATCAGCATCAGGCCGCGCCCCTTTTCGCGGTTCAGGGACGACGGGTCTTCGGGATCGGGGAGCTTCGAGACGTCGAAGCCGGGGCCGTCGTCGCGGACGACGAACCGGGCTTCTTCCGGCGTGATCGTCGCGCGGAAATCGATGCGGCGATCCGAGAACGGTTCCTTGGCGGCCCGAGCCCGAACCCAGTCGAACTCGCGCCCCTTGACCTTCGAGGCGCGGACCAGGTTCGTCTGTTCGGCATCCAACTCCAGATTGCCGNNCGATACATCGCGTTGAGCAGCGCCTGTTCGAGCGCCACCCCCATCTGCACGCGAGCCGTCTTGTCGAAGAGCTGCATGCCGAACGCGACCTGCTGCATCAGGTCGACCAGCGACTCGATCACCGCCACTTCGTTCGGCAAGCGGAAGCGATACTCGTTGAGCGTCAGGCAATCGAGCAGCGGCGCGTACGAGCGTTCGGCTCGCGACAGCTCCAGCACGTCCATCACGGTCGGCAGCAGCTGATGGTTCAGCAGCGACTTGGGGACGTAGCTCACCGCTCCATGCAGCAGCGCTTCGGCCGCCAGCCGCTCGCTGCCGAACGCCGTCACCAGAATCACGGGGACATGAGGCCAGCGAGCCCGGACCGCGTCGACCAGTTCGAGCCCGTTCATCTCGGGCATCCGCAGGTCGGTCACGACCAGATCGATCCCTCCTTGCTCCAGCCGAGCCAAGGCGGCTCGGCCGTTCTCGGCATAGGCGATCGTGAAGCCCGATTCCTTTTCGAGCAGCCCTCCGACCAACCCTCGTTCGACCATCGAGTCGTCGACCACCAACAGATTCGGCATCGGAGGGTTCTCCCAGTCGGACGGACGTCGGGCCGGTCCCATCGCGACTCCGGCCTCCGTTGCCGGTAACGTTCGCGACGGTCGCTCAACCCAGGACGAAGTGTCGATTGTCGAAGCCGAGCGAGGGTTTGCAAGGCGACTCGCGCCCCCCGCCACCCCGGCCGCGCCTCCCGACCGGGAAAGTCGCCTCTCGCCAAGCCACCCAGACGCCTCAGTCGTCGAGATACCGACCGTTCGGCCGACCATGATCGCCGATGGCGAGCGAGGGAAGCAACCGAAATCCGGCCGGCGATAACGACTCGACCGCTCCGGTTTTCCGGGGTCGATCGACTCGCGATTGCTTGACGCTGGCCCCGCCGGCCGATATCCTCCTGATACTGGTTCTCAATTGCGGCTCGGTCAGCGACCACCGTCGAAACGAGTCCGGCTGACGAAGGCGATCGCAACAGGCGATCGGATCTCGGTCCGGAACCGGCGACGATCGAACCCCAAGGATCGGCATCGATGTCGAGCGAGATTCTGCCGCTGAGGTGCGTGAAGTCGGGCTGCTGCGTCCGCGTCGACTGTGTCGTCGGTGCGATGGAGCAGATCCGCCGACTCGCCGAACTCGGCATTCGCCAGGGGAGCGACGTGACGGTCGTTCATGCCGGTTCCCCCTGTCTGCTCAAGGTCGGCCGAACGAAGCTCAGCTTCCGCGATGGCGACGGCGCTTCGATCTTCGTGAGGGAAGCGGTCTGATGTCCCGATCGCTCGCCGATCTGGTGCCGGGCGAAAGCGGACTGATTCTCACGATCGCGGGGGACGACGCGATCGCCACTCGGATTCTCGAGATGGGGCTGACTCCGGGCGCCCGTGTCGCGTTCGTGCGCACCGCGCCGCTCGGTGACCCGCTCGAAGTCGAAGTCCGCGGCTATCGTCTCAGCCTCCGTCGCCAGGACGCGACTCGCGTTCTCCTCGATGCCTCCTCGGGCACGCCCCCCTCCGCCTCCGGCAAGAGCAACGCCTCGCCATGACCTCTCTCGCCCCTGCCCGGACCTTGCGGGTTGCCCTGATCGGCAATCCGAACACCGGCAAGTCGACGCTCTTCAAC
>DMPQ01000116.1 GCA_003455945.1 Planctomycetaceae bacterium
CGAAGAGTTCCGCCTGCCGTTCCTGCCGCTGCTTGCCGAGTGCCATCGCATCGCTCCCTCCGACCTTTGCTCGGATCAGGCCACAGGAGAACTAGCCCGGTCGATTTTCAACAGGCTGCTAGCCGGTCTGGGATTGCTATTCGTGGAGGCGAACCCTGCCGATCGATCTGTACCGCGAGGATCAGTCAGTCATCTTGTGTCTCGCGGCTCGCGCTCGTTTCTACTCTGAGGGTATTGATTCCCCGCGCCGGGGCCAGCAGTAGTCCGCCCTCGACGCGAAAACACCGAATCGAATCAGCACCTTCGGCTCCTTGGTTGACCTCGAGCTGCGCTTCCGCAGGGACGCGAAACAGACGAGTTAGCGTCGACATGTCGAAGCCCGCGAGGTGGTCACCGTCTCGACGCAATACGATCGGTTCGATGCACAACGTGGTGCCTTCCGAATCGGCGAAGTCGAGGAGTTCCTTCCCGTCCTGCGTGCTCCAAGACTTAGCACTACCGTTGGTGAATAGACAAAAGGCCCTTTCGCCATCGCTCGAGATGCCTAGTTGACGAACCGGATCGTTGATCGAAAGTCGCGAAACAACGACTCCATTCCGGACAATTGCTACGACTCCCAAATCGAGAACACTGAAAGCCAGCGTTTCTCCGTCGCTGCTGGAAGCGAATGCGTCGAACGACGGCCGGAAGTCAGCGCGGCTCGCAATCAGCTCACCGACATTCTCTTCGTAGACAACTGCTGCGTGCGGCGATCTTGCAAAACCATTTGAGAAATTGCCCTCAACTACAGACACGATGCCATCGGTCGACAGGATAAGGAGTCGATCTCCGTGCGGCAAGATCTCGATTTGAGAGATGGCCTCCGTTGAGATCGTCCGCCGTAGGATCTCTTGTCCCGATCGCCCGTCGACAAACGTGACAACCCCACGATCTTTGCCGACGACAATCTTAGTGCCCGGAATAAATCCAATAGGAGTGGACGCCTTAATCGTGCATCCGATCCGATTGTGCATGTTCAGGACGTAATACTCTCCTCCGATCGTTGCGAGGAAAACTTGTTCGTCAGTCGAGACATCAAGAACTGTCAAGTTCGCCGCGGTCGATCTCGGCAATGGCGTGTCGGTCTTGGCTTCCTGAAACTGTCGAGACGACATGTCCGAACTGTTCGTTCGACGCGTCGTAGCCTCGCCTGGGGCGCCGTCGGCAGGGTGCCAAAGCACGACCTTGTCATTCGTGACCTCAATGATCGGGTTGGAGGCGAATCTCGGCATGAATACTTGCGACTGGGGAGAAAAAAGCGACTCCGTGACGATAGTGCGGCCGCTGTCGTCGATGAGGCTCAGTCGTTCTTCTTTTCGAGCGATCAACAAATTGCTCTCCGTCCAGAAGGCAAAGTCGTTCACCCCGACAGAACTTGGGTCGACGTCGCCGAACGGCCAATCAACGCTGCCGAGTTCTCGGCCAGTCCAGGTGTCAATGATCAGCATTCTTCCCGTGTGGTCCTTCACTCCCCAAAGCGCGAGTAGTTTACCGTCGGAACTCAGATAGCTGTTTCGGTAGAAGAGACTTCGCCCCCACATGAGCTGCTGAGTGCTGCGCGTCACTATGCTGATTCGTCGGCCCGAAAGAAGTCCGCTTGATTCGACGAAAATTACGGCGCCCCGAATTTTGCATGATTGGACGCCATCCAGAGCGTTGGGATATATGTCGCGGCCGAGGTATAGATCCTCAAGATCCCAGATCGCATCGTTGACTACTGCGCTTTCGCCGCCTGCCGACACATCCGCATGAACCGGTTCTTCGGGGATGTCCTCCGTGCTTGCGACCAAAGTCCTCGAGGGAAGGTCGTAGATTTCCAGGCGAAATGCCGGCTGCCCGCCGTCTTCCGTCTCTCCGATCAGCAGTATCCGGCCAGTGCCCGTTAGTGCTGCGCAGAATAGCCTAGGCATGTGTTCGATAGAGGGAGTCTCCTGCTCGACGGCAACGCCGCCCTCCAGGGCGAAGGCACGTATGGCCAGGAGATCGTCAGGTCCGGTAGGTACGCTTAGCAGTAAGTAGCGGCAGTCGCGGGAGACCTCGGCGCTCAGGATGTTCTCGATCGGTCCGCCCGGTAGTTTCCATTCTTTCGGAGTTGCGATCTCCGACGGATTTTGCTCCTGGCAGATCGCGTGCGAGAGAGAGCAGCTCAGTAGCATGAGGACCAATGGCAGTTGGCGATTCATATCGAACTCACTATTGTATCGGGCTTCTTGGGTGGGCTCGGGTGCTGGGCCCTGATTGTCAATGTGAAGTTCTCGTTCTTGGCTCGGTCGAGGGCTCTTGAGGAGGCTTCGTGGCTTGATCGCTCGGATGAACTGGGCTTGGATCGCTTCGTCGCGTACGACACCTTCGATTCATTCGCCGGGGAACTACCGGGGAGCGTTCTCGCGGCGAACTTGGTTGCTGCGTTGAAGGAAACCGGTCTGCGACGAATCGATGTCGCGAGTTGCGTTTCCGCAGGGACCTGCTTGCTTCAGGTCGTGTTCTCGGAATTGAACTCGACGTCATGGACGGTCAGATCGCGCGGCCAGGGTTGCGCTTCGCCGGGACCGTTGCCGAGGCTCAGATCGATCGTCACGGTCGACGAGTCGCGCATCGCGGAGCCGCCCTCGTTCGTCCGCCGGGACGCGGGATCGAGCAGTGGATCACCCTCGATTCGTTGCATGCTACCGGTGGCAGCGCGAGGATTCACGCGGAAAGTCGCGTAGCGAGACTTGGTGGCTTCCGTGATCTCGGTAGTCGGCACGAAATTCTTGCCACCGCGATAAGATCCGAGCCCCAGATCGACCGGGCTCGACTGACTTCGTGCCCTTCGTGAGCTCTGTGGTAAGAGGATGCCTTCCAACCACAAAGGACACCGAGACCCCTTGCTGTCGCGGCGGGCTGGCGGAGGGCCACGATCGAATCGGGGTCCGACGTGACGATGTCGAGCGAATACCGACCGTCGTCTCGTTGGGCGCAGACCGGGACGCTCGTCCTTTCGCTCGTGGAGAGCGGTCGCCTCGGCGATGCACGAGAAACGGCGCGCAGCGGAACTTCGTGACTTCTGTGACCTCTGTGGTTAGAACGAATTCCCGCCACAAACGGTCGCCGCGTCGAAGATCTGCCGTACCGCGAAGACTTGCTTCAGGTCGTGTACTCGGAATTGAACTCGACGTAATGGACGGTCAGATCGCTCGTCCAGTGTCGCGCTTCGCCGGGACCGTTACCGACGCTCAGATCGATCGTCACGGTCGACGAGTCACGCATCGCGGCACTCGTATCGGCCGCATCGAACGCCGTCGGCTGGCCGGCGTCGAAGAGCAGACGCCCGCAGAGCACCAGGCGCGTCACCGCCGGATCGAACGTCGCTCCGGCATAGCCGGCGGCCGAGACGATGCGGCCCCAGTTCGGATCGTTGCCGGTGATCGCCGTCTTGACCAACGGGCTGTTGGCGATCGCCTCGGCGATCCGCCGTGCATCGGTGTCGTCGGCGGCGCCGGTGACCCGAATCTCGATCAGATGCTTCGCCCCTTCGCCGTCCTTCGGGATCAGCGTCGCCAGTTCGATGCAGAGCTCGACGAGCGCTTCGCGGAACCGCACGCGTTCGTCCGCGGCGATCGGCACCAGACCCGATGCGAGCAGCACGAGCGAGTCGTTGGTGCTCATATGCCCTTCGACGCTGATGCAGTTGAAACTCCGATCGGCGGCCCAGCGCAGCTCGGCTTCCAGCTCGGCCGAATCGATCGCGGCGTCGGTGGTGACGACGGCCAGCATCGTCGCCATCTTCGGGCCGATCATCCCGGCTCCCTTGCACATCCCCGCGATCGTCACCGTTCCGCCCCGGAACTCGACCTGCTTCGACGCCGTCTTGCGAAAGGCATCGGTCGTCATGATCCCGGTCGCCGCGCGCAGGAACGCCTCTTCACCCGCTGCGAGTTCGGCGACGACCTTCGGGATCCCGACCTCGAGCTTCTCCATCGGCAGGAAGTGTCCGATGACCCCGGTCGACATCACGAAGAAGGCGCGCGGATCGTCGTCCAGAGCGGCCGCGGCGAGCGACGCCAGCCGGGCGTTGTCGGCGACGCCGCGATCTCCCGTACAGGCGTTGGCGTTTCCCGAGTTGACGACGACGCCCCGCATGCCGCGACTCGGATCGAGCCCTCGATTCCAGTCGATCGAGGCGGCGTGAATCAGATTGGTCGTGTAGACCCCGGCGGCCGCACAGGGGCGATCGGCGATCACCAGCGCCAGATCGTCCTTCCCCGACTTCTTGATGCCGCAGGCGATGCCCGCATACCGAAAGCCCCCCGGAACGCGAAACGTCATGCAGCACCTCGCACGGAAACCGGCGGCTCGAACCCTCGGCCGCTGCGGATCGGATCAGTCGTCGGACGGCGCCTCGGCGGACCGCCGTTCTCTCGGACACGTACGGAGCGCCGAGGTTCGTCGAGCGGTTCCGCGCTCTCGTCNNTCGCTCTCAGGGAGCGAGCGCCGTCGTCTCGGGAAAGCCGTACATGCAGTTCAGGTTCTGGACCGCCGCCCCGGCCGCTCCCTTGATCAGATTGTCGATGCAGCTGATCAGGACGATGCGGCCGCGTACGACTCGGGCGGTCAGATGGCACAAGTTCGTGTGCGCGACATCCTTCGTCGCCGGCAGATGGTCGACCACCTGCACGAACGGTTCGCCGGCATACGCCTCGCGCAGTCGCTGCAGCACCTCGTCCTGCTCCAGCGGCCGCAGCGGCACGGCGTAGATCGTCGACAGGATCCCTCGATCCATCGGCGTCAGATGCGGCGTGAAGATCGTCTCGACCGCGACTGACGCATGACGCTCGAGAATCTGATCGATCTCGGGCATGTGGCGATGCGTCCCGACGCCGTAGGCCGAGAAGCTCTCGTTGCACTCGGGGTAGTGGAAGTTGAGTTTCGGGGTGCGCCCCGCGCCGCTGACTCCCGACTTCGAATCGACGACGATCGACCGCGGATCGATCAGCCCCTGTTTCAGCAGCGGCGCCAGCGGCAGGATCGCCGAGGTCGGATAGCAGCCGGGATTGGCGACGAGATCGGCACTCGCGATCCGCTCGCGGAACAGTTCGGGGAGTCCGTACACCACCTTGCCGACCCGGTCGGCGTCGGGGTGATGATCGCCGTACCAGCGGCGAAAGGTGGCGATGTCGTTCAGCCGATAGTCGGCGCTGAAATCGACGACGCGCTTGCCGGCCTTCAGATAGGCGACCGCCTGCTCGGCCGACGCTCCGTGCGGCAGGCACGAGAAGATGAGATCGGTCTTGGCGGCGATCGTCGGCACGTCGCTCGCTTCGACCGTCAGGTCGATCCGCCCGGTCAGCGCGTGGTGGATCTCGGCGATCGACTGTCCCGCTTCCTGACGAGAGGTCACTGCCGTGATCTCGACGTGCGGATGCCGCAGCAGCAGCTTGATCGCCTCGAACGCCGTGTAGCCGGTCGCACCGAGGATCCCGACGCGCACCATCAGCCAGTCCCTTTCGTCGCGGTGATCCGAGAGCCCGATCCGCCGCTGCGGACCAAGTCGCTCAGAGTCGCGTTGCGACCGGGATCAGTCAAGTGGCTGGCCGTCGGGGGTGGCGAGCCAGACCTTGTACTCGTCGGCCAGATAACAGACGCCGACCGGGATCCCCTGCCCCTTCATCGATTCGACGAAGGCGAGCGAGTCCTGAGCCAGCTTGATCTCGGCTTCCTTTTCGTTCTTGAGCACGTTCCGCAGGGCGATGTCGTTCTGGTAGGCCCCCTGCTGCTCGGCCGGAATCTGTGCGAGCTGCGCGAGCTCGAGGTTCGCCTGGTCGAGAACCGCCTGAGCCGCCGCGAGCGCGTCCTGCGTCTCCTTGACCCGATACGGACGGACCCGCATCCCGATCAGCGAGAAGGCCGAGATCTTCAGATCGAGTCGTCCGTTGGGGGCGAGCGTCGTGCCGACCTGCAGGAACATCGACGCGCTGTACTTGCCCCCGAGCACGATGTCGACCGTCCCCTTCTGCGCCTTGGCGGTCGAGACGGCATCGCGGAACGCGTACTCCGGAAAGGTCTCCGCCAGCGGCAGGACGCGGATCTCGATCTTCGACGTGTCGGGCGCGAACGGCAGCACGGTCCTGGAAGAACCGCCGAGATTCGCGTCCTCCATCACCAGTGCCTCGAGCTTCATCGGCATGCGGAGCGAGAGACCGCCGACATCGGTGCCGGTGCGCAGCCGCAGATGGCAGTTGCGCAGGTAGTTCGCCGCCGGCACTCCTTCGGCCGCCGATTCGAACGCGAACTTCAGTCGATCACCGTCGACCCGCAGCCGCCCGACCTTGGTCCGCTTCGTCCCTTCGACCGCGACGATGTCGAAGGCGTTGACCGCCGTTCCGCCGTCGGCGTTGAGCACCTCGAAGGTCACCGTATCGCGAAACGCTCCGGCGACCCCCTTGAACTCGCAGAAGATCGAATCGCCGGGCTGCAGATGAATCTGGCCGAGGTCGGTTTCGGCGAGCCAATCACCCTCGCCGACGATCGGCAGGTCGACCCCCTTGGGAAGATCTCGGAATGCCGGCACGTACGGCGTCTNNGCGTCTCGGTCGCCGGCGGATTCGGCGTCGTCGCGACCTCGGTCCCGCCCGGCGCAGCGGCGCCGTCGGTCGGAGGCATCGGCTCGGTCGGCGCGGGCATCGCCGGGTCAGGCATCGCGGGATCAGGCATCGCGGGATCGGGCATCGCGGGGTCGGTCTGAGCGACGTCGACCGGGGGCGCGTTCCCCTCGGCCCCCGCTTCGGTCGCCGGAGTCGCTTCGTTCGGCGCGCCGGCGTTTCCGCCTGCGACACCCGCTCCGGCCGGCAGCGATCCGCCCGGAAGTCCGGCGGGCTGCGGCGGCGTCGGGACATCGATGATCGGTTCGTCGATGGCGATCAGCGGAGCCGGGTTGGCGGCGGGAATGCCGTCCGCCGGCTCCGCGGGCGCAGCCCCCTGGTCCTTCGGCTTGATCGCCGCAGCGTCCGACTTCGCAGCGTCGGCGACTTCGGTCTCTGGTTGCAGAGCCCAGAACAGACCGGCCACCGTCACGGCCAGCGTCACGACGCCGACGACCGCATAGATGGCGATCGCCATCGCCAGAGATCGCTTCTTCGCTTCCGGGCGATGCAACTGGACCTGCTCGGGACGAAACGCATGCCCCGCTGCCGGAGCGAAGCGGACCTCCGCTGCGATCGACGGCAGCGCGGCGACCTTCACGACGTTGCCGACGATCTCGGGAAGGACCGGGGCGGGAGCGGACGATGCGCTTCCGCTCTCGATCGCGACGCCGCGACCGAAGAGCGACGTGACCGAGCCGCTGTTCTCCGAGACGGTGGTATCCCCGCCGACGACCGTGCCGTCGTCGGCCGAGGCGACGGTCGGTTCCTCGGTCTCGGTCTGCTTGGCGGCCAGCCACTCGTCGATCGCGCGGGCGACGGCATCGAGGGTCGGACGCTTCGACGGATCGGCGTCGACCATCTTCAGCAGCCACTGATCCAGGCGACTCTTCGCCTGCACCTTGGAGGGTGTCGTCGTTCCGAACGCCAGATACANNAGTTCGGGAGCGACGAACGGATCGTCGGCGGTCCGCTCGAATGCGCCGGTCCCCCAAGTCGCCAGACGATAGCGCTGATTCGAACGGACGAACTGGGTCGGCGCGATTCGGCCCAAGCCGCGGCGATCGTTGTGCAGCGGCGCGAGGGCGCGACACGCGGCGCGGAGCAGCTTGGCCGTTTCGGGGCGCTCCCAACGGACCCCCTTGCGGATCAGTTGAGCCGAGCACTGGCCGGCGACCGGACCATGATCGACGACGACGCGTCCGTCGATCGTCGTCGTGCTGCGGACGGCGACCGCGTCGCCGGCCGACAGATCGGTCGGCTCCGAGACCTCACGCCCCTCCGGCAGCACCTCGATCCAACGCGACTCGCTTCCGTTCCGCTCGCGCGCGACGAACAGTTCCGACAGGGCGAGAATCGGGATCCGTTCGAGCAGGACCAACGGGCCGAGCGTCAGGCTCCCCTTTCCCGAAACGATCCGCGCGGCTTGCCAGCGAGTCAGCAGGCCCGCCTCGACGATCTCCTTCGCCCACGCGGCAGGATCGGTCGAGTCGATCGCGCGGGCCCGAGTCAGCTCGGCATCGGACAAGAGCCCTTCGGCGGCGAGCCGATCGGAAAGATCGGCCGCGGTCCTGTCGGTCATGGCGACCTCGGGAGGAGGAGTGAGGAGCGGGACGAGATGAGAAGAGGAAGGGGCGGCGACAGGGTTTCTCCCGCCGCCGATCCCATCTCGTAGTCTACGAACCGCGCGCCGGCGGTTTCAAGCGACCGGTCGCGGAGTGTCCCGGGAGGCGCGCGGAACGCCCTCGGTCCGATCCTCAGAACCGGCGAGATCGCTCACCCGGTCGCCGATTCCGACGCCGAGTCGTCATCGCTCGGGGCTTCGGCCAGCCGAGCTCGACGCGCTTCGGTCGACTCTCCGCGCCGTTCCGGCCCCAGCAGCGTGCCGGGGACGACGCGCGGCCCGACGATCGAACGCTGCATGATCTGTTCGAACTCCCGCGAGTCGATCGCCTCGACCTCGATCAACCGCCGCGTCAGCGTCTCGAGCGCATCGCGACGGAGTTCCAGGATGCATCGGGCATTGGCGAGCGCCTGGTCGATGATCCGTCGCACCTCGCGATCGATCTCGCGCGACGTCGCTTCGCTGTGGACCCGTCCGGTGTCCTCGACGCTCCCCGACAGGAACGCCGCGCGACGCGTCTCCTTGTAGTTGATCCGTCCCAGGCGACTCATGCCGAACTCGACCACCATCGCTCGCGCCAGATCGGTGACCCGTTCGAGATCGTTCTGGGCTCCGGTCGAGATGTCGTGAAAGACGAGCTCTTCGGCGAGCGTGCCGGCGAGGAGGATCTGCAGCTGACTCTCGAGCTCGGACTGAGTCACCAGATAGCGGTCCGCTTCGGGACGCTGCATGGTGTAGCCGAGCGCCGCGACGCCGCGCGGGATGATCGAGACCTTATGGACCGGGTCGGTGTTCGGCAGGCTGTAGGCGACGAGCGCGTGGCCGGCCTCGTGATAGGCGATCCGTTCCTTCTCGTCGTCGCTCATCACCCGCTGCTTCTTTTCGAGCCCCGCGGTGACTCGCTCGACCGCGTCGTCGAACTCCTTGCTGCCGACCGATTCGCGACCGGCTCGCGCCGCGAGCAGCGCCGACTCGTTGACCAGGTTCGCCAGATCGGCGCCGACGAAGCCGGACGTGATCGACGCGATGTGCTTCAGGTCGACCGAAGGATCGAGCTTCACGTTCTTGACGTGCACCTTCAGGATTGCCTCCCGTCCGCGGACGTCGGGGCGATCGACGAGCACGTTCCGATCGAAGCGTCCGGGGCGGAGCAGCGCCTGGTCGAGCGTTTCGGGGCGATTGGTCGCCGCCATCACGATCACGCCGGCGTTGGAATCGAAACCGTCCATCTGCACCAGCAGCGCGTTGAGCGTCTGTTCCCGCTCGTCATGACCGCTGACCAGCCCCGAACCGCGCGCCTTGCCGAGCGCATCGAGCTCGTCGATGAAGA
>DMPQ01000185.1 GCA_003455945.1 Planctomycetaceae bacterium
TCGTGCGACCAACCTCGGTCGCAGCATTTTGCTAATCGAGACGTGGGGCTGAGGGGCACGGAGAACCCCTGCGCTTGGCGCTTCGAGCTGCGAGGCACAGAGACCCCTCGCTGACGCGTCGGGCTGGTCGGGTCGGCGCTTTGCGTCGGCCCCACGACCGATCACTGATCGCGACGACGGCGGCGACGAGGCTGTTCGCCTTCGGCTCCTTCCTCGGCCGAACCGGCTTCGGTTTCGGCCTCGGCCGACGGCTGTTCCTGACCGAGTCCGGCACGCTGCATTTCGTTGCGAGGCCCCGAACGACCGTCGCGGAACAGCTCGAACCGACTCCGCGGAATCTCGGGCGGGAAGTAGTTGTCGGTCCGGTCGACGTCGGCGGTTTCCAGATGCGGATCGAGCACGATCCGGCGGATCGGCGAACCGACCACCACCATCTTCGAGACCCGTTCCGAATTGCGCCGCCAGATCTCGGCCGGGATCCGCACCTCCTGATGCGAACCGTCCTCGAGTTCGAGGTCCAGCAGGATCGGCATCACCAATCCCCCTTCGTTCACGAAGTCGAGGACATAGTAGAACGAGCCGTCCTGCAGGAACTCGCGCTGCTCGTCGGTCAGCCCTTCGAGCGCCTTGCGGTAGGCCTCGCGCTCCGCATCAGTCACGTTCAGCTCGTCGAACTCGTTGTAGAAGTCGAGCAGTTCGGGATACGCCTCGGTCCGCTTCGGCAGTTCGGCGTTCCGCTGTTCGGCGAGCGTCTGCGGCTCGGCGTCCCGCTCTTCGCGGCGGCGCTGCTTCTCGACGTCCGGATCGGTCGTGTCGACGGTGAACTCGCGGACTCCGGCAAGCGCGATGTCGACGTGATCGGTCGTGTAGAACCAGCCGCGGAAGAACCAGTCGAGATCGGTCCCCGACGCATCCTCCATCGTCCGGAAGAAGTCGGCCGGCGTCGGACGGCGGTTCTGCCAACGACGAGCGTACTCGCGAAACGCGAAGTCGAAGACCTCGCGCCCGAGAATCGTCTCGCGCAGGATGTTGAGTGCGGTCGCCGGCTTGGAGTAGGCGTTCGGACCGAACTGCAGGATCGACTCCGAGTTGGTCATGATCGGCACCTGATCACGACTCGACATGTACCCGACGATCCGCTTCGGTTCGCCGCGACTCGACGGATAGTTCTCCTCCCATTCGCACTCGGCCAGGTACTGCAGAAAGGTGTTGAGCCCTTCGTCCATCCAGGTCCATTGTCGCTCGTCCGAGTTGACGATCATCGGGAAGTAGTTGTGCCCCACCTCGTGGATCACGACCGAGATCAGTCCGTACTTGGTCCGCGAGCTGTAGGTGCCGTCCTTCTCGGGGCGAGGCCCGTTGAAGCAGATCATCGGATACTCCATGCCGCCGACCGGTCCGTTGACGCTGATGGCGACCGGGTACGGATAGCGGAAGGTGTATCGCGAGTAGACGTCGAGCGTGTGGACGATGGCGTGGGTCGAGTAGCGACTCCAGAGCGGTTCGGCTTCGTTCGGATAGAACGACATCGCCATCACCTTGTTCCCCTCGACGTCGTGCTCCCACGCGTCCCAGATGAACTTCCGGCTCGACGCCCACGCGAAGTCGCGCACCTCGTCCGCCTTGAAGATCCAGGTCTTCGTCTCGGTCGCACGACTCGTCTCGTTCGCCTTCGCCTCTTCGGGCGTCACGACGAAGACCGGCTTTTCGGCCCCCTTGGCCTGCTCCAGCCGCTCGCGCCATTCCGGCTTCAGCACCTCGTCGGGGTTGAGCAGCACGCCGGTCGAAGCGACGACATGATCGGCCGGCGCCGTGATGCGCACGACATAGTCGCCGAACTCGAGCGTGAACTCCCCTCGCCCCAGATACTGCTTGTGCTGCCATCCCTGATAGTCGGTGTAGGCGGCGACGCGAGNNGGAACCACTGAGCCATCTCGTAGATGCAGTTGTCGTCCTCGGCGAAGTGCTCGAAACCGGTCCGTCCCGGAAAGTACTTGGTGTCGTTGATCGCATAGGTCCAGCCGATCCCCAGACGAGTCGCGGTCCCCGGCTGGAGCGGCAGCGGCAGATCGATCCGCATCATCGTCCCGACGACGACATAGGGGAGAGCGTTGCCGAGACCGTCCTGCACGCGAGTCAGTTCGACGCCGCCGTCGAACTGCTCCTGCAGACGCATCGCCTTGAAGGCGTCGAAGCTCATCCGCGACGGATCGCCGTCCACCTCGGTCAGCCGCCCCGGCGCATCGGGACGATAGAGGTTCGGATCGAGCTGGATCCAGATGTACGAAAGAGGGTCGGGTGNNCGAGAGATTCGTGTAGGTGATCGTCTCGTCACCGACGATCCGTCGTTCGTCGTCGAGCAGCGTCACCGAGATCTCGTAGTCGGCTCGCTGCTGCCAGTACTCGTGCCCCGGAGCTCCGGAGGCGGTCCGATAGTCGTTCGGAGTCGGCAGGATCTCGTCGAGCTGCCGGAACTTGTCCTCCTGGCCGTACTTCCGGTTGATCACCTGAGCCGAGAGGAGCGAGGCGGGAACGAGCAACGCCGCGAGCGACGCCGCGACGATCGACAGCTGCCGGAGAGTTCGACGATTCAAGGGATTCCGCTCCTGAACGCGAATGATGCCGAGGCCCGAGGCGGCGTGCGACTCCGCCCGGTCGGCCCATTATGCCCACCACCCCGTCACCGGCCTAGTCTGCGATCCCGGTAGAGGGGCGTCGAGTCACCGCGCACCCCCAGCCCGACGCGTCAGCGA
>DMPQ01000252.1 GCA_003455945.1 Planctomycetaceae bacterium
AGCGGTCGTGGTCGCACGGCTGCGCGTCGGGGACGACGCGGGCCCACATCGACGCAACGGTTCCTGACCGACCCAACCAGCCCGAAGCGAAGCGCCGGGATCAGCCCCGTCTACCGCCACGCCACTTGCTGCAGCCTCACCGTGAAACCGGTGTCGTCGCCTCCGTCATGCCGCACGAATGAGATGACCGGCCGTTTCGCCACACCGTTCTGCCGTCCCTAACGGGACTCCGGATTTCGTGCCAAGGGACCTCGATACCCGGCGATGAATCGCCGGGCTATTTTCGGACGTCCCTTCGGGACTATTCGGGCCCCGGTCGCACCGGATCGCCGTCGTGCGACCGACCCCGGTCGCAGCGTTTCCCGCCTCGGAGCACGAAGGGCCCCTGCGCTGGGCGCTTCGGGCTGGGGAGGTACGGAGACCCCTTGCTGACGCGGCGGGCTGGGGGGCGATGCGGTCAATCGCTCGATTCGTCCCAGGGGCCGACGTAGGCGAAACGTGGGACCGCTGCGCCGTCGATCTCGATCGTTTCGACGAACATCGACAGCGGGCGGACCCACAGGTCGCGGGCTCCGTAGTCGGTTCGATAGACGACCAACCGCTCTTCGGTCTCGCTGTGTCGAGCGATTCCGAGCACCCGATAGTCGCGCCCCTTGTAGTGTCGATAGCGGCCGAGCGGTAGCGAGTCGGTCATGCGATCTCTCCGAGGTGACTTGGACGGTTCGCGAACATAATCGGCCTGCTCGACGCACCGAAGTCCCCTCGTCCGACATCACGACCGGTGACTCTCGGGGGTGGTCGGCTACCGAAACTCTTGCGACGATCGGACTTCGCTGGCGAGTCGACGGCGACTCGAGCGACGCCACTTCTCGGAATGACCGACCGATGATTCGACTGTTGGTGACGACGATCCTTCTGATGTCGACGTTCGGCTGCGGCTCGACTGTCGCCGACGATCCGGTACCGGAACATGACTCGTTCGAGCTGCGATCGGAGCTCCTGGACGAGACGCGGCGGCTGTGCGTCTGGCTTCCGCCTGACTATGCTTCGGGAGACCGCGTCTATCCGGTCCTCTACATGCCCGACGGCGGCGTCGCCGAAGATTTTCCTCACCTGGCGAACACGATCGCCGAACTGGTCGAGCAAGAGGCGATCGAGCCGCTGTTGGTGGTCGGCATCGAGAATGCCGACCGCCGCCGCGATCTCTCGGGCCCGTCGACGACTCTCTACGACGCCCAGTTCGCTCCGCAGACCGACGGCGCGGCGACGTTTCGCGCCTTCATTCGCGACGAGCTGATTCCCGAGATCGAACGGCGTTACCGAGTCGACAAGCGCCGGGCGATCGTCGGCGAATCGCTCGCGGGGCTGTTCGTCGTCGATACGCTGGTCCGCGAGAGCGAGCTGTTCGAGATCTACCTGGCGATGGATCCGTCGCTCTGGTGGGACGATCATCGAATCGTTCGCGAGGCTTCGACGTGGGCCCCAGCACTCGGCGCTCGAAAACTCTCCTTCTGGTTTGCCGGCTCCGACGCCGAGGACATCCGGGTCCATACGCGAGCCCTCGCCGCGGTGCTCGACGAATCGGCCCCCGAAACGCTCCGCTGGACCTACTCGGATCAGCCGAACGAGCAGCATCGGACGATCTTCCGAGCCACCAAGGAACAGGCCTTTCGGTGGGGATTGTGGCAAGAAGCCGGTTTGGTCGACGAAAACGAACGGTTACCGTCGGAGTGAAACCTCGATCGATTCGAGACGGCGGACCTGATTCGAAATAGGGAGCGAAGCGATGTTCGGTCTCGGCGTTTGGGAGATGGTGATCCTCGGCGGACTCTGCGTCGCGGGCCTGCTCGCTCTGGCGACGATCGGCGCGGTGGTCTATTTTGCTGCGCGAGCCGGAAGGGCGTCGAAGTAGACGGCCGCCTCGGCCAGTAACCGGAGATGCGTCGCTTGGATTCGGCTCCGTTCGAACGACCGCCGACCGACCAGTTGCCCGACGATGCGGACGATTTCATCCGCGACGCACTGACTCGCCCGATCGAGATCGTCCATCAGGACGAGCATCTGATCGCCGTCTTCAAGCCGGCCGGGCTGATGGTCCATCGGGGTCCGATGAGCGGCCCCGACGAACCGGTCCTTCTCCAGACGCTCCGCGATCAGATCGGAGCGTATCTGTATCCGGTTCATCGCCTGGACCGTCCCACCGCCGGCCTGATCCTGTTCGGGCTGACGAGCGAGGGGGCGAAACGACTGGGGGATCTCTTCGAGACGCGCCAGGTCCGCAAGACGTACGAGGCTCTGGTCCGCGGCTGGGTGACCGAATCGGGTGAGATCGATCGACCGCTGCGGAGCGGCCCCGAGGATCAGGCAACGACTCAGGAGGCGAGTGACGGACCGGAACGCGCCGCGGTGACTCGCTATCGACCGCGCCGACGCTTCGAGACGCCCTGGCCGATCGGCGAGTTTCCGACGAGTCGCTTCACGCATCTGGAGCTCGAGCCGCTGACCGGTCGCTGGCATCAGCTCCGTCGCCATCTGAATCACTTGGCTCATCCGATCCTGGGTGATCATCGCCACGGCGACCACCGCTGGAATCAGGCCTTCTTCGCGACGACCGGCGTCTACCGGATGTTGCTGACCGCCGTCCGTCTGGAGTTTCCGCATCCGTTCGACGGACGACCGATGCGATTGGAGGTAGGCCGAGGAACCGAGTCTGATGCTGCACTGGCGAAGCTGGAACCGTTCGCCGTCGTCTAGTCGCGCCCGCCAACGTT
>DMPQ01000411.1 GCA_003455945.1 Planctomycetaceae bacterium
CGCGATGCTCGCCGCCGCGACCGCGTCGGTCCAGGCAGCCGCTGCCGCGCGGCGCATCGCCGCCGATGCGACCGACGCCGCTCGCATCGCGATCGAGAAGATCGCCGCCGATGAAGTTGCCGCTCAGACCCGTCTGGACGAGATCGATGCGGCCGTCGCGGCGCTGGCGACCGAACTCCAAACGGCAACGGCTGCGCTCGAGGCGACTCGGAACGCCAATCAGCCGGCCGATCGGGTCTACACGGCCGTCGCGCCGCAGATCGAGGTGGTGGTCGAATCGGCGCCGTTCGGGCTGTCCGCGACCGGCNNCCGGTCACGATCACCGTTTCGGCTCCGTCGATTCCTGGGCTCTCGATCGCCGGCGGCGAACTGGCGGCCGATGCGACGCATCTGGATCTGGCGGTCGCGACGACCGCCGAAACGCCGGTCGGTCCGATCGAACTGACCATCACCGCGACTTCCAAGTTCAACGAACTCGACGTGACCGGCTCGACGACCGCGAGCATCACGATCGTCTCGGGCAATTGACACCGTCGCGGGCCATCGACACGCGTCATCTCGGGCAACTGACAGGCGGACCCACTCATGCCTTTCCCTTCGTACTTCGCGCGACTGAGCACGGCGGCCCTGCTGGCCGGCGCCTGGATCGGATCGCCGCTGACCCTGGCGACAGCGGTCGAAATCCCGGTCGCGACGATCGACCATCCCGATCCGGTCGACTTCGCGACCGAGGTGCTTCCGATCCTGCGTCGCAACTGCCTGGCTTGTCACAGCGGCAGCGTCGCCGAAGGGGAGCTCGTGCTCGAGAGTCCCGAGACGATGCTGGCAGGCGGCAACGAAGGGGCGGCGATCGTTCCGGGGAATGCCGACGAGAGTCTGCTCTTTCGGCTCGCGGCGCATCGGACCGAGCCGATCATGCCCCCCGAAGGGAACAAGGCTCAGGCGGTGAACCTGACCGGCGAAGAGCTCGGCTTGCTGAAGCTCTGGATCGATCAGGGAGCGACCGAAGGGAGCCTCGGCACGTCGGCGATCGAGTTCGAGCCGCTGCCGGCGGGAGTCAATCCGGTCTATGCGGTGGCGTTGTCTCCCGACGGTCGCACGCTCGCCGCGGCTCGTGCCAATCAGGTCGTGCTGCATCGCCTGGCATCGCGTCGCGAGGCGGGACGGCTGACCGATCCGCAGCTGATCGAGCGAGGGATCTACGATCGACCGGGAGTCGCCGATATCGACCTGATCCAGGCGATCGCGTTCGCGCCGTCGGGCGAGCGGATGGCGACCGGAGGGTATCGTTCGGTCAAGCTCTGGTCCCGTTCGACGCCGTCAGTCCGAGCGGCGGTCCCCTTCGAAACCGCCGTTCGCTGCTTCGTCCCGACGATCGACGGTAGCGCACTGCTGGTCGTGACGCGCCCCGGCCGGATCGACCTGATCGACGCGGCATCCGGTGCGGTCCTGAGGAGCGATACGATCGGCGGCGGCGAGGTCGCGGAGCCGGAACTCGACCATCTGGCGGTGGTCGGCGATGCTTCGCTGATTTTCGGCGCCTCGGCCGATCGGCTGTTCGCCTGGCGCCGCGGCGACGACGGCTCGCCGGTGCTGATCGGACAGACGGCGCTCGAGTCGGGAGTGACGCGACTGATCGGATTGCCGGGAATCGGACGAGTCGCGGTGGCGGGGAACGATCATCGGATCCGCCTGTTCGCGATGCCTGAGGGAACCGATCCGACCGCCCCCTGGACCGCCGTCGCGACGCTCGAGTCGCACGGTTCTCCGATCACCGCTCTTTCGGCGACCGACGGAGCGGAGTTGCTGAGCGCCGATGAAGGGGGACAACTCGTTCTCTGGAACGCCGAAGCGGGACAGTCGCTCCGCTCGATGTCGCACGGCGGACCGGTGCGAGCCGCGTTGCTGGTCGGCTCGACGCGTCGTGTCCTGTCGTTCGGCGACGGTGCTTCGCTGCGAGTCTGGAACGCCGACGATGCGCAGCCGATCGCGCAGCGCGACGGCTCGGCCGAGCGTGAACTGCAGGTCGGTCGCGATCAGCAGGCGGCGGCGCTGGCAGCTCGACATGTCGAACTGGCGCAGCAGGACCTGGCCGTCGCTCAGCAGCAGAAGACGGCGGAGGAAGCGAACCTGACCGCCGCCAACGAGGCGGTGACCAAGGCGACCGAGGCTCAGACGCAGAAGCAGACGGCGTACGATCCGCTCGCCGCCGCTCGCGATCAGGCTCAGGCCGCGCTCGACGCCGCGACGGCCGAGACGACTCGGATCGAACAGGCGATTGCAGCCGCGGAAGGGGAACGTGCTGCGGCGGAAGCGAAGCGCAACGATCTTCAGGCGCGGGTCGACGGTCTGGCCCAAGATCCGTCTCAGGCCGAAGCGCTCGCGGCCGCGCGCACCGAACTCGACGGAGCGGTCGCGGCACTCGACGGCGCAACGAGGCGCAAGGCCGAGCTCGAAGCCTCCCTCGAACCGGCTCGTCAAGCGGCGCAAGCGGCCGATGCGGCCTTCAAGGCCGCCGACGAACCGGCTCGCAAGGCGATGGACGAACTGGTCGCGGCTCAGCGTGGCCTCGAAGGAGCGACTCGAACGGCCGAGCGGGCGACCGAGGCGCTGCAGCGCGCAAGCGACGCGATCCCCGGCTGGGAAGCGAAGGTCGCTCAGGCCGATGCGGATCGGACGTCACGGCAGCAGCAGGCCGAGACGAGTGCCAAGGAGTTCGCCGAGCGACGCCCCGCGTTCGTTCACGCCGCGCTGGTCGGCGATCTGGTCGCCGCCGTCGATGCCGACGGCCTGCTGTCGCTCTGGGATGCCGCCGACGGCTCGCCTGTCCGGTCGGTCGCGGCGTTCGCCCCCGAAGCGATCCCGCAGCGATTCGCGACCGGAGTCTCGACCGGCAGCGACTTGTGGGTCGCTCGCGACGGAACCCTCTCGGCGGTCGACTGCCGCGACGAATGGCGTTGGGAGCGGACGATCGGCGATTTCCAAGGAGACTCGCCGTTCGTCGACCGCGTGACCTGTCTGGACTTCTCGCCCGATGGTTCGCTGTTGGCGGTCGGCGGGGGGCTGCCGTCGCGCAGCGGTCAGCTGACGCTGATCGATCCGAACTCCGGGGCGGTCGTGCACGATTACGATCAGCCTCACAGTGACGTGCTGCTGTCGGTTCGCTTTTCTCCCGACGGGCGATCGCTTGCGACGAGCGCGACCGATCGCTTCGCGCGAACGTTCGATGTCGACGGACGCAAGGTGATCCGCGGCTTCGAAGGGCATACGGCGCATGTCCAGTCGGTCGCGTGGAGTGCCGACGGCCGGACGTTGGTCACGGGAGGCTCGGATGCGGCGGTGAAGGTCTGGAACGCCCAAACGGGCGAGCAGTTGCGGACGATCGGAGGATTCGGCAAGGAAGTGACGAGCGTCCGATACCTGGGGCTGTCGACCTTGGTCGCGGCGAGCTGCGGCGATCGGAACGTCCACGTGAAGAATGCGGCGGACGGAGGGAACGTCCGGCAGCTCGGCGGCTTCGCCGACTATGTCTACGGAGTCGCCGTGTCGTGGGACGGCAAGGTGCTCGCCGGAGGTGGTCTCGACAGCGTGGTCCGCGTCTGGAAGGAAGACGGCACGCCGCTCGGGGAGTTCGGCCCACCGGCGCGCTGATTTGCCAGGTGGGCCCGGCCACTCC
>DMPQ01000306.1:0-2512 GCA_003455945.1 Planctomycetaceae bacterium
CGCGATGCCAAGTGCGACATCGTTCTCGACGATCCGAACGTTTCGCGGTTGCACGCTCGGTTGGAACGAGTCGACGGCGGTTACGCGCTGGTCGATCTCGAAAGCACCAACGGAACGTTCGTCGACGAACAGCCGATCGNNGCGGCGGCGTCTGACCGGCGGCGAGGCGCTGAAGTTCGGCAGCTTCATCTTCAAGTTCCTCGCGGCGGACTGTCTCGAAGCGCAGTACCACGAAACGGTCTACGCCGCGATGACTCGGGACGGACTGACCAAGGCGTTCAACAAGAACTACCTGATCGACTCGCTCGATCAGGAACTCGCACGCCGACGCCGAAGCGACCGTCCGCTGGCCATCGTCATGCTCGACATCGATCGGTTCAAGTCGATCAACGACGGGCATGGTCATCTGGTCGGCGATGAGGTGCTCAAGGAGTTCGCTTCGCGATTGCAGCAGGTTTCGCGAGCGGGCGATCTGTTCTGCCGNNTACGGAGGGGAAGAGTTCGTGATGGTGCTCGGCGAGACCGATCTGATCGACGCGATCGGGATCGCGGAGCGCTGCCGGCGCGAGATCGAATCGCGCCCCTTCTCGACCGCCGACGGCCCGCTCGAGGTGACGACCAGTCTGGGCGTCAGCGAAGCGTCGCTGGTCGGCCCCGAGGCGACTCCGGCGATGCTGCTGAAGCTCGCCGACGAGGAGCTCTACCGGGCCAAACGTTCCGGCCGAAACCGGGTCTGTGCTCCCGNNTTACGAGAGTCGGAGCGAGTGAACGGGGGGCGCCGCGGAGGGGCCTTCGCCGGGCGAACGAAGCTCGGTCGGGGGACGAACGACCGGCCCCCTTCGCTTCGCTGCGCCGAAGACTCGCGCGTCGTTGCCTGATCCGAAAAATCAGCCGACTCGCATGAGTCTCCGTCTCGGGTAGCGCATCGAGTCGATAACCAGGGGACGTCGGCGCGCGGGTGCCGGACGTAGATGCCCCATCGGACTTCGGCTCTCATGGCGGTCGTGCTGATCGAAATCGCGATCGTCGGACTCGCCGCGGCGGTTCTGTATGCCCGCAAGGGGAATGTCGGGACCGATCTCGCNNCTCGGGCCGCTCCCGATCACGATCCCGCGGCTGTTGGTCGGCTTCCTGACGCTGCGCTGGTTGTTGACGGTCTTCCGCTCGGAAGCATTGCCGCCGACGTGGGGCGCGACCGAAACGGGGCTCGCCGGCTTTCTGATCTTCGTCGCGATCCAGTTGGCGATGACCAACTGGAGCTTCAACGAGAAGAAACCTCTCTCGTACTTTCTGTTCTTCCTGCTGCTGCCGGCGATCGTCTATTTCGTCGCGTCGCGNNACGTCGTTCGACGAGCGGTCGATCCGACGACTGCGCTGGGCGCTGACCGCGTTCGGTGCCTACCTGGCGGTGACCGCGGTCTTCGAGACTCGCGGGCTCGAGGCATTGGTCTTTCCGCGGTTCATCGTTTCGCCCGAGTTCGAGGAGTATCTGGGCCGAGCGCGCGGTCCGTTCCTGAACCCGGTCGCCAACGGCATCGCGATGACGATGGGGATGCTGTCGGCGGCGACCTTCTGGCCCGAGGTAGGACGCCGCGGCCGCTTTCTGATCGCCGCCTACGTCCTGCTGACGTTGCTCGGCGTCTATCTGACCTACACGCGCAGNNTGGCAACTTCCGGCGCGTCCGAGATACGCCTTGATCGTGATCGGACTGGTCGTCGGTCTGCCGGTGCTGATCCAGTTGAAGGAAGCGGCGTCCTCGTTCAAACGCGACAAGCACGTCACGGTCGAACAGATGGAAGAGTCGGCGTCGCTCCGCCCGCTGCTGGCTCAGGCTGCCTGGGAGATTCTTCGGGATCGGCCATGGACCGGCGTAGGTTACGGCCAGTACCTCGATCACAATCGCGACTACATCGAACGGGCGATCACCGGTCGACCGCTGCAGCGCGTCAGCGTCTATGTGCAGCACAATACGGTCTTCGCGCTACTGGCCGAGACGGGACTGATCGGAACGTCGCTCTTCCTGCTCTTCGTGATCGGTTCGGTCGTCGCGGCGCTCCGCTTGGCATTCGATCGAGCGATCGCCTGGAATCTCCGCTGTATCGCCTGGATCCACCTCGGGACTCTCTCGTCGACCGGCTTCAACTCGCTCTGGCACGACGTGCTGATCGAGGACGGCAACTTTCCGATGTTCACGGCGCTGGCCGGAGTGACTGCCGCCGTGCTGCGAGCGAATCGNNGCGACGATCGCGACCGAGGCTCCAAGTCGCGAGCATCTCGCATCGCTCGATCCGAGTCGTTCGGACGAGGCGATGATCGCAACGGGAAGCCGTTCGCCGGCGCGCTGAGTCGTCGCGAAGGGAGTCGTTGCGGAGCATCGGCGTTCGGAGCGACTCGATCACCTCCGAGCGCACGAGGGACCGACTCTCGTGCCCCTGCCGCAGCGGCTCGATCCGCTCGGTCGCTTCCCTGCAATTACCGAGCGGTCGATCACGTCCTCAGTCGTTCGGCGCC
>DMPQ01000306.1:2558-4247 GCA_003455945.1 Planctomycetaceae bacterium
GCGAACTGCCGTCGATCAGCAGGACCGTCGAGGTCCGATACTCCGGTGCGATCTTCATCGACGGCCGCACGATCTGGTCGAGCAGTTCGTTGCGCGACAGGCGTCCGCCGATCTCGACCAGCGAGGGTCCGACGGAAGGTGTCTCTTTCGAGACGCTATGGCAGTTGGCGCACGAGAGCTGCTGAGTGTCGGCAAAGAGTGCCGCTCCGCGCGAGGCATCTCCGGCGAGCATCAAGACGGTCGACGGATCGAAGTCGGTCCCCAGGCGCTGCGTCCGCTCTTCCTGAGCGACGAACCACTCGAAGAGATCACGGGCGGCAGGACTCCCCTGAGCCAGCATCCGTTCGATCGTCTCGCGGCGTCGCGAGTCGTCGAGCGATCCGTCGAGGACCGCTTGCCAGACCGCGAATGATCCGCCCGTNNCGATCGAGCTGTTCGTGACGATCGGTCTCGGCATCGATCGACAGAACGTCGACCGCTCGGCGGTAGGTCGGCTGAGCGGCGTTCGGATCGAGTTCCGCGATCCAGCGACGGACCAGTGCGAGCAGCTCTTCGTCGAGCTCGTGCGCTCCGACGAACGGCATCCGCCCTTGTCCGAGCTTGGCCAGTCGGTAGTAGAGAACCGACCGGTGCGGATCTCCCGGAGCGATCAGTCGTGCGTCGGCGATGCCGAAATCTCCCTGCAGCGGCGCGATGGCCAGTTCGGCGANNCTCCGCGGTGCCGTGCAGTTCGGCGTAGAAGTTGGCTCGCGCTCCCCCTTCGCGATGACAGGCGGAGCATTCGGTCGCGAGCAGCGAACGGACTCGCCGTTCGAGCGGCAGGGACTCGTCGCGCGGATCGACCGGCAGTTCGATTCGCGAGGCGATGTCGGTCGGCAGCGGCTGACGGAAGTAGCCGCGTCGTTCGAGATCGGCCAGCCGTCTCGCTCCCCCTTCGGCACCGAGCAGCTGCGCCGTGTTGACTCCGAGTACGAACCCGGCGTTCGGATTGTGGCAGCTCAGACAGGCCTGGCGATCGAAGAATTGCCAGGTCCGTTCGGTTACCGATCCTTCGGGCGATTCGACCGGATAGCGAACGGTCTGAGGCGTGGTGACGAGTTGGGCATCCTGCTGGTCGTCGTTCCAGCGGTACGAAAGTCCATAGACGCCGTGGCCGTGATGACGGACGAGCACGCGCGTCTCGACGCGGCGCCACGCTCCGTCCCCCGATTCGTTCGTCGGCAGCTCGAAGTGCTGGACGAAGATCGTGCCGGCCGGAAACTCCCACGGTCGCTCTTCGTCGAAGCCGATCCGATCGACCGCTCCGTCGGGATCATGTCCATCGCCCGGAACGCTGATCCAGCGACGCGAGCGCGATTCTCCTTGGCGCTGCGGTGCGGCGACGTCGTAGGCGACGAACGAATCGGCGACGGTCAGCGACGCGAGATCGGCGAAGATGCCGGTTTCGGAGAGTCGAGTCGGAAACGACGAGGCGGCCGTTCGCTCGGCCGGAACGAGGCGACGGATCGAACCGTCGGTCGTGTCGTGCTCGCCGAGGATCACCAACAACGGCTCGCCGTCGGCGTCCGCCTGGACCGAGGCGATCCCGGTCTTGCTCGAGACGGGGAGCGCGAGCAGCTCTTCGTTGGTGACGTGCCCGTCTTCGGTCGGACGAAGCGCCCAGACTCGCCCCGAGCCGTTGTCGGCGCA
>DMPQ01000186.1 GCA_003455945.1 Planctomycetaceae bacterium
CCCGCGCGCTCGAGTCGACCCGCGGCGCCCTCGAGACCTGTTATGGCGCCGCGGCACGCGCGGCGGGCCGTGACCAGGCGAGCGGGACCACGGCGACCGTCGTCTACGACCCCGACGGCAAGGTCTCCTCCGTCAACGTCGCCCCGCTGCCGCTGCCCGGCCTCGCCGAGTGTGTGAACCAGTCGCTCTGGCGCACCCGGCTCCGCGAGCGCCCCGACACCGGCAGCGTCGACGCCACCTTCCGAATCGTCTTCACACCGCGGTGACCGTCATGCGAAATCACAAACGGCAGCTCGCCCAGCCGCAAGCCCGCGGCGGAGCGGGCCGGAGNNGCCGACCCAGCGAATGACAATTCCGCTGTGCGCCGGCCTGGCGCTGCTCACGGGCTGCATCGAGCCCCTCGTCAGCGACGAGGTCTTGCGCAGCGAGCTCATCCTCCCACAAGAGGCCATCGTCGAGGACCTCCTGCTGAGCGACCCGTCGTGGCGTCAGCGCATCACCGACAACGACGGCCTCCCCGACCGCACCGAGCTGATCCCGCTCTACTCCGCCTTCGCGGACGGCGAGCCGATCCGCTTCTGGGACTTCGGCCCCGTCTCGCCGACCCCCATCCCGCTCTATCTCCTCGTCGAGCCGTCGGACACGCCCGAGTTCGAGACCCCGCGCGGNNCCCGCCGATCTTCGACGCCATCCCCGGCGACCTCGGCTACAGCCCGTTCTGGAACGTCGTGCTCGTCCCCGTGACGGACCGCTACGCGGGCGAGCTCCTGCCGTCGTTCTCCGCCGTCGACGAGGCGCAGCGCGTCGGCCTCGTCGAGACCCCCATCCCCATCAACGCCGCCATCAACTGCCCGGTCGTCCTGCCCGAGGCCCGCCTCGAGGAGGTCGACGGCTCGCAGCGCACGCCGTCCATCGCCTTCTACAAGGGCTTCATCGTCCACTACTTCGACTTCGACACGGTCACCTTCAACGCGGCCGGCGGCCAGCTCGTGCCGGCCCGCGTCTACGAGCTCCGGCGCTCGGGCGGAGAGCCGATCTCCGAGGCCGTGCGCGGCGTCGACTTCACCGGCGACGGCGACCTCTGGGACACCAACGACATCTTCGCGGCGCCACGCAGCAAGTCCGCCTACAACGGGCTCGTGACGCCCATCGACACCATCGTCGTGGGCGAGCTCGAGACGCTCGACCGCGCGCGCGATAGCTCGGTCCTCACCTCGGTCACCGACCTCTTCCTCGAGGGCCAGACCCCCGACCCCGAGGTCGTCGTCGCGCTCTATCCTCGCGACCTCGTCCTCAACCGCCCCATCGCCGCGTCGCCGACCACGGAGCCCTGATGTCTCTCACGGCGTCTCTCTTGGTGTCCCTCAAGGTGCCCGTCCACACCTCTCTCTGGTCCGCCTTCGTGCTGTCGTCGCTCGTCTTCACGACGGGCTGCGAGCTCGAGCCCGAGGTCGGCCCGGCCGCCGTCGAGCGCTGCTCGAACGAGGACTCCGACCCGGACGTCGACGTGAGCTTCGTCCGCGACGTGCAGCCGGTCCTCTCGCGACTCGGATGCAACCAGGGGACCTGCCACGGGTCGAAGGACGGCAAGGGGGGCTTCAAGCTCTCGCTGCGCGGTTACGACGCGCTGTTCGACTTCCGCTCGCTGACCGACGAGATCGGTTCGCGGCGCTTCAATCGAGTCGCTCCGGATCAGAGTCTGATGCTGCTCAAGGCGAGCGGCTCGATTCCGCATGTCGGCGGCATGCTGACCAAGCCGGGTGAGCCGTACTACGAGCTGCTGCGGAGCTGGATCGCCGACGGCGTGCCGTTCGATCTCGATTCGAGTCCGCGCGTCGCGTCGATCACGATCGAGCCGCAGTTGCCGGTCGTCCCGCGAGCCGGCATGCGAGTCCAGATGCGCGTGATGGCGACCTACACCGACGGCGCGGTCCGCGACGTGACGAGCGAGGCGTTCGTCGAGTCGGGCGGGATCGAGATCGTCGAAGCGGGACGCGGAGGCATCGTGACGACGCTGCGGCGCGGCGAGGCGCCGATCCTGGTGCGCTACGAAGGGGCCTACGCGGCGACGACGCTGACGGTGATGGGGGATCGGAGCGGATTCGTCTGGCAGCCGGCGCCGGTCTTCGATCCGCTGGACGAACTGGTCGACGCCAAGCTGCAGCGGATGCGGATCCTTCCGAGCGAACTGTGCGACGACGCCGAGTTCGTCCGCCGCATCTATCTGGATCTGGCCGGTCTGCCGCCGACCGCCGATCAGGTCCGCGCCTTTCTCGACGATTCGCGCCCCTCCAAGACGAAACGCGACGAGCTGATCGATCGTCTGATCGGCAGCCCCGAGTTCGTCGAGTACTGGACCAACAAGTGGGCCGACCTGCTGCAGGTCAATCGGAAGTTCCTGGGCGAAGAGGGATCGGTCGCGCTCCGCAACTGGATCCGCGACTCGATCGCCGAAAACAAGCCGTACGATCGGTTCGCGCGCGAGGTGCTGACCGCGGACGGCTCGAACCTGGCGAATCCCCCGGCCGCCTACTGGAAGGTGCTGCGCGAGCCGGTCGATGCGATGGAGAACACGACGCATCTGTTCCTGGCGATCCGCTTCAACTGCAACAAGTGCCACGACCATCCGTTCGAGCGCTGGACCCAGGATCAGTACTACGAGCTGGCGGCTTACTTTTCGCAGGTCGGACGGAAGGAGGATCCCGAGTTCGTCGGTCAGCGCATCGGCGGCTCGGCGGTCGAAGGGGCGGTGCCGCTGGTCGAGGTGATCTACGACACCGGCAGCGGCGAGGTGCGGCATGATCGGACCGGGCAGCTGACGCCGCCGAAGTTCCCGTTCGAGCACGACGGCTTCGTGTCGACCGGCGTCTCGCGCCGCGTCGCGCTCGCCGATTGGCTCACCAGCGCCGAGAACCCGTACTTCGCTCGCTCGTACGTCAATCGGATGTGGGGCTATCTGACCGGAGTCGGGATCATCGAGCCGATCGATGACATTCGCGCGGGCAACCCGCCGACGAACCCCGAACTGCTCGACCATCTGACCGACCGCTTTATCGAATCGGGCTTCGACATGCAGCAGCTCGTCCGGACGATCTGCCGCAGTCGGACGTATCAGCTGTCGGTCCGCACCAATCCGTGGAACGAGGACGACGAGGTCAACTACAGCCACGCGATTCCGCGGCGGTTGCCGGCCGAGGTGCTGTTCGACAGCTTCCACTTCGCGTCGGGAGCGCCGTTCCGGATTCCGGGAGCGGCCGAAGGGGTGCGCGCCGCGGAACTTCCCGACTCGGGAGTCGCGGTGCCGTTCCTCGACGACTTCGGTCGCCCGGTCCGCGAGAGCGCCTGCGAGTGCGAGCGGAGCAGCGGCGTGGCGCTCGGACCGGTGATGAAGCTGGTCAACGGATCGAGTCTCGCTCAGGCGATCGGCGATCCGGACAACGAACTGGCTCGAATGACCGCACGGATCTCGGACGATCGGAAGCTGATCGAAGAGCTCTTCCTGCGCTTCCTGGCTCGGTTCCCGACCGAGCACGAAACCGAACTGGCGCTCGAAACGTTCCGCGAGGCGGGAGCCGATCTCGAGGAGCATGAGGCGCGTCTGAAGGAGTACCTGGCCGAGCTCGCGCCGCGTCAGGCGCAGTGGGAAGCGCAGCAGACCGCCGAGGTGGTCTGGAACCGACTCGATCCCGAATCGCTCGCCTCCGATGTCGGTGCCGAGTTCGTGACTCGCGACGACGGTTCGTTGTTCGTCACCGGTCCGATCGGCCACGACACCTATCGGATCGTCGTACCGATCCCCGCGTCGGGACTGACCGGACTGAAACTGGAAGTGCTGGCCGATCCGTCGCTCGCGTCGGGAGGCCCGGGGCGAGCCGATAACGGCAATCTGGTCCTCAACGAATGGATCGTCGAACGGTTCGATCCGGCCCGGCCCGAATCGGCGACTCGCGTGGGGCTGATCGAGCCGACGGCCGACTTCAGCCAGGAGGGTTGGCCGATCGCCGGAGCGGTCGACGGAAACGAGACGACCGGTTGGGCGGTGATGCCGATGTTCGGCAAGGACCATCAGGCGATCGTTCGATTCGCCGAGCCGGTGGTGGCCGACGGCGCGAGTCGCCTGCGGATTTCGCTCGTGCAGAAGTTCCCCGACGGCAAGCACCTGATCGGTCGCTTCCGTCTGTCCGGGACAGACAGCTCGGGACGCTTGGATCGAGCCGGCATCGACCCGGCGCTCGCCGCGGCGCTGCGGACCGCTCCCGAGGCCCGCGATGCGACTCAACAGGAGCTGATCCGCGAGACGATGCTGCGCAACGATCTGACCTATCGCGGTCTGAAGCTGGCGGTGGAGCAGAGTCGGGCGGAGCGAGCCAACCCGCGTCTGGTCGGCGTGCAGGATCTGGCGTGGGCGCTGGTCAACAGTCCGGCGTTCCTGTTCAACCGCTGAGTCGACGGTTCGGAGCATGCGCGGCGCGGGGTGAGCTGCGGTGCGAGACGGTGCCTCCGGAGTGCCGGCGTGCGGCAGTCGCTCGGCCGGATCGCGCGGGGCGAGCGAACGGCTCGGCGGCGACCGATTGTCGCTCGCTCGATCGGCTCCCAGGGAAGGAACCGCATGTCGTTGAAGTGGAGCGAAGCGATCGTCGTCGGTCGCCGCGTCTGGGACGAAGGGCTCTTCACGCTGACGCTCGATGCGCCAGGCGTGCCGCAATTCGAGGCGGGGCAGTTCCTGCAACTCGGTCTGCGCGACGGCGAGCATCATGTGCACCGTCCCTACTCGGTCGCATCGCCGCACGGGCCGACACTCGAGTTCTTCATCGTGCTCGTGCCGAACGGCGAACTGACGCCGAGGTTGTGGCGACTGCGAGTCGGTGATCGGCTGGAGGTCGGCCACCCGGCCGCCGGTCGCTTCACTCTGTCGCGAGCTCCCGCCGCGAAGGATCTCTGGCTGATCGGGACCGGCACCGGAGTCGCTCCGTACGTGGCGATGCTGCGGACGGAAGAGCCGTGGAAGAAGTACGAGCGGATCGCGTTGGTCCATGGCGTACGGACTCGCGGGGATCTGGCCTATCGGGACGAGTTCGAGGAGCTGCAGCGTTCGCATCCCGAGCGGTTCGTCTATCTGCCGGCGACCAGTCGCGATGACCCTCCCGGCGTCTCGGCAGGGCGAGTCACGGCGCTGTTGTCGAGCGGCGAACTGGAAGAGCGAGCGGCGATGCGTCTGGTCCCGGAGCAATGCGCCGTGTTGCTGTGCGGCAATCCGGCGATGCTCGACGACATGGAACGCGATCTCGAGAGTCGAGGTCTGAAACGTCACCGCACGCACACCCCCGGCCAGATCGTCGTCGAACGCTACTGGTGATCCGCCGTCGTGCGACGACTCCGAATTGAGGCACGCCACGAAGGCGCCGAACACCGCGCNNGGCCACGGTCGTCGTGCGACCGCGCCACCGTTCACGCGACACCGTTTCTCGAACGACCCGGCATCGCACGGCCGCGCGTCGGGGACGACGCGGGCCCACGCCGGCGCGTCGCGTTCCGTAGTGCGACCGCCCTCGGTCGCACCGTATTTCCGAA
>DMPQ01000239.1 GCA_003455945.1 Planctomycetaceae bacterium
GCTTCGCTTCGGGCTGGTTGGGCTGGTCACCACGCGTCGCAACCGTCCCCGTCCTGCCGTGCCTCCCGGCCATCTGCGCCAAACCTCGGAACCTTCGCGCCACTTGGCTTGCGGCCGGCGTGAGGTGTACACTCGTGCGCCGGAGCGTGCCGAACGAGGCGGCTAGGGACGAGACTGCGATGCCGCAGCGATCAGGGAAGGGGACGGAGCCGATGAACGACGGAATGCCCGAGAACAGTGACGCCACTCAGCTTGGTTCGGCGGCCCGGGGAACCTCGGGCCACGGAACCGAACCGGTTCGTCGTCGCCGGCTGGATCCGTGGGAGCAGCCCGAGTCGGACGGCAGTTGGCTCGGGCCGCGCACCGATGCCGATGATGTCCGTCGCCGTCTGGACGCGTCGATCGCGGGGCTCACCGAGGCGCAGCGCGAGGCGGTGGAGTTCGGCAACGGACCGTTGCTGATCGTCGCCGGTCCGGGGAGCGGCAAGACGCGCGTCATGACGCATCGGATCGCGAAGCTGATCGAGCGAGGCGTTCCGTCCTGGCAGATCGTTGCGCTCACGTTCACCAACAAGGCGGCGGAGGAGCTGCGCGAACGGATCGCCCGGCTCGTCCCCGGCACCGAGGTCTGGGCAGGGACCTTCCATCGCTTCTGCGCCAAGCTACTGCGTCGTTACGCGCCGCAAGTCGGCCTGCAGGAGAACTTCACGATCTACGATCGAGACGATTCGTTGCGGGCGCTCAAGGAAGCGATCGGCGAATCGGAGGTCGAGCTCTTCCAGTACACCGCCGGCGAGCTGCAGAACGAGATCGGTCGCGCCAAGAACCGGAGTCTCGATCCGGAAGCGTTCCTGACGGCCGATGGTGGAGCGCTGGCGTCGATCGCCGCGCGAGTCCTGCCGGTCTATCGACGACGTCTGCTCGCTCAGAACGCCGTCGACTTCGACGATCTGCTCCTGCATGTCGCTCGGCTGATGGACGAGAACGAGGAGCTGCGGCGCGCGCTCGACGCTCGCTTTCGCCATCTGCTGGTCGACGAGTATCAGGANNATCTACGGCTGGCGCGGCGCCGATCTGCGGAACATCATGGATTTCGAGCGGGACTACCCGACGGCGCGAGTCATCCGGCTGGAGCGAAACTATCGGAGCACGAAACGGATCCTGCGAGTCGCCGATCAGCTGATCGCCAACAACCGGTTCCGACGTCATAAGGAACTGTTCACCGAGAACGACGAAGGGGAGCCGGTCCGGCTGATCCACTTTCCGGATCACAAGGACGAAGCCGAGATGATCGCCGAATCGATCGCTCGGCGGATCGCGGAAGGAGAACGCCGTCCCTCGGACTTCGCGATCTTCTATCGGATCAACAGCCTCTCCCGTTCGTTCGAGATGGCTCTGCGGCGTCGCGGCGTGCCGTATCAGGTGGTTCAGGGTTACGAGTTCTATCAGCGCAAGGAAGTGAAGGACGTTCTTGCCTACCTGACGCTGTTGGCGAATCCGGCCGACGATCTGGCATTCGAGCGAGTGGTGAACGTTCCGCCGAGGGGGATCGGCAAGACGACGCTCGAAAAGCTCAAGCGCAAGACGCGAGCCGCACGGATCTCGATGCTCTCCGGAGCGCTCGATGCGTCGAACGGCACCGGCATCTCGGCTCGCCCCGCCAAGCAGCTTCAGAGCTTCGCGCAGATGATTCGGCAGCTGGCGAATCAGGCCTCGGGGGGCGTCGAAGAGATCCTGGGACGGGTCCTGCTCGAATCGGGCTATCGCGAATCGCTCGAACGGCAGGAGTCGACCGAGAGTCAGGAGCGGCTGGCGAACATCGACGAACTGCTCAATGCCGCCCGCGAGTTCGATGCGTCATCGCCGGTGGACGAGAGCGGCGCGGTGCTGGGAGACCTCGAGGGATTTCTCGAGCAAGCGGCGCTCGTCGCCGACACCGATGCGTTCGAAGGCTCGACCGACAAGGTGACTCTGATGACGCTGCACGCCGCCAAGGGACTCGAGTTCCCGGTCGTGCACATCGTCGCGCTCGAGCATAACCTGCTGCCGCACGCACGCTGCAAGGACGATCCGATGCAGCTCGAAGAAGAGCGGCGGTTGCTGTTCGTCGGGATCACGCGTGCCGAACAGGAGCTGCAGCTGAGCTTGGCTCACTATCGGGCGATGCGCGGGTCGGTCTTTCCGACGAGCCCCAGCAGCTTCCTGATGGAATTGCCGCGGGACGAGATGGAATGCCGCGATCTCGGAGTCGACGGCCTGTTTCGTCTCGGGGGACCGAGCGGCGGGCGCGATCGACAGGCGGAGTTTCTCGGCGGAGATCCCTTCTCGTTCGATCCGGCGGCGCTCGAGGCGATCGATGCGTACGACGGGATCGATGAGCCGGCCGAAGCGGGCTCGGAACCGGNNACCGGCTGAAGCGGGCTCGGAACCGGTCGCCGACAACGGCCTGTCGCGAACCGCAGTCGGACGTCGGTCCGGAGCCGAAGAGTTCGAGCTGGTGCCGGACGACGAGGCGTTCGCATCGGATAAGGCGTCGTCGATCGGAAAGGGGCGGCCGACGCGCGAGGCGACTCGCACGATCCGCTTCGACGACTCGGACGATACGGCAGCGAATGCCGGAAGCGAGCGGCGCGGCGCGGGCCTTCCGCTGATGACCGCGGCTCGCATGGCGGGCGAGGAGACGTCTTCGGGAAAGATCGATCCCGAACGGTTTCGCCACGGGCAACTGGTGATGCATCCGGAGTACGGCACCGGAACGATCGTCGGCCTGTCGGGATCGGGAGTGAAACGGACCGGAACGGTGAAGTTCGTCGGTCACGGCGAGAAGCGATTCCGACTGGCGTTCGCGCCGCTGGTTCCGATCGGCGGTTGATCGTCACGATGCGGTCAGGTTCGACGAACGCCGATCGGTCTTCGCGACGTTAGCCTTCGGGCAGCCGGCTTTGCGCGTGCCGGCGAACGTTCACGTCGCCGAGTCGTTCGGACGACCCAATCGCGTCATCAGCTTGGCGAACAGCCCTTCGATCGTCCGCCGCTCGTACTCGTCGATCAGTCCCCCTTGCTTCAGCACCACGAGCAGGGCGATGCACGAAACGAGGGCCGGAATGGCGCCGAGCAGCAGGACGAGCGGAAAGGCCGAGATGATCAGGAGCGACGGCGAGGCGCTCCAGCCGAAACGCCGCCCCATCAGCAGCAGACTCGCCCAGGCGAGACCGTTGGCCAAAAGCGTGGCGAACGTC
>DMPQ01000140.1 GCA_003455945.1 Planctomycetaceae bacterium
TCCGGACCGGCCGCTCGTTTCGTCCTCGCGCCGCGGTATCGCCGATGAACGCCGAACTCCGTCTCTGTCTCGTGCTGCATGACCACCAGCCGGTCGGCAACTTCGAACAGGTCTTCGAGCAGTCGTACGGCGAGAGCTACCTGCCGTTTCTCGAGACGTTCGAGCCGTACTCGGACCTCGCGATCTCGCTCCACACCAGCGGACCGCTTCTGGAATGGCTCGAAGCGCGCCATCCGGAATACGTCGAGCGGCTGGCAGGACTCGTTGCAGCGGGGCGAGTCGAGATCGTCGGCGGCGCCTTCTACGAGCCGATCCTGACGATGATCCCGTCGCGCGATCGGGTCGGCCAGATCGTCGGCTTCTCGCGGCACCTGCACGAGCGGTTCGGAGCGACGCCGCGCGGCCTCTGGCTTCCGGAGCGAGTCTGGGAACAGTCGCTCGTGTCGGATCTGGCGCGGGCCGACATCGCCTACACGATTCTCGACGACTGTCACTTCCGCAGCGCAGGGCTGGTCGACCATCAGCTGACCGGCCACTTCGTCACCGAAGATGACGGCCGCACCCTCGGTATCTTTCCCGGCAGCGAACGACTCCGCTACCTGATCCCGTTCCGGTCGGTCGACGAGACGATCGAGCATCTGCGGGAACAGGCGCAGCGCGCACCGGGGAGTGTCGCCGTCTTTGCGGACGACGGCGAAAAATTCGGCACGTGGCCCGAGACGTATCGACACGTGCATCAGGAGGGGTGGCTGCGTCGCTTCTTCGATGCGCTCGTGCGAGAGCGTTCGTGGCTGCGGACCGTCACGCTGGCGACCGCGCATGCCGAGACGACTCCGGTCGGACGCATCTACATCCCGGACGGCAGCTATCGCGAGATGACCGAGTGGGCGTTGCCGGTCGAGCGACAGCAGGTGTTCGACGATCTGAAGCACCGCTTCGAACATGACGAGCGTTGGGGCGATCTGCGGTCGTTCGTCCGCGGCGGGAACTGGCGGAACTTCAAGGTCCGCTATCCCGAATCGAACGAGATGTACGCGCGGATGATGCACGTCAGCGCTCGATTGGCGCAGGCCGAGCAGGAGGGGTTCAACCCGCGGCTGTTGGCCGATGCTCGTCGCGAACTCTATCGCGGGCAGTGCAACTGCAGCTACTGGCATGGAGCGTTCGGAGGGATCTACCTGCCGCACCTGCGCCATGCGGTCCACTCGCATCTGATCCTCGCCGATACGCTGCTGGAACGCGCCGAGCGGACCGAGCCGACCTGGGTCGAGGCGACCGCGGACGACTACGACTTCGACACCACCCCTGAAGTCCGCCTGGCGAACGATCGCCTGGTCGCCTGGATCGATCCCAGCGTCGGCGGACGGTTGTACGCGCTCGACGTCCGCGCCTTGCCGCTCGATCTCGGAGCGACGCTCGCGCGGCGTCCCGAGGCGTATCACGCCAAGGTGCGGCACGGCTCGTCCGGAAGCGGCGGAGAGGTCGCGAGCATTCACGATCGAGTCGTCTTCAAGCAACCGGGGCTCGACCGGATGCTGCAGTACGATCGCGATCTGCGGAAGAGTCTGATCGATCGGTTCCTCGATGCGGACCTCGATCCGGGAGCGATCGAGCGGAACGAGACGACCGACCACGGCGACTTCGCCGACGCCCCGTACGCCGCCAAGGTGCGGCGCAGCCCGCAGCGGATCCAGGTCCAGCTGCGCCGCGTCGGAACCGCCTGGGATCTTCCGGTGACGATCACCAAGGGAGTGACGCTCGAAGCCGGAAGCTCGGCGCTCGAGATCGCGTATCTGCTGGAAGGGCTTCCGCGCGATCGCTCGTTCCGCTTCGCGATCGAGTTCCACTTCGCGGGGCTGCCGGCCGGCGCCGACGATCGCTTCTTCCATCGCCTGGACGGTCAGCGTCTGGGGCAACTCGAAACGCGACTCGATCTCGAGTACGTCACCGATCTCTGCCTGACCGACTCGTGGCTGGGGCTCGATCTGCGCTGGACGGCGAATCGTCCGACCGGCCTGCTGACCTGGCCGATCGCCAGCGTCAGTCAGAGCGAAGGAGGATTCGAAGGGGTGCACCAGAGCGTGGCATTGCTGCCGCACTGGATGGTGCGAGGCGATGCTGCCGGTCGCTGGTCGGTCACGATGCGACTGGAAGCGGACACGACGCTGGCCGAATCGCGACGCCCGTTCGCACCGTTCGCTCAGACCGTTCCCCAGTAGCCTCCGCGCTCGTGCTCGAAACGGGCTTCGCGCCCGGTACCGCAGGGGCCGACCTTGTCCTCGCCGTTCTCGTAGCGATACACCTCGACGCCGTGGACCCAGGTCCGGATCGGCCAGCCGGTCAGCGTCGAGCCGTGCCACGGACTCCAGCGACTCTTGGTCAGCTGATTCTCGTCGAGGATCGTCCGCTGCAGACGGGGATCGACAAGCACCAGATCGGCGTCGTAACCGACCGCGATCCGCCCCTTGCCGACCAGATCCCAGACCCTTGCCGGAGCGTCGCTCATCCAGTGCGCGATGCGGGCATAGTCGCAACCGCCGCGCGATGCCAGATCGAGCATCAGCGCCAGCGAGTTCTCGACCGCCGGCAAGCCGCTCGGGCACTGCGGATACGGCAACGCCTTTTCTTCGAGCGTATGCGGCGCGTGGTCGGTCGCGATCACCTGGATCGTTCCGTCCCGAAGCGCCGCGAGCAGCTGTCGATTGTCGTCGGCCGACTTGATGCTCGGGTTCATCTTGATGCGCGACCCGAGTCGCTCGTAGTCATCGACGTTGAAGAACAGGTGATGCGGACAGACTTCGGCGGTGATCAGACCGGCGTGGTCGACCAGCTCCGCCAGCTCGGCTCCGGTCGAAACGTGCAGCACGTGAAAGCGATGCCGATGCCGCTTCGCCAGATCGATCGCTCGCCGAGTCGCGATCACCGCCGCGGGAACGTCGCGAATCCGACTGTGGACGGCGACGTCGGTCGAGCCGGCGAAGCGTTCGGCATTGCGCCGCACCGTCGTCTCGTCCTCGCAATGCGCACAGATCGGCAGCGTCGTCTCGGCGAAGATCCGCTCGAGCGCCTCCTGTTCGTCGACCAGCAGATCACCGGTGCTCGACCCGATGAAGATCTTGATGCCGGGAGTCCGTTCGGCCGCGGCCAGTTCGGCGACGTTGGTCGGCGTCGCGCCGATGTAGAAGCCGTAGTTGACGCGGCAGCGAGTCGACGCGAGTCGAAGCTTGTCGTCGAGCCGCTGTCGATCGGTCGTCGTCGGCGACGTGTTCGGCATCTCGAGGAAGGTCGTCACGCCCCCCTTGGCACAGGCGGCCGTGGCTAGCGCCAGCGCCTCCTTGTGCTCCAGTCCCGGTTCGCGGAAGTGCACCTGGTCGTCGATCACCCCCGGCATCAGCATCAGCCCGCTCGCGTCGATCGTCTCGTCCGCGACCGTCACGTGAACCGGATCGATGTCGGCGATCCGCCCTTCCTCGACGACGACCGAGGCGGTGCGGATCCCGTCGGGAAAGACGACGTCGGCGTTGCGGATCCAGAGTCTCATGGGAATCGCGATTCCGTGGCAGGGCAGGGCAGGGGAGATCGAGTCGCGCAAGTCGCCGGAGAGCGAACGACGCGTTCGGCCCATCTTCGCCGATCGCCCCCGGTCCGACCAAGTGGGGCAGGGGGGAGGCCCTCGACGGTCGTCCCCGATTACTTCGGACGGCATCACCGAGGTACAACGAATCGTCGCGTTTTCGACGCCCACCGCCTCTCGATCGCACGGGTCTCCGATGAATCCCGATCGCCTCCGCCACCTGACCGACACCTTCTTCAGCGTCCCGAAGAGGCAACTCGTCGAGATCTTCCGCGAGCTGCTCGATGCGGTCGAAGCCGAAGGGCATCTGCCGCCCGGGGGTCTGATGAGCCGCAACTACGAGACGGCTCAGGCGAATCCCGAGATCCATGTCCTGCCGGGGAATCTGAAGGACGCGCGCGATGCGGTCTTTCCGTTCTTCTGGGGCACCGACAGCTGGAACTCCGACCTGCATCTCGAAAACGTCAAAGGCCCGGCCAACGCCGCGTCGATGGTCGGCGCGCTCGCCTGTCTGCTGAAGAACCCGAACCTCTGCGTCGACACGTATTGCCTGAGATCGAACGAGCTCGAGGTGAAGGCGATCACGGCGCTCGCCAACCTGATCTTCTATCACACCCAAACGCCGTGGGGCGTCTTCACGATGGGCGGGACGATCTCGAATCTCTATGCCGGCAAGATCGGCATCGAGAAGGTCGCTCCCGGCACGATGCATCACGGGCTGACCGGTCCGCGCGTCGTCGGTCTCGTCTCGCAGGCCGCGCACTACTCGAACAAGACGCTCGCCGGCTGGCTCGGCATCGGCACCGACAACCTGATCTCGATCCCGACCGCTCCGGACTGTTCGATGCGTCTGGACCTGCTCGAAGCGACGCTGCACGAGCTGTATGACCAGGGGGCGCGAGTCGCGTTCGTCATCGCCACCTTCGGCACGACCGACGCCTACGGGATCGACGATCTGGCGGGGATTCGGGCGATCGTCGAACGAGTCGCTCGGGCGCACGAGGCTATCGTTCCTCATCTGCATGCCGACGCCGCCGTCGGTTGGACCAGCTGCTTCCTGACCGAGTACGACCTCGAGCGGAACGAGCTGCAGATGAGCGACGAGCTGCTCGAGCGAGTCGGGCGACTGCGCCGCGCGGCGGAAGGCTTCCGAACCGTCGACAGCGTGACGATCGACTTCCACAAGATGGGCTGGGGACACTATCCCGGCAGCGCGTTCATCGTCAACCGCCGCGAAGAGCTGCGATATCTGCTTCGCGAGAAGCAGGAGGTGCCGTACTTCAGCGAGGCGGACTATCGGCACGATCCGGCGCTCTTCACGCTCGAATGCTCGCGCCCCGGCCTCGGTCCGTACAGCGTGATGGCGTCGCTCGCCGGCATCGGCCTGCAGGGATACCAGTTGCTGACGGCGCGCATGATCGAACTGGCGTCGACGCTCAAGGCGCGTCTGGAGCGGCTCGAGAACTGCAAGGTGCTGAACTTCGAGACGCCGGGCCCGAGCGTCGTCTTCTGGGTCCTGCCTCGGGGGCGCGATGCCAAACGGATCTACGAACAGGTCGTTGCCGGGACGTTGCCGGTCGAGTCGCGGCAACGATTCTTCTCCGAGATCCGCCGGCTGTTCGAGAAGCGTCAGCAGTCGATCGATCCGAAGGTCGACGCACGGCTGAGCTTCACCAGCTCGATGGGCTATCTGCCCGAAGGAATCCCGCTGCCGGCCTGGAAGGCGGTCTTCTTCCATCCGCGGACCGACGAACAGGTGATCGATCGGATCGTCAGCGGGATCGAGGATCTGGTCTGAGACGACAAGCGGATCGCGCTGCGGCGCACCGCTCGGCGTCGCGCGCCGCGACTCCGATCAGCTCGATTCGACTCAGTTCAGATCGCGTCCGACCGCGTCGTCCAGATGCTTCAGACCGGCTCGCTCCAGCCGTTCGATCAGACCGCGATGCAGTCGCTTCACGAACCAGGGGCCTTCATAGACCAGGCCGGTATAGACCTGCAGCAGCGAAGCGCCGGCGCCGATCATTCGCCACGCGTCGTCGGCATCGAAGATCCCGCCGACGCCGATGATCGGCAGCTTCCCCTGAGTGCGCCGATAGAGACCGGCGACCACCTCGCGACTCCGCTCGGTCAGCGGCTTGCCCGAGAGCCCGCCGGCTCCGATCTGCCGGACCGTTTCGGCGTCGGTCTTCAGCCCTTCGCGACCGATCGTCGTGTTGGTCGCGATCAGTCCGGCGAGTCGGCAGCTCGCGGCGAGGTCGGCGATGTCGTCGAGCTGCGATTCCTCGAGATCGGGCGCGATCTTCAGCAGCAGCGGCAAGGGGCGCGATCGGGCCGCGTTCTCCTGCTGCAGTGCCGCGAGGAGTCGCTGCAGCGGTTCGCGATCCTGCAGCTGCCGCAGTCCGGGCGTGTTCGGACTGCTGACGTTGACCGTCACGTAATCGGCCATGTCGGCCAGCCGCCGGAAACTCGTCAGATAGTCCTCGAGCGCCTCGTCGTTCGGCGTGATCTTGCTCTTGCCGATGTTGATTCCGAGCGGGACGCGCGACTTGGGGGCGCGCTTCAGTCGGTCCGCCGCTGCCGCACTGCCGCCGTTGTTGAACCCCATCCGGTTGATGACCGCTCGGTCGGCCGGCAGCCGAAACAGACGCGGCTGGGGGTTGCCCGGTTGCGAGTGCGCCGTGAGCGTCCCGACTTCGACGAAGCCGAAGCCGATCGCCGGCAACTCGCGGATCAGCATCGCATCCTTGTCGAAGCCGGCGGCCAAACCGACCGGCGCCGGAAACGACAACCCGAATCGCTCGGTGGCCAGGCGCGGATCGACGACGCGCGTCGTCGATCCGATCGCCGCGAGCAGGCCGGGGACTCGACCGGCCATGCGGAGCGAACCGATGCCGAGATGATGCGCCCGCTCGGCCGAGAAACGGAACAGGAGCGGGCGCAGGATCGATCGCCAGATCATCGGCTACCAGTTGAGACCGAAGCGGTCACCCCCCGATTCGCGATCGCGACCTCCCTTGAGGTCCCCCGCACGCTTCGGCACGATCGACTCGCGCGGCGTGTCGTCCTCGACCACCTCGGCCTTTTCGTTCGAGGCACGCTGCGGCGCCTGGACCAGCGCCTTGAGCGAGAGGCCCATCTTCTGCCCCTCGCCGTCGACNNAGCACCTTCGCCTCGACCTCGTCCCCTTCCTTGACGTGGTTCTTCACCGCGACGACGCGATGATGAGCCAGTTCCGAGATGTGGATGAGCCCTTCGACTCCCGGTTCGAGTCGCACGAAGGCGCCGAACTGGGCGATCCGCGAGACGGTTCCCTTGACGGTCGAACCGACCGGGTACTTCTGCTCGATCCCCTGCCACGGATGCTCGAAGGTATCGCGGTAGCTGAGGCTGATCTTGCCGTTGTCCTGGTTGACCTTGTCGATCTTCACCTGGACCTGCTGACCGACCTGGAAGACTTCCTGCGGATGGCCGATCCGATCCCAGCTGAGCTTGCTGATCNNCGATGTCGACGAAGGCGCCGAAGTCCATCAGCCGAGTCACCTTGCCCGGAACGGTGCTGCCGATCTCGATCGAAGCCAGACGGGTCTTGCGCTCTTCTTCCAGCGACTTCTCGAGGAGCGAGCGGCGGCTGAGGACCAGGTTCTTTCGCGCCCGATTCGCTTCGGTGACGACGCACGCCATCTTCTGATTGACGAACTCGCCGAAGTTCTCGACTCGATGCAGATCGATCTGGCTGGCCGGGATGAATCCGCGAATCCCGTTGACCGTGCATTCGAGACCGCCGGTGTTCGAGCCGGTGATCTTCGCTTCGACGACCGTTCCCGGCTCGATGTCCTCCCACTCGGCGACGTCGACCGCCGAGCCGGGGATGCCGACCTCGTACAGACCGTCGTCCGCCAGATACGAACGGACGACCACCTCCATCATCTGACCCGGCTCGGGAGGCGTCTTGAACGAGCGGACCGAAGCGACTCCTTCGTAACGCCCCTTGAGCGTGAAGAAGACGTTGTCCTGATGCAGTCGAGTNNTCCGCTTCGATGTCGTCGTCCTTCATCCGCCGATTCGGGATCGGGACCGAGCCGACTTGCGGGATCGGAATCTGCAGCCCTTGCGGGCGCGGCTTCCCTCCCTTCCCGCCGGATCGCGCCTCGCGAACCGCCTTGGGCTGAGCCGGATTGAGGCGAGGATCAGCCGGGTCGCGCTGCGA
>DMPQ01000276.1 GCA_003455945.1 Planctomycetaceae bacterium
GCATTGTTGACGAGGATGTCGATTCGTCCGAAGGCACGGAGCGTTCCGTCGATCAGACGCGCCACCTCGTCGGGGTTCGCCACATCGGCGCCGATCGCCGTCGCTCGTCCGCCGTCGGCGACGATCGATTCGACGACCTGCTCGGCTCCGGCCCGGTCACTCGCATCGTTCACGACGACCGCCGCGCCGCGACCGGCGAGTTCCCGAGCGATTCCGGCGCCGATCCCCTTGGAAGCACCCGTGACGAGTGCCGTCTTGCCCGATAGTGTCGACATGGTCGCTTCTCCTTGAAGGCTGAGACACGGCGACGAGTCGACCGTGACGGAAGAAGGAGAAAAGAAAGCAAGTCGTTCAATCCAGACGCAAGGAGCGGGCAAAGCCGTCATCGTCGAGCAGACGTCGCAGCAGCGCGAGCGGCTCGTGCGGTTCGAAGAACGGATGCTCGCGGAAGAGAGCCGCGGCGTGCCGGTCGGAGGCCGATTCGAGCGTCCGGACGACTTCCGGAGCGGCGTCGGCAACTCGCTGCCGATGGTCGGCGGCGAACTGCAGTCGCTCGGGGTCGACATGCCCCGCGCGAACGAACCCCGCGGTCTTCTTCGGGCAGCGGCACGGATTGCGGGCATCGACCAAGCCGCACTGCCCGTGCAGGAAGCGATACAGGTCCCTTCGGGCGCGAGACAGAAGCTGGCGGAAGTGGTCGGCCGAGAGGTCGAGCAGTTCGCCCCCGACCGTATCGACGACGCCGAAGATCTCGCCGAGGATGAAGACCAGCCGCTGTTGCCGGTCCAGACAGAGGAGCATGCCGAGCGAGCAGGAGAGCTTCGCTTCCTCGACCAGCAGCGGCACGTCGACCGGCACGATGCGAGGGTCGGGAAGCTCGAGGTCGGGGATCTCGTTGATGGCGTCGGCGTACCCCGAGAAGTTCAGCATCGTCGTCTCGCCTTCGCGGCGACGCATGTTCAGGACATGGTTGGCGGCGATCCGGTAGAGCCACGTGCGGAAGCGACTCTCGTGGCGGAAGGTGCTCAGGCGAGTCAGCGCCTTGATCAGCACCTCTTGAGTCACTTCCTCGGCATCCTGCGGGTGGAAGACCATCCGGAGGGCGATGTTGTAGATCCAGGCCTGATGGCGAAGGACGAGTCGTTCGAGCGCGGCGCGATCGCCCCCCACGGCGAGAGCGATCAGTTCGAGGTCGGTCGATTCGTCGACCGCTTCGAGAAAGGGATTGTGCATGATCGGCGATCCGGTTCGAGAGGGAGCGTCGTGTCGACGAGAGTGCGGGATACTCTCGGACACGCGAACCGGGCGAGTGTGACGAACCCGTTCCGAAAATCAGAGTCCCCATCAACTGCGCATCGTCGAACCGCCCACCCAGCCCGAAGCGGAGCGCCGGGATCAGCCCCGTCACCGGCAGCGCGTCATCAACGACCCCGCGCCATCATCCGCTCCCCCGTCGACTCGCAGCGTCCCTCTTCCCCTCTGCCGCCGCGCGATCGGTCACTCCACCAGCCCTCGCTTGCGGAGTGTCCCCTTCAGCTTGGTGAGCGTCGGATACTGGCCGAGCAACTTGTCGACGAACCGACGGATCTTCCGGTTCCCGGCGGTGGTGCCGATGGCGTCGCGCAGATCGCGGAGGAGCTTGGCGGCCTTGTCGTAGTTGTCGCTCCCTCGCCCTTCCACCAGTTCGGTCGCCTTTCGCAGCCACCGATCGGGATCGTCGGTCATGGTCCGCAGGCGTTTGAGTCGTCTGCGCTTGGCCTCTTCCTGGGCCTTGGCTCGCCGGGCCGCCGCCTCGCGAGCCTGCTTGGCTTTTGCCTCGCTCCGCAACGTCTCGGTGATCGACTGCAGCACGGCGAAAGTCCGCCCGCAATCGACTGTCGGCCAGGCGTCCGCAGGACTCGCGGTGCGGAGCCGTTCGAGAGCGTCCGCCCGAACGCGCACCGGATCGTCGGTCAGGAACGAACGGAGCCATTGCTTGGCGGTCTTCAGGTCGAGCGATTCGACCCAGCGTTCGGCCGGCGCCGTTGTCTCGTCGACGGGAACGGGGGGCGAATCCTGAGCGGCAGCGGTCAGCAGGAGCGGATCGAGATCGTAGAAGTCGAGCAGCGGTCCGGCGTACGAGGCGGCTTCGCTCAGGCCGAACGGCACCGGCGGCTCGATCAGCTCTTCGGGAAGCTCGTTGTCGTCGAAAGCGCCGCAGAGCCAGAAGACGTAGAGGGGCCGGAGGTCGCCGCTCATCAGCCGTTCGCGCGCCTCGATCGCCGCGTCGACATAGTCCGCCAGGTCTACCAGCGACTCGAAGTCGCCGGACTCCCGAAACGGACAGAGCGTCAGAATGCCGCCGCTCCCTCGCGGATCCTTGCTCCAGCTCAGGCGATCGCCGTCGAGGTACTTTTCGCGGAGACCGGAGGCGAAGGGCAAGCCGTGCGGAAAACGGAGACGGAGCTCACGGATCCCGTAGCTCGTTTCGCGCAAGTAGAGATCGAAGCCGTTTCGCAGCAGGGCGCCGACATTGCCGCGAAACGAGCTGTGGTGATACTCGACCGATAGCGACCGTCGCGTCACATCGGCTCGCGACGACTGTCGATTCGCGAAGGCGAGTTGTCGATCGTCGAGAGGCGCATCGACCGCTCGAAAGAGCACCGCTTCGTACTGGCCCATATTCTGACTCGCAGCATCGTCATCTGACGAACGGACCGCTCCGCGATTCGATCGACCGTCGAGGTTCGTTCGTCGTGAGCTCGGTTTTCGGGAGCGGACGAGCCCGACGTTCGGCAGCATCCTTCGAGCGTCGCGGCGGACGGAAAGGCTACGGTCCGGAGACTCCGACCGCAACGCGGCGGTCAACGGTCGGCTCGACCGATTCCCACCGGCGGTAGTTGGCCGAGAGACCGTCGGGCGCTCAACCCGTCGTCGCGACTCCTCAGCGCACGGCGACGCGAGTAGAACAGAGAGATCGAACTGGCCTCGCGAAGCATCGATTGTCAGACGCCACGAAGGAAGCGCCGATGGTCACGCCGCGCAAGCCGCTGGCACCGGAAGTCGCAGCGGTACTGGAACGACTGAGAGCGTTGTTGACCGACGTCTGTCGGCGTCGGCTGAACGACGAGTACCTGGCGTTGACGCTGCGGATGGCGGATCTGCTCGCGAGGCGTCGTCCGTCGCCGTTGACGAACGGAAGTCCGGAGGGGTGGGCGAGCGGCATTCTGCGAGCGGTCGGTTGGGTGAACGGATTGACCGAGCGGCACGCGAATCCGCATCTGGCGCCGGGCGAGATCGACCGCGAGTGCGGCGCGAGTTCGGGGAGCGGCAATCGGCGGGGGCAGGAGATTCGCCGCCTGATGCGACTCCGCCTGGCCGATCCCCGCTGGGTCCGCGCGAGCGTGCTCGCGGACGAGACCGGCGAGGCCTACGAGAAGCTGTATGTCGACGTCCTGTGGGCCAAGATGAGAGGAAAGAACTGAGGGGACGGCTTCCGCCGCGGACTCGATCCGCTCGGCGGTCAGAAAGCGAGAGCGGCCTCGAACAGGGGCGCGACGCAGGACCGCATGGACTGCTCCTGATCGCTCCTCATGGGCGATTCTAAGGTGATGAATGTTCGAGCGTCGCGCCGAGACGTTCGCGGATGACTCACGAGGTTCGCCGTCGTCGGGCACCGGTTCGCTTGGCGACCTTCTGCACGGTCTGCGTCTTGGAAGCGGTCTTCTTGCTGGTCCCCGTGTCGACCGCGACTTGTCGAACGGCGACCTGAAGTTGTTCGGTGACCCAGGCATTGAGACTCTTGCCCGAGAGGACGGCAGCGGCGTTGACTTGGCGGTGCAGGTCGGGAGAGATGCAGGGCGATTGCGCCATGATGGGCAATCTGCGATGATCGGGAAAGCATTCGGTCGCGAGGCCTCCGAGAGGA
>DMPQ01000264.1 GCA_003455945.1 Planctomycetaceae bacterium
GCGCCGAGCAGGAAGTGCCCCGAACCGCACGCCGGATCGATCATCCGAAAGGTCGGCTCGCGCCCCGGCTCGACCGGTCCCCCGCCCGCGAGTCCGAACTCGTCGAGCGCCGGTTCGAGCGTCCGATCCAGAATGAACGCCTCGACGAACTCCGGCGTCTGGAGGAGCGCGTACTTCTTGCGAGCCGCTTCGCTCAGGTCCTGATACAGGTCTCCCAGGAACCGCGTGTCCCACTCGGGATCGGTGAAGTCGTGNNCGGCCGGTATCGGAGTCGACCTTGCGGAAGAAGCGGATCAGCTCCCCCGCTGCGTCTCCCGACAACCAGTTCGGCAACTCGCGCAGCGGATTGAACGGCCCGAAGAGTTCGGCGGTCGGCGGGAGCCGAGCGAGTTCGTCGAAGATCGCGAGCAGGTAATCCCGATCGGTCTGACGCGGGTGAGCGCGGAAGTAGAGCTCCTGTTCGTCGCGCGCCCGCTGCAGTCGCGAATGGTCGTCGGTCGGTCCGGCCAGGCGAGGCGGATCGATCAGGCGGTTGTCCTCGAGAAAGCGGACGAAGACCGCCGAGAGGACCCACGCGGCGGCCTGCTGAGTCACCGCATCGCGGCGCCAATCGACGAAGTTCTGCGCCGTGCGCAACGCGGCTCGGGCCCGTTCGTACTCCCGTCGCAGCGTCGNNCAGCTTGCGGTCGATCATCGAAGGTCCCCCGTCGTCGTCCGGTCGTCGTCATCGTGACGGTAACGTTCTACCGAAACGCGTCGGCGTTCGGAGGCGGGGGAACGTGGGGAGACACGGAGTCGCCGAGAGCGACACGGAGAGAAGGCCGGAGTCACGGTCGGAGTTTGTTTCACGGAGGCGCGGAGGAAGTCGGAGGCACGGGGCGGCGCGGGGGGTCAGTCGTTGAGCCAGCGCGGGGGGATCGAGACCTTCTGCGCGGGGCTCAGCAGCGGGATCGGGTGGCCGTCGATCGTCGCCTGCTCGCCGGGGACCAACAGCCACAGGCCGTGCAGGCCGCCGGGGCGGCCGAGTTGCTGGTGCAGCTCGCTCAGCAACGGCATCCGGTCGTAGCGAGCCAGCAACCCCGCGTGATAAGCCAGCAGCGTCGCCGGAGGGCGTCGCGTCGAACCGGACGCCGCGGTGTCGAGAATCGACTGCCGGATCTTCGGGATCGCTCGTCCGACCAGGATCTTCAACCGGTCCCAGTCTCCTGCCTGAGGCCGCTCGTCGGTCTCCACCACCTTCTTCCAGTCGATCCCGCCTTGCGCCGCCACCTGGTGCATCGCGTCCAGGAAGAGCCCTTCCAGATCGAGCGGCAACAGACCGAACCGCTCCGTCAATTTCGCCAGGGCGCGCGCATGCCGCCGCGGTTCGATCAACAGCGCCAGCATCGCTCCTTCCCGAGCCGCTCGGTTCAGCTTCTCCTCGAACCGCCGCAGGTCGACCTCTTCGGTCGTCAGCACCGAAGGATCGTCGCTCGTCTGTTGCGGCGCACGAAGATCGAGTTCCGACAGCCCCGATCCGGTGCCGCTCGACACCAGCGGCGCCTCGACGCTCGGCAGCACATACGCCCCTCGACCGCCGACCGCCGTCGGGTCCCAGCGATGATCCAGTCCCGCCTCGCGCAGCAGCTCGTCGAGCAGCGGTCGATCCGGCAGCCTCTCGGCCTGCGGATATCTGCCGGCGACTCGGTCGCGCAGCTCGTCGATCGTCAACTGCCGCGGACCGTAGAGCGCTCCTTGCGAGAGCTTGATCGCGCGGGGCGCCGGCATGCCGATCGGATACAGCTCCTGTCGACTCGACACCGCCGCTTGCTTGGACAGCGCCGCGGCGAGACGGATCAGGCGGACATCGCCGATCGGCAGATGCTCCGGAGCGATCCGTTCCCGCAACCGTTCCACGACGCGATGGGGCGGAACGAGCGGGTCCTCGGCGGCGAGCCGATCCGCTTCATCCCCCAGCCTGATCGCTTCGGTCGCCGCTTCGCTCGATCGCGCCAACAGGATCCGCTCCCCATGTCGGCGCACGATCCACCGCGGCTCGTCGGCGACCGGAAATCGCTGTTCGAGTTCGGTGAGCGCCCGCAGCACGGCACTCGCCTGGCGTGAGCGGAGCGGTTCGTCGGCGGTCGAGCCGCGGGCGACGATCAGCGCTTCGCTCGCTTCGGCCAGTGTCAGCACTCCCCCTTGGCCGGCGAGCTGCTCCGCGAACCGCTCTCCGAGAACGAGCAGCTCCTGATCGTCATGCCACCGCCGACTCTCCTCTTCCAGCTTCAGGCTGAGCGACGGTTGAGCGACTTCGGCGGCAGCCGCGGCTTGGACCTGAGATGGCCACGGGGAGGCCAAGTCGGGAGCGAGTCCCAGGTAGGCGACCAACGCCTGGCGAGCACGACTGCCGGCCGCATCCTTCGGCGGACGCCCTCGCTTCGGTCGGACCGGCGGCAGGATCCGATCGAGCAGTTGTTCGATCGTCGCCTGTCCCGGCTCGATCGCTTCGCCCGCACTCGGAACGGCTCCGGTCGACGTCGTGTCGGACGNNTCGGGCGTGCCGAGCCGCTCGCGCAGCATCCGCAGCGCCGACGTGAGTTCGCTGCGCGTCTTGCTGCCGACTCCGCGCATCTGCACCAGTCGTCCGACCGGATAGAGGAGCCAGTCGCGAACGGTCAGCAGATTCGCGCGATCGAGCACGTTGGTGGCGCGCGTGCTGAGACCGAGTTCGGGGATCTGAGTGTCGAGCGTGGCGCGAGCCAACCGAGCGTCGAGCTGTTCGTCCGCATCGTGATCGGTCAGCGGGCGCGTCGCGTCGAGATGGCGGAAGACCTCCTGCCAGCCGCGCAGCATTTCCTCGGCGTTGGCGAAACGTTGCGAGACGTCTCGTCGGAGCGCCCGGCGAAAGAACGCCATCAGCGGTTCGCGCAAGGCCGGCTCGAACTGCTCCGCATCGAGGGTGATCTCGACATCGCCCGGCAGCAACGAGGGATCGGTTCGTCCGTCGCCCCATTTGGGAAGCGTGCCGGTAGCGAGCTCGTGCAGCGTGATCGCCGCGGCATAGTACTCGGCGTGCGCGTCCCACCGCGGCTTCTTGCGGAGCGGCAGGAGCGGGTCGAGGTAGCCGGCCGTTCCCGCGCGGATCTGATCGTGCGAGGTGCGGGAGAGCGAGAAGTCGAACAGCACCAGGTGCAGGCGACTCCCTCGGCCCACCATGCCGACGGCGATGTTGTCGGGCTTGATGTCCCGATGCGGAATCCCCTGTTCGTCCAGATGCAGAACGACACCGAGCAGGTCCTCGCCGAACCGCTGGAGAAGTTCGAGCTGCAGACGCCCTTCGCGGCGCAGTCGCTGGCCGAGCGTTTCGATCGTCCGCTTGTCCCGATCGACGTAAACCGGTTCGAGCACGAGGGTCTTGCGCCCCCCGAGATCGATCACGTCGAGGTACTTGACGATGTGCTGATGCTGATGAAGCTTGGCGAGAATTCGCCCCTCGTCGGCGACTCGTTCGTCGTGCTCGGCGGACGACGCGACCTTCAGGATGAAGTCTTGGCCGCTGTGTTCGGCCAGGAACGCGACCGAGCAGGAGCCTTGTCCGAGGCGCCGGATGACTCGATATCCCTTGGGGAGCAGCTGACCGGCGGTGGCGGTGGTCGGATCTTCGACCGCGTCGGGATCGGGGGGCGTGGCGTTACGCTGCACCTCGTCGAGCGCTTCCAGGAACTCGGCGACCGAACCCATCCGGTCGCCGACCTCGGGGTGCGTCGCCCAGCGGATCAGGTACTGCAGATCGTTCGAGGCGCCGTTGACGACCGAAGCGATCGAGAGCCCCTTGTGTTCGCGCAGCTTCTGACCGAGTTCGAGCGAATCGGTCGCGGGGGTCTGCCCCGAAAAGATCAGATAGGCGATCGCTCCGAGCGAAAAGAGATCGAGCTGCGGTTCGAGCGGGTCGATCGAGCGGGCTTCCGGAGCGAGATAGACTCCGGCCTGTTCGTCGAGCAGGTAATCGGCATGAGCGGTCGCCGAGATGTCTCGCGAACTCGATTCGGCGCCGCCGAGGCCACGACTGCCGAGCTGCCAGTTGAAGATCTTCAGTCGCGGGCGATCGGTGTCGGCGGCCGAGACGAGGACCGAGCGCGGGCTGAGCGCGCGATGGAAGACCTTCTTCTCGTGCGCGAAACGGAGTGCTTCGGCGAGCTGGCGAACGAGGTCGATCCGCTGCGTCAGATCGAGCGCCGGGCCGCGGCGGCTGAGGAAGTGATCCAGGCGGATTGCCTTGGGATCATGCTCGAAGATGACGGCACTGCCGAGATCATGCTCGTGACAGTTCTGGACGCGCAGGATACCGGGGTGAGCCAGGTTCTCGAGGAGCTGGAACTCCCGGATCGCGGCTCGCTTCAGCGTCAGTCGTTCTTCGTGCGTCGCCCCTTGGCGAGCCAGGTAGATCCTGACGCGACGGACCGAGTCGGGGACCTGGACATGGACGGCATGCCAATCCTGATAGCCGGGCCCTTCGTCGACCAGCCGCTCCAGACGATAGTCGCTGACGACTCGGCGGCGATGCGGTTCGCGCACCCCCGCTTCCTCCATCGCCTGGGCGACGACGCGCAAGGCGCCGGCCGAGAGATGGACGCGCGCGTTCAGGTCGTTCCCTTCGAAGTCCCCCTGCATCAGCGCGGCGAGAACGCCCGGTTTCACGAGGGGGAAGACCGGATTGCCGAGGGGATCGAGCGGGTCGCGCCGACAGACCTTGACTCCGCCGTTCCCTCGCAGCTGAAGATCGAGCCCCTCGGCCGAAAAGAAGATCAGCGGCTGAACGAACGGGATCTCGCCGCGCCGCTGTCGAGCGTGCTTCTCGAGCAGTGACTTCAGGCGCTTGGCCTTCTTGTTTGCCAGATAGAGCGGGTGATCGAGGTAGGTGGTCCGCCCGTCGTGCTGCCAGATCAGTTCGCCGGCATCACCGGTGATCCGTCCCGGGTGACTCTTGATCTCGATCAGGAAGAGGCCGCGCGGGGTGAAGGCGAGCAGATCGACCTCATTGACCGAGCCGTCGTCGGCAATGAACTCGAAGTTGGTCCAGGCGCGATACGGCTCGTCCTTGGGGAACGAACGGCGCACGAATGCGAGCGCGTCGCGCTCGTGCTGATGCGGGGATTCTTCGAGCGTGCGCCAGTTGCCCGACTTGGCCATGACGTCTCGATCCGGACAGGAAGTCCCGGGGCGCTCGCCTCGGCTGGGGAGAAGTTGGCCCTTCGATCGGCCCCTGAACCGGGGCAGTCTAACCGAAGGGGGAAGGGAGGTGGGACAGGGGTGTGCTGGGGGGCGCGGAGAGGAGGGCGCGGA
>DMPQ01000023.1:0-2075 GCA_003455945.1 Planctomycetaceae bacterium
TTTCGGGCGCCGGGATCGCCGCCGGCGCCGAGCGGCTCCGCCGTTCCCGGCGGCGGCGGTGTGCCGAATCAGTTCGGACCGGCGCCGGGAATGCCCGGTTCGCCGACAGCTCCCGCTGCGCCCCCGGCACCGCCGGTCCTTCCCGGCAGCGATCTGCAGCTCGAACTCTTCGAACCGGGCAAGCTCGTCGCGCAGGTCGGTGACCAGCCGATCTTCTACGGCGAGATTCTCGGCGACCTGAATCAGATCGTCAGCCGCGAGATGCCGGATGCGAGCGAGTTCCTGAAGGACGCTCGCCGCAAGGAACTCTTCGGCCAGCTGCTCCCCAAGATGGTCGAGCAGAAGATGGTCTACGTCGACTTCACCCGGACGATTCCGGAAGCGGACAAGCGGATCCCCGAGATCGAGAAGAAGCTCGAAGAAGGGTTCTACGGCACCGAACTCCCGGCGCTGATGAAGCGCATCGGCGCCGAGGATGTGCAGCAGCTCGAAGAGATCATGCGCGGCGCCGGAACGAGTCTGCGGAACGTCAAGCGCTCGTGGATCGAAGGGCAGATCGTCGGGTTCTACCTGAGTCAGAAGTTCACGGACGACCGCGAGGTGACTCATCAGGAGATGGTCGACCACTACCGCGAGCACCTGAGCGACTTCGCGTTCCCCGCGCGAGTCCGCTGGGAAGAGCTGATGGTGCGGATCGATCCGAACGCCCCTCCCGAGATCGCGCTTCGGACGATCGAAGACATGGGGAACGAAGTGGTGTTCGGAGCGCCGTTCGACGCGGTCGCGCGACGTCGCTCTCAAGGACCGACCGCATCGAGCGGCGGACGACACGACTGGACCGAAGAAGGGAAGCTCGAGGACAAGGAGCTGGAACGGGTCCTGTTCACGATGCGTCTGGATTACCTGAGCGATGTCATCCGTTCGGCCGACGGATTCCGCATCGTCCGGGTGCTGGAGCGCGAACAAGGAGGGCACCGACAGTTCCGCGACGTTCAGGGGGAGATCCGAGACGCGATCAAGGCGAACCGTCGCAAGGAACAGGTCTCGACCTACCTGGAAGAGCTGCGGAGCAATGTGCCGGTCTGGACGATCCTGGACGAGTCGACTCCCGAGCCGACCGGCGCCCTTCCCGAAACCGCCGCGCGCCGCAATTCGACTCGGCGCTGATCGGGAAGCGTGGTCCTTAGTGATTGCGTCGTAGTGCGCGTCGTAGTGCGACCGACCCCGGTCGCAGCCTGTTTCGAACAGAGGCTGCGTTTGACGCGACGCGTACTGACTGGCCCAACCAGCCCGAAGCGCAGCGCCGGGATCTTCCCTGTCGAGACGAGCCGCCCCATTTCGGGAATGACCGAAGTCGCTCGGCCGCGCGTCGGGGACGACGCGGGCCCACAGCGACGCGACGCGTTCTGACTGGTCCAACCAGCCCGAAACGCAGCGCCGGGATCGGCCCTGTCGAGACAAGCCGCCCCATTTCGGGAATGACNNAACCCCAGTCCCCCCTGCCCTCAGGTGAGCCTGGTTTCTCCTCTCGACAAGCTTCCTCCGGGTCGGTAATCTCTGAGGTTTCCTGTCGTCGGTCCGAGGCGTTCCTGTGGGAACTCGTCGGAACCATGATCCGCGGCCGGCGCCTCCGGCCCCATTCCTCTACCGGTTTCGAGCACTCATGTACGCGATCATCGCCGATAGCGGCAAGCAGTTCAAAGTCGAGGAAGGCCTGACGCTGGAGATCGATCTCCGCGACGTGGCCGAAGGGGACAAGATCACGTTCGATCGCGTGCTGGCCGTCTCGTCCGAGGGGAATTTCCGCCTCGGGCAGCCGACCGTCGCCGGCGCCTCGGTCCAGGCGACCGTGGTCGGGATGGTGAAGGGCCCGAAGCTGGTGGTCCAGAAGTTCCGCCGCCGCAAGAACAGCCGCCGCAAGACCGGCCATCGCCAGAAGTACACCAAGGTGGTGATCGAGAAGATCGTCGCCTGAGCCTATCCGAGGCGTTCCGTGGTTGGCCTCTGCCGACCGCGACCAGGCGCCTTGTCGAACACGAGCATCCAAGGGCCGATCCGAACGGATCGGCCCTTTT
>DMPQ01000023.1:2112-3325 GCA_003455945.1 Planctomycetaceae bacterium
CCGCCGATTCGGGCAAACTTGACGCCCTCGAAAACCGATCCGTATACTGGAACGGTTCGGAATTCCCGGTCGCTCAACGACTTGCGTCGTCCTCTCCCGCCCCGTCTCTCTCCCCTCTTCGGATCGCGGCGCGTCTGTTTCGGCAGTCCGCTTGCGTTCCGCCGCGCTCGACAAGGAGCCGCTCGATGCTCGTGATTCCCGGCCAGCAGGTGAGCAAGGATCTGTGCGATCGTCAGCTCGGGCCGTCGCGGCGCGATCTGTTGCGGATCGGCGGGTCGGGGATTCTCGGCATCACGCTCGGACAGATGCTGACGCTTCAGGCTCAGGCACGTCCGGCCGCCGTCTCGGCGCCGGGCTTCGGCCGAGCGAAGAGCGTCATCATGCTCTACCTGCAGGGTGGTCCGAGTCATCTGGACCTGTGGGACCCCAAGGACGACGTGCCGGACAACGTCCGGAGCATCTTCTCGCGGATCGGATCGAAGGTCCCCGGCATGGACCTGACCGAGCTGCTGCCGCAGTTCGCTCAGGTGACCGACAAGGTGACGATGATCCGGTCGATGAGCTATTCGCCGGTCGGGCTCTTCAATCACACGGCGGCGATCTATCAGCNNCAGCTCCACACCGGCTACACGGCCGACAAGGTGAGTCCGTCGGGGCAGCTCGAACCGCCGAGCCCGAAGGACTTCCCGACCTTCGGCTCGAACATCATCAAGTTCAAGCCCCCCGAAGTCCCGATGCTCCCGTTCGTGATGCTCCCGCGGCCGCTGCAGGAGAGCAACGTCGTGAACAAGTCGGGGACCGCCGGGTTCCTCGGTCGCGCCTATGACCCGTACTACCTGTTCCCGGCCGGCGACGACATGGACCTGGCCAAGATGGATCGACTGAACGTCGACGATCTGAAGCTGCGCGACGACATCTCGGTGAATCGTCTGAACCGCCGTGCCCGCCTCCGCGATCTGATCAACGAAGGGATGCCCGAGATCGATCGCGCGGTCGAGAAGTACGACCTCGACGAGTACTACCAGACGGCGCTCTCTCTGATCAGTTCGGGGCGAGCCCGAGACGCGTTCGATCTGAATCAGGAAGACGACTCGCTGCGCGAACGTTACGGCCGGAACACGTTCGGCCAGTCGTGTCTGTTGGCGCGTCGGCTGGTCGAAGCCGGGACGCGCGTGGTCGAGGTGATCTGGCCGAAGGTCGCCAACTCGGACAA
>DMPQ01000384.1 GCA_003455945.1 Planctomycetaceae bacterium
AATAGCCCACCGATTCATCGGTGGGTGCATCATTCGCCAAACAGGATCCGGAGAGTCCCGACAGGGACGAAAGAGCTTCCGACGAAACGCGCTGCCGTCATGCACCGCACGTGACCAACGAAGGCGCCCTTTCTTTCGCCCCTTGCGGGGCTCCGGACAAGAGACGCGAGGGGATCGAGTTGCCCCGGCGATGAATCGCCGGGCTATTCTCGATCGTCCCTGTCGGGACGAGGCAACTCACGAGGCACACCGATCGGGTTCCCTGATCCTCGGAACATCGACCGCTCGATCAACGATCGGCCGACGATCCGCTATCGATTCGTCGGTGGGCCGTCGTCTCAGGGGACGAGCGGCTGGAGGCGTCGCGAGGCGACTCGCAGGGCGGTGGCCAGCGACGGATCGGCTTCCAGATTCGGACGGAGCAGAGCGACGCGGTCGGGAGCGGCGGAGGTGCCGACGAGCTGCTGCCCGACGGCGACGTCCGGTTCGACTCCGCCGTCGCTGATCGCGTGACCGCTCGGCGAGAAGAACTTCGACGTGGTCAATCGCATGCCGGCCGAGCAGGTGTTGAGCGCGAAGATCATCTGCACGCTCCCCTTGCCGTAGCTCCGTTCGCCGACCACCGTCGCACGGCGATTGTCCCGCAACGCTCCGGCCAGGATCTCGCTCGCACTGGCCGAGTCACCGTCGATCATCACGACCAGCGGCATCCGCCAGGTCCCGTCCTGCTCCGCCTGATGCACCCGGTTCTCGTCGTAGTTGCGCCCCTTGGTCGTCACGATGGTGCCGGTCGGCAGGAAGAGGTCGGCGACTTCGACCGCCGCGTCGAGCAACCCTCCGGGGTTCCCTCGCAGATCGATCACCAGCGACTTCATCCCCTGGCGATGCAGACTCCAGAGCGCGGTGCTCACCTCCTGGCTGGTCGAGCGCTGGAAGCTCGAGAGCTTCAGATAGGCGACTCCGTTCTCGGGATCGGCGATGCGAGCCTGTTCGACGCTCGGAATCTCGACGCGGCGGCGAGCCAGCGTCAGCTCTCGACGAGCCTCGCCGACCGGATCGACCGACAGGATGACGGTCGACCCCGGCTCGCCTCGCAGCCGATCGGCCGCCGGATTGCCGCCCAAGCGAGAGACCGGAATCCGATCGACTTCGACGATCCGATCACCGGCCGCGATGCCGGCTTGTCCCGCAGGACCGTTGGGGATCACCGAGAGGATCTCGAGGTATTCGTCGGTCGGCTTGAGCTCGACTCCCAGGCCGACGAAGTTGCCGTCGATCTGCGACATCACCTCGTCGTACTGATCACCGGTCAGGAAGCTGCTGTACCAGTCGAGCGACGACGTCGCGCCGCACACGAACTCCATCGTCACGGCCGAGGGAGGCAACCCGGTCTCGGCGGACACCGCGGTCGACAGCTCGGCGACCGAACGCTCGAGCGAGCGGCGATCGGTCACGCGAGCCGAACGAGCGATCTGTCCGACCATCCCCTCGAGCGCGACGAGCTGGTCGGCGGTCGGGGAGACCTGATGAGCCGCATGGAACGCGTCGCAGCGGAGCGTCACCAGCAGCGAACGGACTCCGGTCCGGTAGCAGTGGTCCCAGTTCGGCGAATCGACATGGAAGGTCTCGATCTTGTCGAGCACCTCGCCGTAGATCCGCTGAGTCTGTTCGGCATCGCTGGTCGAGACGAGACGGACGAAGCTCGCGTCGGCATAGCGTCGGCGCGAATCGTACTGCAGTCGCGCCGCCACCTGCCGCTCGCGGATCGCGGCATCGCGAGGATACTCGCGTCGCGCCCGTTCCAGCAGCGAGAGGACATCCCCCCATCGCCCCTGACTCTCGAGCTGCTCGACGTCGCCCCAGAGCGAGGCGAGATCGGCGGGAGCCTCCATCGCCGAATCCGGGATCCGCACCTGAGCGAGCGTCGGCACGGCCGACGCGAGCGCGAACAGGGCGATCGAGGCGCAGCGACGAAGACGGGCGAACAGATGCCGGGAACGCATGCTTCGATCCGTGGGGCTGAGACGTCGATGCCTCGCGCTGCAGAGACTCCCGAAGGAGCGACGCGAGGGACAGGATTCCGTTCCCGAAGCCAAGAGAACCGTGCGGCGGAGCGACTTCGGCGAGGGGAATATAAGACGCGGTTTGCCCCTGTCAAAAAGGGCCCGGAAGTTTCTTCCGAGCCGCTTCTCGACCGTCCGTCACGACCCCGCGACGCGGTTCCCGTCCTGACGATCGAAGCGTCCGGACAACGCGTCTCAGGGGTGAGGTCCCTGGAGAAATCGTGCGAGGCGTCAGACTTTCGCCCGGCCTCGCGCGACGAGCAATCTCGGGCATAGTAGCGCCGCGGTCGGTCGAGGCAAGAGGGACCGCAATGCTGCGCTCGCGCCGATACGCCTGACCGTCGCGACCGGTCCGCTCTCTCGCATGCCGCCGCGACCGACGCCTGCCCGCCGGGACGAGGATCGCTAGAATGCAGCGATCGTTCCGGTCGCGTCAGTTCCGCTTCGAGGTCGAGTTCGCCGTGCTGGTCAGCGTCAACGATTCCTCCGTCGAACTTCCCGACGCCGCTTCGATCCGCGACCTGCTCGATCGGCTCCAGGTGACCGTGAGGCATGTGGCGGTCGAAGTGAACGGAGAACTCGTCCCGCGGCTTCGCCATACCGAACACCGGTTGGCCGACGGCGATCGGGTCGAAGTGGTCACTCTGGTCGGTGGAGGTTGAACGAGGCCGATGTCGGACGCGACCATCGCACCGCTGACCGTCGGGGCTCATCGCCTGACGAGTCGACTGATCCTGGGAACGGGACGCTACGAGAATTTCGAGACGATGCGCGACTCGCTCGACGCCTCGGGCTGCGAGTGCATCACCGTCGCGGTGCGGCGCGAGCGGCTGTATGACGGCGAGGGGCGGAACATCCTCGACTATCTGGACCTCGATCGCTATCTGCTCCTGCCGAACACCGCCGGTTGCTACGACGCCGAGACGGCGGTGCGATGCGCCCGCATGGGACGCGAGATCCTGAGCGGGCTCGAGAATCCGGGAGCCGATTGGGTGAAGCTCGAGGTGCTCGGCGACAGCCGCACGCTCCTTCCCGATCCGATCGAAACGCTCGAAGCGACTCGGCGACTGGTCGCCGACGGCTTTCAGGTCCTCTGCTACACGAGCGACGATCCGATCATCGCCTGTCGCCTGAAGGATGCGGGAGCGGCAGCGGTCATGCCGGCGGGGAGCCCGATCGGTTCGGGGCAGGGGATCCTGAACGCCAACAACCTGGCGATCATCCTCGAGTACCTCAAAGGGGACGATCCCGATTATCCGGTCATCGTCGATGCCGGAGTCGGTACGGCGAGCGATGTCGCGGTGGCGTTCGAACTGGGAGCCGATGCGGTGCTGCTCAACTCGGCCGTCGCTCACGCTCGCGATCCGGTCGAGATGAGTCGTGCGATGCGACTGGCGTGGGAGGCCGGGTTCCGCGCCGCGCGCGCCGGACGAATTCCTCGCCGACGCTACGCGACCGCCAGCAGTCCGCTGGAAGGGGTCATTTCCAGTCGCCCGTTTCCGACCGAGGCGGAGCGGCGTGCCGCAGACCGCGCCGCCGGCTCGGCCTGACCACCACTGCTCGCGCGACTTGTCCGCGGCTGCTCGCCGTCGTTCGCGAACGGCACAGCCGTCATGATCGCTACCCGAGCGATCGGCACGACTCCACGGTGACCGGCCGCGTCGGTCGAGAGGACTCGGTCGGTAGCGGCAGCGATGCGGCTTGCTTAAGGTGGGAGAGTTCGCTCGTCGCGGTGCCGCCAGGCGTCGATGCCGAGCGTCGGACGAGCGACGGGGGCTCGCCGGTCGACTCTCTTCTACGGCTTCGGCAATCCATGGCGCAAGGCGACACTCCTCCTGCGGTCGGCATCGATCTGGGAACCACCTTCTCGGTCGTCGCCGCGCTCGACGAGCAAGGCAAGGCCCGCTCGATCGTCAACGCCGAAGGGGATCTGCTGACGCCGTCGGTCGTGCTGTTCGAAGGAGAGCAGACGGTCGTCGGTCGCGAGGCGCTCAAGGCGCTCGCCACCGACGTCGATCATGTCGCCGATTGTCCGAAGCGCTTCCTCGGCCGTCGCGAGTACCCGCGGCCGCTCGCCGGTCAGTCATGGCCTCCCGAAGCGCTCGAGGCATGGATTCTCGNNCAGGCGGTCATCACCGTTCCGGCCTACTTCGACGAAGTCCGACGCAAGGCGACTCAGGACGCCGGCTACATGGCCGGCCTCGACGTGCTGGACATCATCAACGAACCGACCGCCGCAGCGATCGCGTTCGGATTCGCCGAAGGGTTTCTCGACGAGCGGGCAGCGGCGCGCAAGCCGATGAACCTGCTGGTCTACGATCTCGGTGGAGGGACCTTCGACGTCACCGTCATGCGGCTGGAAGGGACCGAGTTCCGAACGCTCTCGACCGACGGCGACGTGCAACTCGGTGGGCGCGACTGGGATCAGCGTCTGGTCGACTATGTCGCCGGCGAGTTCATCCGGCGCTATCGAGTCGATCCGCGCGATGACCTCGGCTCGGTCGCTCGCTTTCGCCGCGAGTGCGAAGAGGCGAAGCGGACGCTGACCAGTCGGACCAAGGCGACGATCGCCGTCGATCACCAAGGAGACTGGCTGCGACTGGAGGTGACTCGGGACGAGTTCGAGGCGATGTCGCGCGACCTGCTCGAACGGACGAGCTTCACCTGTCGCGAGGCGCTCGCGGCGTCGGGACTCGCCTGGTCCGATCTCGATCGCGTCCTGCTGGTCGGCGGATCGACGCGGATGCCACAGGTCAAGCGAATGCTCGAGGAACTGTCGGGGCGCGCGCCGGACGATGGCGTCTCGCCCGACGAGGCAGTGGCGCATGGAGCAGCGCTGCGAGCCGGAGCGATCCTGGCTCAACATGCCGGACGCCCGCCGAAACTCCGGATCCGCAACGTCAACTCGCACAGCCTGGGAGTCGTCGGCAAGGACCCCAAGACGCTGCGCAGTCGAGTCGCGACGCTGATCCCTCGCAACACGCCGCTCCCCGCCGACGCGTCCCGTGCCTTCCGGACACAGCGCGAAGGGCAACGATCGATCCTCGTGCAGATCGTCGAAGGAGAGAACCCCGATCCGACCTACTGCTCGCAACTGGGGCGCTGCAGCGTCGCGAATCTTCCTCCCGGCCTCCCCGCCGGAACGCCGATCCGAGTCCGCTTCGACTATGCCGAGAACGGCCGTCTCGGCGTTCAGGTCTCGGTCGACGGGACCGACGTCCGCCTGCAGCACGAACTGACTCGCGAGAACTCGCTCCCGCAGAGCGAGTTGGATCGTTTTCGCAAACGGATCTCGGGACTCCCGCCGCAGGTCATTCTGCTGCCGACCGCCTGAACCGTCGCCCCGGTCGCGCGACGATCGCGAGCACGAACGGCAACAGGGACAGCAGCGCCGCGAGCATCGCGGGACCATCACCGACCGTCGTCAGGTAGAGACTTTCGATCGGCGTGTCGGTCACCGTCACGGCGAATCTCGCTTCGGTCCCCTTGGCGCCACTGACCATCAGTTGCCCTCGGCCGTCGATCCCCGCCGAGATCCCTCCGTTCGCCGCGACGATCATCGCGCGGCGCAACTCGACCGCCCGAAACCGATTGCACGCCAGATGCAGGTCGAGTCCCGCGGACGTGCGAAACCAACTGTCGTCGGTCACGTTGATCAGCGCATCGACGCGGGTGCCGTCGCGCTGAAGCTCGAGCAACTGCCGTCGCAGCAGATGCGGCACCGTGCTCTCGAAGCAGATACTGGGACAGACGAGCAGATCGCCGACCGTCATCGCGGTCGGGCCTCGTCCCGCCTTCATCCCGCCGTCGAACGGCATGACCGTGTAGATCCACGGAAACGTCTCGCCGAACGGAACGTACTCGCCGAACATCACCAGATGATTCTTCGAGTAGCGAGCGGCGACGCGTCGATCCGCGCCGACGAGCGCCGCGGAGTTGCCGAAGTCGCGATAGTCGATCGTCGGCGAATCGCCGTCGATGCGCGCGGTCTGCAGACCGACGAGCATCGGCACGAACGGATCTCCGCGTTCGCCGAACCAGACGCGAAACCGCTCGTGTACGCTCGTCGAGCGATCACCGCTGCGCGGATCGAACCGATCGAGCGTCTCGTCGTCCAGCAGCCCTTGGGCCTCGAGCGCCCGGATCTCGATCGCCAGCGCGCGACCGTCGACCTCGTCGATCGCCGGTGTCGTGAAGCGAGTCGGATCGCCGTCGGCCTGAACGTCGAGCGCCGTGAACTTCGACTCGGGCCAGACGATCAGATCGGGAGGAGGGAGCTCGCGTTCGGCGAGCGATGCGAGCAGTTCGCGCGTGCCGTCGCGATACTGCCGCTCGATCTCATCCCAATACGTCTGGGCCGCTTCCGGAGTCGCCGGAAACTCCGCCGGCACGTTCCCCTGCACGACACCGATCGTCGCGGTGCGAGTTCCTTCGGGCCCGCTCAGACGCCATGCGCCGTAGCCCAGGACCGCTCCCAGCGAGATCAGCAGCGCGGCGGCAGCCGCCGCTCGACCGAAGCGCCCGAGCGATCCGGTCAGGCCGACGCTCGCGGCAATCGCCGCTCCCCACAGCGCAATCGCCGCCGAGACGCCGTAGCCTCCGGCCAAGTCGGCGATCTGAATGATGATCGGCTGATCGACCCAGGCATGACCGAGCAGGTTCATCGCGAAGCCGGTGAACAGGTTCGCGCGCAGCCATTCCCCTCCGGCCCATACGATCGGCACGGCGATCCAGACCGGAACGCCGCAGCGATGATGCCACCAGCGAGTCGCCGCGACGAACAGCGGCAGATAGATCGCCAGGTAGATCGACAAGCCGATCCAACCGATCGCGACCGCCGGATGCGCCAGGCAGATGAACCAGAGGACGGCGAGCTGATGCAGAAGCGAGCCGAGATAGATCTGCACGTAAGGGCGACGGCCGAAGAGCATCAGCCGACCGACGAGCCACGCGAGCGGAACGATTCCCGCGAGCGAGCCGACCGGATGGCCGACTCCCGGGCTGCCGAACCAGAACAGCGCTCCTGCTGCCAGCGTCGCGATCAGNNGAGCGAGGCGCAGCGTCGACGACCGCGGCCGTCGAGGTCGCCGCCGAAGAGTTCGCGGCGTCGCTCCCCGAAGCCCCCGGTTCGGACGAGCCGACCGTTCGAGCGCGCGATTCTCGCCGCTCGCCCTTCTCGCGAGCCGTGCCTTTCGAGTCGTCGCGGCGTCCGTTCATCTCGGCCTCTCCCTGCCGTCGTGATCCGACCTGTTCCGTCCTGTCGTGCGCCGCTCGCTCAGACCGTACGCCGCACGAACCTCAGCCGCTCGCCGTCGTTCCAGGTCCGATCACCGGCGGGGAACGCGATCCAACCGTCGGCCTGCGCGGTCCTCGGAAGATCGGCCGATCCGAGCCACGCGAGCGGCCGCGCGCCGACCTCATCCCCTCGCTCCTCGATCACCGCCGGCCAGAAGGTCGGCCGATCGCCCCGATGTCGGAACTCGCCGAGCAGAGGAATCGGAAGACCGAGCGGAGGTCGGAACGGCGCTCCGCCGAGCGCCTCGATCAACGGCCGCACGAACAACTCGGCACCGATCAGGCTGCTGATCGGATTGCCGGGGAGACCGAAGCACCAGGTTCGGCCGCGCGGTGCATCCCGCTCGCCGAACCAGAGCGGCTTGCCCGGCTTCAGCGAGAGCTTGTGGAATCGACAGACGGCTCCGAACGCCTCGAGCCGCGCGGGGACATGATCTTTCTTGCCGGCCGAAACCCCTCCGGCCAGCACGATCAGATCGGCACCGGCGGCATCGGCCTGCGCAAGCGCCGCATCGAGCACCTCGACCCGATCGGTCGCATGCGTCCGCAGGACGACGTCGCACCCCCAGCGACATAACGCCGCCGCGAGCATCGGTCCGTTGCTGTCGCGGATCTGCCCCTCGGCAGGCACCTGGCTCGCGTCGACCAGCTCGTCCCCCGTCGTGATCACCGCGGCGCGGACGGGACGAGCGACGCTCAGACGAGTCGCTCCGATCTCGGCGGCCAGGCCGATCTCGGCCGCTCCCAGACGCCGACCGATCGGCAGCAGTTCGGCGCCGGCGCGCGCGATCTCGCCTTGCCGCTGAATGTTCTGACCGGCGCGAATCGAGCCGCGCGCGACGCCGACGACACGGCTGGAGCCGACCGGGCCGTCGATCTCGATCAGTCGCTCGATCGGCACGACCGCCGAACCGCCGGAAGGGACCGGTGCGCCGGTCATGATCCGGATCGCCTCGCCGAGACCGATCGCGCGCCGCGAGACGTTCCCCGCAGATACCTCGTCGACGATGCGCAGCACGATCGGCTCGGCCGCGCCGACCGAATCCTCGGACGCGATCCGACAGCCGGTCGAGCGATCCGCGGACGGATCGGCCGCCGCATGCGGCTCGTCGCCCCGCATCACGATTCCGTCGAGCATGCTTCGATCGAAACCGGGGAGATCACGATCGGCGATCAGCGGCTCCGCGATCGCGTACGCCGGACTGCCGATCGCAACCGATCGGGCGAGATCCATCTCGATCGACTCGAGCGGTCGAACGGTCGCGGCGACGCGGCGCCAGGCCTCGGTCAGGTCGATCATCGCGGCTCAAGGGGTCGCGGCGACCGGAGCGACATCCAGGAACTTCCTCAACAGCTGAGGCCCGGCGTCGGTCAGGAAGCTCTCGGGATGGAACTGCAGGCCGAAGGTCGGATAGTCGCGATGCCGGATCCCCATGATCTCGCGACTCCCGTCGGGAGCGGCGGCCCAGGCACAGACCAGAAAGTCGTCGGCAAGCGTCGACGGCTCGATCACCAGACTGTGATAGCGAGTCGCGATGATCGGACTCGGCAGTCCGGCGAAGAGGCCGGTGCCGTCATGCTCGATCCGATCGGTCTTGCCGTGCATCAACTGCTTGGCTCGCACGATCTTGCCGCCGGTCGCCTGACCGATCGACTGATGCCCCAGACAGACGCCCAGCAGCGGGAGCTTGCCGTGAAAACGGAGGACGCACTCGACGCTGATCCCCGCTTCGGTCGGCGTGCAGGGGCCGGGGGAGA
>DMPQ01000105.1 GCA_003455945.1 Planctomycetaceae bacterium
GTCGGCAGCGTCGGCGGCGGCGTGCTCCGTGCTTTCGCCAATCGACTCCCCAAGCGTCACTGGATCGGCATCCAACTCGCCGGTTCCGAGTCGAATGCCTACGGCATCGGAGCCAAGGTATCGGTCGAGGCGAACGGACAGCGGCAGGTGAAGCACCTGTTCCGCACGGCCGGCTTCCTCGGACAGCAGCCGGCCGAACTCCACTTCGGACTCGGCGATGCGACTCGGATCGACCGGCTCGAAATCGCCTGGCCCTCGGGCGAGACGACGATCGCGACCGATGTGGAAGTCGATCGCTGGACTCGCTGGTTCGAGGATGGCCGCGAAACCGAGACGCTCGAGCCCCCCATGCTCGCGCCTCGCGACGCGGCGGAGTGAGCCTCTGCCGGGTCGTGATCCGACCTCAGTGCGTTTCTTCGTGCTCTTCGTGGCCTCGGTGGTAACAAGGCATTTTCTTACCACCGAGGGCACCGAGTCGCGGGTGCCGGCCGAGGCCGAGGGACTGACCTTCGATAAGGATTTGCGGTCGGAGAGGCGAAGCTCGACGCTTGGTCCGTGAGCGGCTTACCGTTCGCACGAGCTCACTCGACCTGGTACCGCGCTCGGAACGCCTCGACCGACAGCAGCTCGGCCTCATGCTGCGACGACAGGGTGACGACGCGCAGTTCGGGATCGTCCGCGACGCCGCGTCCGTCGGCCGGGATCCGGATCAGCCGCTCGGCGGTCGGCAACCACGTCGCGACGCGTTCCCCGTGCGCGTCGAAGGCGATCACCGCATCGCCGGTCGAGACGATCACCGGCATCGCCTGGTTCCCGAGCGTCAGACCGGTCGCTTGGCCACCGCCGACGATCGGCACGAACTGTCCGGAGCGCCAGTCGAGCAGCGACACCGGACCGGGATCGGACTGCCGGATCGCCAGCCGCTCGTCGTCCAACCAACAGGCGTCGGTCAGCGTCGACATCTCGATCCGCTCGACGACCGAACCGCTTTCGGCGTCGAGGATCGTCAACGCGCGGTCGGCGACGATCCCTAGTCGATCGCCCCCCGTTCCGATCGCCGACCGGAACGGGTCGAGACGTGCCGAACGGCGTTCGTCCGATCGGATCGGAATCTCGCGCAACAGTTCCGGGTACTCGGCACTCAAGTCCCATTCGGCGATCTTCTTGTCGTTGTCGGAAGCGATCCCGATGCTCAGTCGCCGACCGCCGCGATCCCACCGCAGCCAGACCGGCTTGGGCGCGTCGTAGGTACCGGCAGAGCCGCGCACGGCGGCGAAGGTGGTGTCGAGCGTTGCGCCGTCGAAACCGACGATCGCAACGTCAGTCCCGAACTTCCAGTAAGCGAGCTGTCGTCCGTCGGACGACCAGGCCGCCAACGGCTCGCCGCCGGCCGGGAGCGACTTCAGATGGGCGAGCGGAGGCCAGTCGCCGTTCGGGCTCGGGAAGCGCGGATCGAGCGTCGGCCGCGGCACCGACGAGAACGGATCGAGTTCGATCACCTGCAGGAATCCGACCGCCGTCGTCCCGTTGTCTCCTCGAACCGCACTCCGGTCCGCGACGCGCCGCCGTGTCGTCAGCAACGTCTGGTGCACGGCGTACGGTACGAGCGCGATGCGCCGCCCGTCCGGCGACCAGACCGGACAGGGGCGACTGGGGGCGACCACTTCCAGGTCGATCGGCGGCGCATCGTACGTGCCGCGGAGCCGGACGAGCCAGCGCGAGGCCGATGCGTCATCGTCGATGCTCTCGACCGTGACGGCGAATCGACCGACCGGACTCGGTACCGGCTCGCACGCGACTCCGCCGAAGTCGATCCGCCGCTGCGGGCCGACCTCACTCCACGTGCGCAGCCCGAGCGCGCGACCGAATGCGTTCCGCTCCGACACCCACAAGCGGAACTTGTCGGGACTCGGCTCCCGATCGACGAACGCTCCCTCGACCGCCAGCTCGGCCGTCCCCGCCACCTCGACCGAACGACCTTCATCGAGCGACCACAGACGGAACAGCCCCGAATCGAACGTTCCCCACCAGCGCCCCGTCGGACTCCCTCCCGCCACCAGCAGGCGAATCAGCCCCTGATCCCGCCGCAGTTCTTCGATCGCGATCGGTTCGCCGATCGGAACGGCGTTGTTGGGATCGAACAGCGTCACCTGCTGCGCGTGGCGACAGACGATCGTTCCGTCGGGCAGCGACGTCGCATCCCATTCGTCGCGCAGGATCGTCGTCGAACCGAGATACTCGCGATGTTCCGGCTCGGTCGCTGCGGCACGCCAGATCTCCAGGATCAGTCGATTCGGTTCGTCGCCGAGCGATGCCGGTAAGCGAATCGCCGCGAACCGCTCGTCGTCCAGTCGCAACAACCTGTCGGCGCGACAGGGGAGTACGATCGATGCGGCGGAACCATCAAGCCGAACGAGATGCCCCGATTTCGCTTCGAGGTTCAGGTACGCCAACGTGCTGCCGTCGCTCGAGAACGGTCGATCGGCGAGCAGCAGTCCCTGGCCCGGAATCTCCGCCGGAACGGTTCCGCCGTCCGTTCGATGGAAGCGGATCCCCTCCGGTCCCGACATCGCCAACACCCCGTCGTTCGACCAGGCGAGTTCGTAGATCGTCAGGAACCGCCGTGCGATCCGCTGTACTTTCGCCTTGTCGCCGACCTGCCAGATCTCGACGAACCCGTTCTGTCGCTCGTACGAGGCCAGCGCGAGATAGGCTCCGTCATTTGACCAGGCGAGTCGATAGACGTGGCGTGACGGGATCATCGCGAGCGTTTCGAGATCGCCGAGACGGACGATCCGCACGATCCCCGCGTCCCCCGCTACCGCGACTCGTTCGCCGCGAGGATCGATCGCCGCCGTGCGGATCCGACCGCGTGGAGCCGCCGTTTCGTACGTCCAGCCGACTCGATCGGGAAGCGGAACCGGACGAGTCACCGGGACTCCGGGCGCGATACCGCGAGCGCCAACGCCGAGCGTCGCATCGGTCGATGTCTCGCGATCGGCGGAGACCGAGTCGGCCGCGCCGCTCTCGGTTTCGGCATCGGCCGAGTCGTTGCTCGCCGTTTCGCCGGGCGAGGGAACGCCGTCCGTCGAGTCATGCCGATCATGCGTCGGCTCGGCCGACCGATCGATCGCGGCGACCGCCGTTACCGGCGGCTCCAGTCGGACCGCGATCCGTCGCTGCTCGCCGCGCAGCAGTCCGAACTCGCGACTCGCGAAGACAAGCCCGCTGTCCGGATCGGTCACTTCGATCTCGTACTGTCCGCTCGGCAACGGGTTCGTGCCGACCTTCAGTTCCCAGCGCCGCCCGCTCGCCCGATCGCGCAGCGTCACCCGCTCCCCTTCGATCGCGATCGCGACCTCGTCGTCGCCTTCGATCACCAACGTCCCGCGATCGGTCATCACCTGCACGATGCCGCCGAACCCGAGAAGTGCCGCGAAGACGATCGACAGCGCGACGAGCGTTCCTCGTCCGAAGCGACGTCGCCGCGTCGCCGGTTCCCGTAGTGAAGGGACGAGGCTCGAATCCGATACGCCGGCGGCCGACTCCATTCGCTCCAGTCGCCGCGCGACCGCCGCTGCGTCGCTCGGTCGCTCCTCCCGGTCCTTCGCGAGCAGCTGCGAGACGAGCGCCGCGAACTCCGGTCCGAGATCGGGACGCGACTCGCATAGCGTCGGCGGCGAGTCCTGAGTCACGGCAATCAGCGTCGCCATCAGATGATCGCGCGCAAAGGGTGATCGACCGGTCGCCGCATGGTGGAGCAGGCATCCGAGCGAGAAGAGATCGGCCCGCCCGTCGCAGTCGGCCGAGCGGACCTGTTCGGGAGCCATGTAGGCCGGGGTGCCGACGATCGACTCGCTGTGGGACAGTGTCCCTTCCCCTTCGAAACCGTGCGCCAGCCCGAAGTCGAGCAGGCGGACCTGACCGTCATCGGTCAGGCGGACGTTCCCCGGCTTGATGTCCCGATGCAGGATTCCTCGACGATGCGCCGCGTCGAGTCCGAGCGCGATCCGTCGACCGATCCGGAGCAGCTCGTTTCGCGGTAGCGGTCCGTCCCGCCGCAGCCGTTCGGCCAGCGTCACGCCGTCGAGCCAGGGCATCGTGAAGAACGGAATCCCGCGATGTTCGCCGACGTCATGAATCGCGACGATCGCCTGGTGCTCGAGCGCCGCGACCGCACAGACCTCTCGGCGAAATCGTCGACATGCTGCGCGATCGGCGGCCAGTGTCGGTCGCATCGTCTTGAGTGCGACGGTTCGTCCCATCGCCGGATCGATCGCGCGAAAGACGATCCCCATCCCTCCGGCGCCGACGACATCGACGATTCGGTAGCGATCGATCCGCCCCAGATCGTGCGGCTCCAGCGGTTCGTCGAGCACGCTCCGGAGTTCGCCTTGCCCGATCGGGAGCCGCGGGAGTTCGTCGTTCGGCGCCTGCAGACGGGCGACCAATCGCTCGAGCGCGGCCGAGTCCTCGACGCTCGGCGGCTCGATCCGTTCCCCCTCGAGTCGCAGCGAGCGCGACAGCGGATCGTCGTCGGTTCGCTCCGACAGCCGCTCGGCCCTTTCGGCGCAGCGACCGCAAGCGAGCAGATGCGGCTCGAGACGCCGCGACTCGTCCGGCGAGGCGATGCCGGCCAGGAGCGCGACCAGTCGCTCGTCGTCAGGACAGTCGATCGGCTCGGACAACATCGACGTCATCGAGGCATCTCCGCGGAGCTCGTGGCCGGAAACTACCGGCCCTTCGACAAGCGATACGCAGCCGCCGTCGGAACCTGTCAGGAATCGGCAAGAATTCTCATCGCCAGCTGGGCCCGCGTCGTCCCCGACGCGCGGCCATGTGACGACGGTTCAACGTGGCCCCGGGCTCTCCGAGCCCGAGGTCGGGTGGATGCCGACACGGTTCACGCTACGAAGCTCGTTCGGTGTCGA
>DMPQ01000327.1 GCA_003455945.1 Planctomycetaceae bacterium
AGACGAAGACGATCGCCATCGCCGCCCAAAGCACCGGCCAGAACGACACGAACGGCAATGCGATTCGCGTCGCCCGATTCCGCAGGAACGGCCCGATCCCCTTGCGCTCGATCAGCAACTTGGCGAAGTAGCCGGCAAGGAGAAAGAACAGATTCATCCGAAAGAGGTGGATGCACCAGATCGAAGCATCGACGAGTCGGCTTCCTTGGGGATCCGTCGCGAGCCAGATGGAGCGGGAGGGCTCGGCATAAGCCAAAGCCCCATGCAGATAGACTCCCAGCAACATGGCCAGCGCGCGAAGATTGTCCAGGTAGTGAACCCGATCGGATTCGCTTTCCGAAACCGTCATCAGGCCAAGTCCTTGCGGCGGAGCTGAAACAACACCGCAACTCCCAGGGCGACGCAGATCGCCGCGAACTCGACCGAGATGATCTGCAGGGCGAGGGGAGGCCAACGCAGCGTCTCGCTTTCGATCAGACTCGAGATCGACGGCTGCTCGCGGAGCTCCTTGAGAAAGACGTTCAGCAGGACGTTTCCGAGCACGACGACGACGATCGTCCACCCGACCGACTCGGTAATGACTGCCGTGATCAACTGCAGGCAAAAGCCGGCCAGCATGAACAGGAAGACCATCACCAGGAACGGCAGGACGCCCGGTTTCGCTTCGGGGATCACGAAGACCATGACCATCAGGCTGGCGAGCATTCCTGCCCATGGGATCAGGAAGGTCACCAGCACGACCGCGATCTTGGCGACGGAGTAATCGAGCAGGCTGATCGGCAGACTCATGACGAAGGTTCGAGTCATGTCCGCCGACTCGGCGAGCAGCAGGACGCCGATCAGATGGATACCGGCGGCGATCGTCACCGTCACCATCATGATGAAACCGATGAACCCCGCCGCCTCGTTCGGCAGACAAGCGACCGCGGCACTCGCCAACCCGCCCACGAGATAACCGAACAGCGGCCAGCGGCTGAGAAACAGGTCCTTCAGAAACAGGATCCGGATCGCTTGGGCATTCATCGCCGACACTCCTCACGACCACGCGTGACGGTGGCCAGGAAAATCTCTTCCAGGGTCATCGCTTCGGAGCCTTCCAGCGTTGCGCCTGAAGCTTCCAGCTGCTCCTCGACGTCCGGCCGATAGCGGTCGATCGTCATCACCCGCAGATTGCCGAACGATGCTTCGGCCCGAAGGCCGGCTATCTGCGGCGGCACCCAGCTTCCCGGGGCCTGCAGGCGGAATCGCCGCCAGCCGTTCAGAAACCCGTCGCGGTCGTCGCTTGCGATGACTCGCCCGCGATCGACGAACGTGATCGTGTCGCAGATCTGCTCGATGTCCTGGGTATGGTGCGACGAATACACGATCGTTCGCGCCTCGTCCTTGACCGTCTGCATCAACTCCGAAAGCACTTCCTGCTTGGCTACGGGGTCGAGCCCATTGGTCGGCTCGTCGAGGATCAGCAGCTTCGGGCGCCGGGCAAGAACCAGCAGCAACAGTGCCTTGACCCGCTGCCCCTGAGAGAGCCCCTTGATCTTCTGCTTGGCGATCAGGCCGAAGCGATCGAGCAGTTCCTCGGCGTATCGTTCATCCCAGTCGGGAAACAGCGACCGAACGAACTGCATGTGAAAGGCGATGGTTTCGGCCTTGTACAGCCGCATGTCTTCGGAAAAGTATCCGATCTCCCGTTTGGCGGATGATTCGCTCGACGACGCCGGTCGACCCAACATCGCGACCGTTCCCCGGTCCGGCCGGACCAACCCCATCATGATCCGCATGATCGTCGACTTGCCGGCGCCGTTGGGGCCGATCAGACCGTTCACGGTCCCCGTCGCGAACTCCAGATCGATGTCTCGCAGGTGAAAGTGGCGATACGTTTTGGACACTCCGCGCAGCGAGGCTGCCGCGATGGCGCCGAGCGGCGGGTCGAGGACGGCACTCATTTCCGTTTCCTTTGCGATTTCTCGTACGCTTCCGCGATTCGTCGCTGCATCTCGGATTTGGACAGCCCCAGCAGAATCCCCAGACGAGCCGCCTGATTCATGTGCTCGTCGAGCTCGCGCTGAGCCATGGATGACTGCAAGCCGGGACGATCGGCGACGACCGATCCCTTTCCCTGGCGAGTGGTGATCGTTCCTTCCCGCTCGAGTTCCAGATAGGCCCGCTTGATCGTGATCACGCTGACGGAAAGATCCGCGGCGAGTTGACGAATCGACGGCAACTCGGTCCCCGGCGGCAGATCGCCGACCGCCACTCGCCGCTGGATCTGCTCGATGACCTGCAGATACAGGGCTCGCGGGTCACTCTGGGAGAGCGAGATCCAACTGTGTCTATTCATATACACAGAATAGACAGTGACCGATTCGTCGGTCAAGCGACGATCTCGGCAACCGGATCGCGGATTCGTCCGAAACGCGTTCCTGCCTCTCGGTCCGTGAGTCGACCGATGAAGCCTGCCGAACGACTCGGCGACCGCGTCGACCGACACGGGGAAGCCGGGAAGCTTCGCGAGAGTGGGAATCGGCCGAACGAACCTGCCGCTCACCGCCGGTTCGGTCCTTTGCGCGGTCGCGCGACGCGCGCGAGGCCCAGGCCGCGGAAGCGGTTGGTGCCGACGACGTGTCCGAGAAGCAACCGCGCTTCGACTCGGTCGATCTCGCATCATGCGGTCGGACTTCGGGGCCGAAATCACGACACGACCGAGAGGGCCCCCGGCAACACGGAACTCGCTTGCGACGCGGTGCCATCGGCAACGGTCAAAAGAAAAGGCCGCCGAGCGTCGAGTCGCTCGGCGGCCTTGCTGTTGCCGGCGTACGGCTCGATTCGGAACGAAGGAGAATGCGGCGGGCATGCTCGTCCGCCCGAACGACGGGACCGATCGCCACCTGCTCGATCCCGACGGATGCCTCGTCGGCGAAGCACCGCGACATTCGAGAAAACCGACCGAGACGAGAGCGGCATCCTACGGAAACGGCCGCTTTCCGTTCAGCATCCAACCGATCGGCGTGTAGCGCACGAACACGACGTAGGTCGCAAAGCTGACCAGCAGCGTTCCGAGAACGACCGAGACCAACTTGACCGCCATCGGGAGTGTGACGGGAATCAACAACGTCTGGAGCCACAACACGACCGGCAGGTGAACCAGGTACACCCAGTAGGAAGCGTCCGCGACGAACCTCAGTCGGGCGCTGGCGCCGATCAGGAGACGGCGTCCCAACAGGAGGACGGTCAGGGTCGACGACGCCGACAGGTAGGCCGCAAGAACCGCTTCGAACAGACTCGGAGTCAGCGAGCCGGCCGCGACCGCCTGCTGCAGCGAGTCGATCCGCAGGACCGGCAGCAGCAGGTAATGAGGCACGAACAGGATGACGCTGACCAGGAACAGCCACCAAGTCCAGGGCTGCAGTCGTTCCAGCAGCGTTTCTCGTCCGCGTAACTGCCAGCCGAACCAGTAGAAGACTCCGTAGTACGCCCATGGCCACCAGGTCGGCACGAACGACTCGGGGGCGGCAATCGGCAAGCCTCCTCGGCGTATGCCGGCGACCAATGTCAGCGGCAGGAACGCCAGCAACCAGGAACGTCGAAAGAGCCAATCGAACCTCAACCGACTCCATCGAACGGCGATCACTCCGACCAGCGAGAACATCATCAGGTAGTACAGAAACCACAGGTGCATCGTGGTGAATCGAGCGCCGGCAGGCGTCTCGGCCGGGTTCCGGCCGGCGTCGACGATCGCCTTCAGCAGCCCTTCGGGCTCCTTGACGTACGACAGGGCAAAGACGAAGACGATCGCCATCGCCGCCCAAAGCACCGGCCAGAACGACACGAACGGCAATGCGATTCGCGTCGCCCGATTCCGCAGGAACGGCCCGATCCC
>DMPQ01000221.1 GCA_003455945.1 Planctomycetaceae bacterium
CGCCATCCTCGAAGAACGCGTCGAGCGAGATGGTGTTGCCCGGATTGCTGATGATGAAGTCCCCCTGCATGATCGCGGACCAGTCGATTCCGGCTCGCTTCAGCTTGGTGCGCGAGACCTCGAAGACCTTGGCGGTCAGCAGGACGGTGTGATTGCCGTCGACCTGGATCTGATTGATGGGGGTCGGGAAGAAGTCGCGAACGACCGCCATGATCTGGCTGGTCTGCTCGGCGCTCGACGCGTAACCGCCGACGACCACCGTGCTGTTGAGCGGCCGCACGACGACTCGGTGCGAGGGAAAGAGCGTGTCGAGCGCGTCCTCGAGCGGCCGGATATCGGCGAGCACGACGATGTCGATCGTCTGGACGTTTTCGGCTCCGTCCTGCACGTACAGGCTCGCCATTCCGGGGCGAGTCGCCTGGAGCATGATCTCGTTGGGCGAGATCGGCTTGGCCGACACGATCCCCTCGCTCACCCAGACCTTGGGGATGTCGTAGCCGAACCGCAGCACGCGGCTGGTACCGACCGCCATCTCGAGCTTCTGGTACCCTTCGCCGACCGGCTCGAAGAACTCGGTCCCGGCTCCCTGCGGAGCGGGCTGAGCCGAGAGCGGAGCGAGCGGGGACGAACCGAAGAGAGCGAGCGTCGCGATCAGACCGACCCAAGCGTTCCGCGACGCGCCGCGAATCAGATGACGGACCATCCGTGGAGCCCTTCCATGTAGGACTGCCTTGCCGCAGTCTCGAGAAGCCCGGATCCTTCCCGGGCTTCCTCTCTTTCCCGGCTTAATTACTCGGCACCGTCATCGACGTAATCGAATGAACTTCCGGGCGCCGGGGCATTACCCCCCTGATCCGGACCACCGACCGAAGCGGGGATACCGTCAGTACCGGTTGCACCGACCGGCACGATCGGACGCAAGGTCGGAAGCTGCGACCGATCCTGCCACTCGTAATTCACCGCGGCCCCGTTGGTCATCATCACCGTCATGGTGTGATTGGCTCGCGAGCCGGAGACGACCGGTCGAGTCGGCGTGGCGACCGCGGCGGGAGCGGCCGGAGCGGTCTCCTTCATCGACTGCAGCCAGCCCGCGGCGGCTCCGATCAGCGACGCGACTCCCGACGGCTGTTCGACCGTTTCGCGCTTCGGCGGCGAGATGACGCTGTCCTCGACCAGCTCCGGCTCGTTCGAGTCGGACTGCCCGGCCATCACCAGACGGAGACTGCCGTTCGAGTCGCACAGGGCGATCGCTTCGGCCTGCCGCTGGTTGACGACGAGCGTGACGGTCGAGGCGGTGCGAGGCTCTCCCTCGGCGTCCTCGATCAGATCGGTCTTGTCGTCGACCGCGTAGACCAGCACGTTCTTCAGGAAGGTCTTGGCCGTTTCCTTCTCGCCGTCCGAGCGGATCGCGATGACGTGCACGCGATCACCCGGCTTGAGCAGTCCGAAGAAGCTGTCTCGGGCATCGACGTTGATCGCCAGGCGATCGTAGCCGGGGGGGATCGAGACGTCGGTCACCTTGTTCTTCTCGATGATCATGTTCTGCATGATCATCATGTCCTTGCCGATCCGGCTCAGGGTCTTCTTCCCCTCGGCTTCTTCCCACGAGCCGACGATCCCTTCCGGAACCAGGCTGACGGGGAACATCCGGACCTGGACGTTGTCGACGGTGAGCTCGTCCTTGATGTCGAGGTCTTCGAGAGCGACGAGCACCGGGACCTTGTCTTCCTCGACGACCTGCGTCGATCGCGAGATGACCTGGACCATGCCGACCGCCGCCACGGCGCCGAAGCCGAGCGAAACCAGGATCAACATCATCGACTTGGATCGCATGGCCGTTTCCTTGCGGTGGCGTTTCGGACGGACCGGTGACGGTCGTCCGAGAACGAGTCCCATCGTTTCGTTATTCGGTCGTAAGTGATTTGACGATTCGCGTTTTCGTTCGGAACCTGCCGATCGTCCCGAATCTGCCGCGGTCGAGCGGCTCGACTACGGGATGCCGCAGCCGATCTCAGAGGATCATGCCCATCCAGACGAAGTAGGCGACGGTGCCGATGGCGATCGGAATGCCGTAGGGGAGCAGGTACATGCGCGGCTTCCGCTCGGCGGCGATCATCGCCAGCTTCTCGGGGTCGCGAACGCTGCGGAACTCGCCGAGGATGCCGAAGAACTGGCGGACATGCTTCCCCCACGAGCGCTTCCAGCCGACCATCCCGAGGGCGATGATCCCTCCGAGCACGGCCGAGACGGCGAACGAGTAGGCGGTATCCGTGGTGTGGATCCAGGCGCCGATGCCGGCCATCAGCTTGACGTCTCCCGCTCCCATCCCGCCGACCGCATAAGCCGGCAGGAGCAGGGCGAGTCCGACCGCGGTGCCGCACAAGGACCAGCCGAGACCGACCGCCCACGGATCTCCCGCCGCGAAGTAGGCCAGCGAGCTGTAGAGCCAGCCGGCGGCGATCATCGGATACGTGATCCAGTTCGGTACCTTCAGCTGGATGCCGTCGATCACCGCGGCGACGATCAGCACGAACGTGACCGTCCAGATCGGCAGCTGATCGGCGAACGTCAGGAAGACTTCATGGTCGAAGGACATGGGGTGCGACTCCCGGTGGCTTTGGTCGAGATCGTGATCAGGCCGAGCGGATCCAGCTGACGCAGGCGAAGAAGGCGACGATCCACGACGTCAGCAGCGGCAGCAGCGATTCGCCGCACGACGCCAAGTCGACCGTGTTCCAGTACGTGATCATGTCCCTGCTTCCTCGCGAGCGTTTCGTTCGAACCGCGGCCAACCATAGGTCGCGCCGTGCGGCATGTCGCACATCGGCAGGAGCTCGTTTTCCTCTCGTCGCTCGGGCGCCGTCGCATCGATGCTCGGAGACCGTTGTCGATGCGATCGAGCCGCAGACCGACGAAGCCATCGGGACGTCGAACGCGAAGCCGCCCGCGCCGCGCGACAAAAAAAAAGGGCCGACCCGAAGGTCGACCCCCATGGGACGCTTGACCGCCCGATCAGTTGACCTTCGTGGCCTTCGAGTTGGCCTTGGTCAGGCTGGTGTTGATGTTCGTGAAGGTCGAGTTCGCCTGCTGACCGACGGCCTGAATCGCCGCCAAGCAGACGATGACGATCAGAGCGAGCATGACGGCGTACTCGACCGCGGTCGGTCCGTCTTCGCTCTTCATGAACTTCTGAATCTTGCTGAAGAACCGCTTCATGTGCCTCTCCTCGGAGTTGATGACCCAGCCCTCGAAAGGGCTTCCCAGTGACTTCCCGGACTCGGACTCGGCCTGCACGGCCTGTTCGGGCGCCGCCGCGATCCGCGATCGTCGATCGGCTCGAAACTCACGTTGCTCGTCCGCGTACTCGACACCTTCGCGAATCACCGGCCCGGAACGGCTTCTGGCCCAGCGGTTCGTTCGGCGGTCGTTGACGCTTGCCCGACTGCCGAACCGTATGTCGTGAGGGGCACGAGTCAAATTGCCGCTTGAGAGAAAATCGCGGGACTGCGCGAATTCGCTCGAGAGCCCGCGCCGAGCGGTGCGCGAGCCGCCGCGCAAGGGGGCGTTCGCGATGCGAACGGAGCCCTGCGAGCTCGCGGCGAAGCTCCCACGATCCGATCCGTGTCGAACGCACGTCGCATCGACGTCGGCGTTACGCGAGAACCGGTTCGATCACGTTCCCGGCGGTGTCGGTCAGACGCATCTCGCGCCCCGCCACCTTGACCGTCAGCCGGCGATGATCGAAGCCGAACAGATGCAGCAGCGTCGCGTGAAAGTCGTGCACGTCGACTCGCTGTTCCGCGACTTCCCAACCCAACTCGTCGGTGGAACCGTGAACCAGGTCACGCTTCAGTCCCGCGCCGGCCATCAGCAGCGAGAAGGCTCGGGGGTGGTGATCCCGGCCGCTCGGAAAGGTCGTGCCGAGCTTGTTCTCGGCGATCGGCGTTCGGCCGAACTCGGTCGCGATCACGACCAGCGTATCGTCGAGCAGACCTCGCTGCTCGAGATCCCGGACCAGCGCCGCGATCGGCTGATCGACGACTCGGCAGTTCAGCGGCAGGTTCTTCGACAGCTTCGCGTGATGGTCCCAGGTGGCGTGATACAGATTGACGAATCGAACCCCTCGCTCCACCATCCGACGAGCGATCAGGCAGTTGCGGGCGAAGTCGTCGAACGTCGACTCGGTCCCTCCCTCCCAGCCGCGCAGATCCTCGGGAATCGGGCCCTCGTAGCCGTAGTCGCGCAGCGTTCCTCGCGACTCGTCCGTCAGATCGACCAGCTTCGGCAGCGAATCCTGCAACCGAAAGGCGGTCTCGTAGTTGCGGATCGCTTCGGCCGCGGCGTCACCCACTTGAATTCTCGCCAGGTCCGCGATGCCGTCGATCGTTCGCGTCTGCATCGTCGGACAGACGCCGATCGGCGGAGTCAGGTTGTGCAGCGGTTCGCGGCGCTTCTGGAAGACGAGACCGCCGTGCGTCTCGGGCAGAAAGCCGCTCCCCCAACTCGCGGCGCCGGCCGTACTCGCCACGCCGGCGGTCAGCACCGCGAACGTCGGCAACTCGTCCGATTCGTTGCCCAGGCCGTAGGAGAGCCACGATCCGAGACTCGGCCGACCGAAGCTCGTCGAGCCGGTGTTGAGCAGCAGTTCGCTCGGGTGATGATTGAACGCGGTGGTCGTCATCGATCGGAGCTGAACGAAGCGATCGGCGACCGATTGGAGTTCCGGCAGCAGCTCGCTCAGCGAGATCCCTCCCGGCGTCCGCGTCGGGAATCGGTACTTCGATCCCATCAGCGAGGCGGTCGCTCGTTCGGCAAACGCGAACCGCTGCGTTCCCGACAGCGAGCTTGGAGCGATCTCGCCGTCGCGACGCGCGAGTTCCGGCTTCTCGTCGAACAGATCGATATGACTCGCGCCACCGACCAGATAGATGAAGATGCACCGCTTCGCTCGCGGCGCATGATGCGGCACGAGCATTCGTTCGCCTTCGCTTCCCGAAGACTCTCGCCCCAGGAGCGTTGCGAGGGCCAGGCCCGAAGCGCCGCCGGCCAATCGGTTCAGGAAGTCCCTGCGGAACATCGTTCGGTCCTCTCCGCGGCAGCGGTCGTCAGTACGCGAGAAAGTCGGGCGAATTGACGATCACGCGGGCGAGCATGATCCAGGCGGCCAACGAGGCGCGATGATCGGTCGACTCGGGGCGATGGAGCATCCCCTCCAGGACCGCATCGACCAGCTCGGGATTGACTCGGTAGAAGTCGACATGTTCCGCGACCAGCTGAAGCAGCGCCCGTGACTCTTCCGGACGAGGCGATCGTCCGAGAAGCAGGAGCGAGAGCTCGTCCAGTCGCACCGTCTCGGGCGCTTCTGCGTCGAGACCGGCCAGCCAAGCACGCAGCGCGACATGTCGGGTCTGGTCATGGACCTGCGGATCGTTCAGCAGCGTCATCGCCTGTTGCGCGGTGTCGACCGTCTCGCGTTCGGTCGTGCACGTGGCGGTCGTCGGAGTGCCGAACTGGGCCAACAGCGGAAACGGGCTGGTCCGTTGCCACCAGACGTACGTTCCGCGCACGTAGCGCAACCGACCCACCGCCGGGGAAAGGACTTCGGCTCGCGAAAACGCCCCTTCGCTGCGACCGAGCGGTTGAGGCTGAACGATGCTCTTGCCGCCGAAATGCGAGACGAGCAGGCCCGAGCCGGCCAGCAACGAGTCGCGGATCATCTCGGCCTCGAGCCTCGTACGCCGATCGGCGGTACCGTACTCGATCTCGTCGATCGCCGCACGACGGAGCGTCCCCTTGAGACTCCACTCCTGGTCGATCAGGCGCCTTGCGAATCGATCGACTTGCTCCCGATGCTCGACAGCGACGCTCCAGGGATCGGCGGCGGCCGGATCGATGATGCGGGTATCGGCCAGCCGTTGCAGCAGCCGCGCCGCGGTAACGCGAGCGACGAGCGGAGTCGCTTCGTCGAACAGCCAATCAGCCAGCTTCCGGCGATCCGTGGTCTCGCCACCGAAACGTTCGCGCAGCATCGTCGGGAGACTCGCTTCGACCGCTTCTCCCGGCGCTTCGTACTCTCCCCGCGAATAGAGCACGGTCGGTCGGAACGTCTCGCTGTCGCCGATCGCTTCGCACCAGATCGAATCGGGGCGTTCGGGCCAGAGTCGTTCGAGGGTCGCGAGCGCCTCACCCAGACGCCGGTCATGCTCGTCACGAAGCAGATAGTGCTCGAACGTCTCCTGAGATTCGCTCAACAGCGTTCGATCCGAGACGCCCGACCAAGGTTGCGATGCGAGATCCGGGGCGGTAAACGGAGTCGGCACGGAGGTGCCGGCGATCCTCAACCGACCGAGCGTCTTCATCCAGGTGTCCTGACTCTGCAGCACCACCACTTCAAGGCGATCACCCGGCGCCATCGACAGCGGGCGTTCGAGTTCGGCGACGAGCACCTGACGTTCGCCTCGGGGTTCCGTCACGAGCCAGCCGATCGAGCGGACGCGTTCTCCGCTCCCCGGTTCCTTGACGACGGTCGTCAGATCGGCGGTTCCGTCGTTTCGAGTCGTCCACGGAGCGAGCAGCGAAACCGGCTCGGTCCGGTCCGGATTCGCGGCGCGACGGACTCGGATCCACAATCGCGACACGTCGAACGATCCGTCCGGCGCACGGCCGGGACCGCCATGAGGGAGCTGCGGATCGGGGAGGGCTTCCAGACGGATCGCGGTCAGCGTCGTCTCGGGGAAGGTCCCTTCCAGGCGATATTCGGCGGAGTCGGGGAGGGGACCGGTCGCCGAGACCGAGCCGTCTTCGAGAATCGACAGTTCCTCGCCGCTCGTCGCCTCGGCCGATTCCGGTTGCAGCGTCTTCCACTCGGGGCGGCGAGTCAGCTCTTCGGCGGCGAGCCAGCGGAGGAACTCGGGCCGCGCCACCCGTTGTCGATAGCCGTCGCGACTCGACATCAACTTGGCCCGTCGCTCCTCGAAACTCGGAGCCGCTCGGGCGTAGTCGTCCAGCACGCGTTCGGTCGGCGCCGTACGCAGGCGATCGTCCAGATTGCGGACCAGGGCGAACCAACCGTAGTAGTCGCGCTGCGTGAACGGCTGCCCCGGATGATCATGACAACGCGCACATCGCAAACCGACTCCCAACCAGATGTCGGCGATCGTCTCGATCCGATCGAAGCCGCGACGGACACGGTCTTCCTCGCGATCCGCTCCGGCTTCGGTGTTCCGAGGGGTCTGAACGTAGAAGCCGGTCGCGACGATCGAATCCGGTTCCGTCGCATCGAGATCGCCGGCCAGTTGGGCGCGCGAGAAGCGATCGTACGGAAGGTCCCGGTTCAGCGATTCGATCACCCAGGTCCGGTAACGCCACGCATGCGGGCGAGGCTGGTCGATATCGAACCCTTCGGTGTCGCCGTAGCGCGCCTGATCGAGCCAGAAGCGTCCCCAACGTTCCGCGTACGTCGGTGATGCGACCAGACGATCCGCCTGGCGAGAGAGCGCGTCGGGGCGGGCATCGGCGGCGAAGTTTCGCAGTTCCTGCGGTTCCGGAGGAAGTCCGGTCAGCGTCAGCGACAGACGCCTGAGACGCCGCATCCGAGACTCGGACGAATCGGCGTCGGTCGCCGACGAACCCGATGAGTCGCCGGCAGCTCCCTCGCTCGAACTCGTCGCGTTTGCGGCGGTGTCCGTTTCGTTCGCAGGGACTTCCTTCAGCGGAACTTCGACCTTCAGCGGCGAGGTGATCCAGTCGTCGACCGGGCTCGAGCTCGATGTCGCAATCGCGTCAGGAGATGCATCGCGTTCGGCTCGCGAGGCCCAGGACAACAACGTCTGACGATCCTCTTCGGCGATCGGCCGATCGGGAGGCATCGTCGCATCGGACGAGCTGCCGTCACCCGCCAGGACATCGCGAATCAAACCCTGTGAACCGTCGAGTCCGGGAAAGAGACCGCGTTCGAACAGCGATTCCCAACGAACTGCCGGATCATCCAGACGGAGCTCCGCTTCGGCACGGAACGGACCGTGGCAACGAACGCAGTGTCGCTGCAGAGCCTGGATTGCCGCTTCGTGATCGGCGATGCCCGGCAGTGGGCGAACGTCGTCAGCGGTTGCCGAAGAGGAACCGGCGGCGATCGCGACGACGATCGCGAGCTGTCTCCACGGGATCGATCGGAACATCCTGCAGCTCTCCGCAGCGGCCTCCGTCGTACTCCGGCATCGCCGGGTGCCGCGATGCGGCTCGCACGAATCGTAGGTTGCGTTAGAGCATCATCCGACCGCGAACTGACCCCGCGAACTTCGACCTCTCGGTCCCGCCAAGTGAACTAGGCTTGGGTCCGAAAGAAGGAGATTCGTCCATGCCCCGACGTTCTGCCCGTCCGGTCCGTGTCGAGTCGCATCCGCAGCAGCGCCGCGGATCGATGCTGATCTTCGCCGTCCTGCTGATGGTCCTGGTCATCGCGATCGCCGCGTTCGCGATCGATCTCGGCGGAATGATGCTGACTCGGACCAACCTGCAGAGCGCCGCCGACTCGGCCGCCTTGGCAGGAGCCAGTCGGCTCGGCCTCACCGACGTCCAGGTGCGGCTCGAAGCACGCAACTACGCCAACATGCACTCGTCGCTCGAAGGGAATGCGGTCGAGCTCGCCGACGCCGACATCGAGATCGGCTTCTGGAATCGGACCCTCAAGACCTTTCAGGTTCAGCAGGGAGGGAACGCGGTCCGCGTCAAGACGCGCGCTCCTTCGCAGGGCTTCTTCGTCGCGGGAGCGTTCGGTGCCGAGACCTACGACTCCGAGGCGACCGCCATCGCCGCCGCCGTTCCTCGCGATATCGTCTTCGTCGTCGATCTCTCGGGTTCGATGGACGACAACACCGAACCGGCATGGGCGACCGACGCGATCAACTCGGCGTTCGGCGGAGTCGGCAGCCAGTTGCTGAACGAGACGATGACCGATCTCTTCGGGACGACCGATCGCAACGATCGCGACCTGCGGGAGTTCCTCGAGTCGCAGGGGTTTCCGNNTCGCGTCGCGCGAGTTCACCTACGCCGTGCTGACGATGGACCAGGGCTTTCTGGCGCAGCATTCGAACACGAACTACCGCATCAACCCGTCTTCCAGCGAGTCGGCGAGGAAACAGAGGGCTTACGCCTGGCTTCGGGAGGAGTTCCTTCCTCCGGCGTTCGCCAGCGGCAATCCTCGGATCCCGTTCACGAACCAGCAGTTCTGGGACGCCTACATCGACTACATCCTGTACCCGGTCAATCACAACATCGGACCGCCGAATCNNCCGGCCGAGCCGCAGCCGCCGCAGCTCAACTACAGTCACTGCTACCGATCGACTCATCCGCCGACTCATCACACCGTTCCGACCCACAGCGGCCCGAGTCACAGCGGTCAGGGGAACGGAAACCCGAGCCATAGCAGTCCCGGAAACGGCGGTCCGAGTCACAGCGGTCCGAGCCACAGCAGTCCCGGTAATGGTGGCCCGAGTCACAGCAGTCCGAGCCACTCGACTCCGTCGTCTCCGCCGTCCTCCCCGCCGACTCCGCTTCCCAACGGACCGGTCGGTCAGACGCGACCGGGAGGCGTGATGGCGATTCCGGTGTCGACGGCCGCCGTTACCGTCGCGCTCGAAACCGGGTACCAGGATCCGGCCTGCGTCGCGGCCGAGAACCAGCGATACGCCAATGCCATGGCGACCTACCAGCAGCAGCACCTGCATTGGCAGACGGTTCTGATTCCGCAGTGGGAAGTCGCGCTTCAGAACTACTACGACGTCTATCTGCCTCAGTACCTGCAGATGGCGGCGAGCAAGGGTTCGCCTCGCTATCGACGCGGAACGCTCCCTCCGGGGCAGACTCGGAACGAGTACGCCCTCTTCGATCGGATCGGAGACCTCGGGCTCAGCTCGTTCCCGTTCAACAATCCGAACCGCGATCTGAACACCACCGCGACCAACGAGGATCTGCGCGCCCATGCGAACCGATTCGGTTTCGAGACGCTGACGCAGTTCATGGTCGACCATGGATCGAATCTGCGACCGCGCGATGCAGGTCAGCGGATGCCGCTCGCCAGAAGCAGTCCGGACTACGTCGGGGATCACACCGAGATGGTGGGAGATTCGGAAGTCGGCTACGAGAGCTTCCGATTGCCGCCGCGGACCTACCCGATGCACGCGGTTCGGCGATCGCTGATCCGAGCGCTCAAGGTGGTCGAGCAGCGCAACGAGCATGTCGAGATGTCGGTGCGCGACTTCGTCGGCATCGTCTCGTTCGATCGCTACGATCCGCCGAATGCCGTGCCGCAGCTGCTCTGTTCGCTGACGGGCGATTACGAGGTCGCGAAGCAGGCCTGTACGGGGCTGGAGGCGGTCGGCGACAAGTATCCGACGACGGCGACCGAGCCGGGAGTCATCACGGCTCGAAACCATCTCGATACGGTCGGACGCCCCTTCTCGGACAAGGTGATCGTGCTCTTCACCGACGGTGTTCCGAATCAGCTCCAGTCGACGACCGGTGCGGTGCAGAGCTACGTGTCGCAGGTCCGCTCGAGCGATGCGACGCTCGGAGCGCTCTTCTACAATTCGGATACCCGATTCACCGGAGACCGTCACTGGCGCAACGCGGTCCTGATGCAGGTGCATCAGGTCCACGAACTCGGTTGGGACGTCTTCGCCGTCGGCATCGGAGCCGGAGCCGACGCCGAGTTCATGCGGCGGATCGCCGTCATGGGCGGGACCGACGATCTCGGAGCCGATCTGCTCGCCGGCGGTGACCCGCGGACCTACGAGGATTCGCTCTCGGAGATCTTCAAGAAGATCGTGCACACGCCGCGCATCGTGCTCGTGAAATGAGCCGCGCCGAACGACGGAGACGTCGACCGAACTTCGTCGGCGTCCCCGTCGGATCGCCCGCCCCCCACGACGCTATCGCTGACGGTCTTCGTTCCGTCGAGTGCGCCGCCGCCGTTCGACTCCGTCGGGGCGAGGCGTCTTGGCGTCGGCCTTGGGATCCGCCTTGCTCTTGCGACGATCCTCTCCCGATCGCTTTTCGAGCAGCGACTTGAGTTCGTCGGGGATCTCGTTCGGATCCAACATGGCGATAGTCCTTGTCGCCGGCGCCGTCGCTCGGCGAACGGTTACCGATAGACGGTCGGCGCGGGAACGATCTGCGGGAGACGAGCGATGTTCGGTCGAGCGGCGCCGAGGCTGTCGGACGGACGACCGGCGCTTCGCTCGGCAAGAGGTCGAACCGCCGGGCCGTTCGGACGAGGATCGCTCCACAGCCCCGAGTCGGTAGCGACCGTCGGCAGCGACGCGGGAACCGCCAGATTGACCGGACCGGACTCGGATCGATCGAAGCTTTCCGGAGCGTAACGGGTCGGGGCGACGGGGGATCGTTGCCGACGCGACCCGAACGGAGACGACAACCCGTTCGGAGCCGTCTCGTCAGGGAACGCATGGCCCGAGTCGAACGACGGCTGCGGGACCGGAAGGATCGCCGGCGCGTCCGAGTTCCAGTCCGATTCGGAGCGATGTCCCTCGATATCGAGCATCGACTCGCCCGTGTCGCTCTGCGATTGGGGACCGAACGAGGCGGACGGCAGATCGGTGCAGGGGAAGATCGGCGTGGTCGCTCGCTGATACATGCCGTCATGCCCGAGCGGCTGGAGCCGCGGATCCTGAACGATTCGCGGCAGGATCGCGAAGACGATCTCCGAACGCCGCTTGATCGTCTCGCGACGCGTGAAGAGCGGACCGATCCACTTGAGGTCGCTCAGAAACGGGACGCCGCTACGATTGAGCGTGTCCTCTTCCTGGATCAGACCGCCGACGACGATGCCATGTCCATCCTCGAGCAGGACATCGGTATCGATCTCGGAAGTCGACTCCTCGGGCAGGCCGGTGTTCGGATTGACCGCTCCGGACGACACCTTCGAGTTGACCTCGAGCATGATCCGACCGTCGCTCGAGATCCGCGGACGAACCTTCAGGATGACGCCGACCGAGAGGAACTGGACGTTCTCCTGGGTCAGGCCGCTCGCGTTGGTGGTGATCGTCCGGTAGCCGAGCTGATCGCCGACCTGCAGGTTTCGCTCCTGGCCGTTGATCACCATCAGGCGAGGCGAGGCGAGCGTGCGGGAGTCGGTGTGGACTCGCAACGCTTCGAGCACGGCGTTCATGCTGATTCCGTCGACTCGCGCCAGCAGCGCCTGAGAGGCAGCCGGGTTCGCGAAGCCGGTCATCTCGATGCTCAACGGCACGCCGGCCAGACTGGCCAAGCGTTCGAAGTTGACGCCGTGACGTTCGTCGTCCTTCAGCTCGACCTGAAAGACATACGCCTCGATCAGCACCTGCCGCGGGGGAGTGTCGAGCTGACTGACGAACTCGGCGAGCCGCTCGACGTTTCCGGCGAGGTCTTCGATGATGATCACCTCGCGCGCCTTCAGGTGGTCGGCCGCTTCGCTCGTCAGCACGTGGATCTTGCCGACCGGCGTCAGCAGGTTCTGCAGTGCGAGCTGCAGGTCGGCGGCTGCGACGTACTGCAGTTCGATCGCCCGCAGCGACTTCCCTTGAGCGGTCGGATCGACCTGCCGAGCCTGATCGAGCGGCGAGACGAGGATCGTGCCGTCGAATCGCTGCCAGGTATGGCCGGTCAGCATGCAGAGCGCGTTGAGGATCTCGTCCAGACGACGCTGAGTCATGTTCAGCGAGACGGGGGTGTTTCCGTCACCTGCCAACACGATGTCGACGGCCGACGTGCGGGCGAGCGCTCCGACCACTTCGCCGATCGTCGACGACGGAGCACGAACCGTGAACGTGTCGCCGTCCGAGATCACATCGGCCGGCACCAGCATCGGCGGCGGACCGAGAGGAGCATGCAGCCGCTCAGGACGGACGCTACCTCGTTGACCGGCGATCGTATTCGCGTCCGGTAGAGACTCGCCCCGTTGCAGCGATTCCAGGAACGACTGCAGCAGATCCGATTCCTGACCGTTCGCGGAGCCGAAACCGACGGCCAGCAGCAGGGCGGCGAGCAACGAGCGGATCGCGACGAATCGAAATCGATCGTCACGTCCTCTCTCGTGCATCGTCCGTTCCCGATCCATGGGAAGCCTTCCTCGGCTGCAGGAGCGCCGTCACTCGGCGACCAGTTCGACTCCATCCGATCGGATCTCGACGACTCGATAGCCGTTCCAGAGATCCCCGACGTTCAACCAGCGGTCTCCGATCCGAGCCGAAGCTCCGGTCGGGCCGATCACGATCCGATCCGCATAGGGGGGCGAGTCCGTCGAGCCGTTCCCGGCGGCCTCTCCCGCGGCGTTCGTCTCGGCAGTCTCGGCTCGCTCGCTCGTTCGACGTCCTGCGAACGGGTCACGGACCAGCGGCGGGCGATCGTCGGAATCGCCGGTTGTCCGTTCCGACGCGGAACGATCGGTCAACCGACCGTTCCCGTCGACCGGTACCATCGGAACCGCACGGTCCGACTCTTCGCTTCGGCTCGCGCGCCCGGGTTCCGCCGGAGCAACCCGCACGACCGGAGTGACCGATGCGTCGGTTTCGACCTAAATNNCGGGATCACCGGACCTCCGGCGAATCGAGCGACCTGAACGATCACGACGATGACGAAGACCAGGGCCAGCAGGCCGACGGCAGCCCCTTTGCCCGGCCCGATCTCATGCCGCTCCATGAAGTTGCGCAACGATCGTCCGATCACGGTTCCCCCTCTCGGGACGGCAACTCCCGCGTCAGGATCATCAGTTCGACCGCGATCTTGCCGTCACCTGTCCGCTCGAACTCCGCCGAGCGAATGATCGGCTCCCCCTCCAGACCGGCGATCCGATCGACCGCTTCCACACACGCTTCGGTCCCCCCTTCGATCCGGAGCGAGGAGGTGACATACCCGGCGACCGCCGTCGGCTCGACGTTTCGGAAGTCGCTCAAGCGACATCGCTCGCCGTCGTCCGAGACGAGTGCCTCGAGCAGTTGTTCGGGAGTCGCGAGTCCCCGAGAAGCCTGACGTCGTCGTGCTTCGAGTCCTCGTTCGACGTCCGCCAGTTCCTCGCGCAACGTCACCGTTCGATGTCCGACCGCGCGAACCCCATCGAGTTCCAGCTTCAATCGCTCGCGGACCGAGTCGATACGGGATCGCAGTTCCTGATGCGGCCGAATACCGAACAGAAAGACGACGACAATCGCGCCAAGGACCGGCATCGCTCCGATGCCGTGCAGTACACCGTCGAACGTGCGAAGCGTCATGTCGCCTCCTTCGGATCGGCCGCGGCGTCGCGAGGGCCCGATTCGAGCAGGATCATGAACGGCCAGCGTCGCAGTCCCTCCTCTTCCGCCACAGGTTCTCGGCGCACCTGAGGAGAATCGAACGACTCCAGGCGATCGAGCTCGTCGATCAGTTCCGCGAGGGCAGCTCGATCCGACGCGTCGCCCGACAACACGATCGAGTCCCCTCGCGAATCGTTCCCGGCGTCGAAGGCGGTCCGGGAGAGCACGATTCGCGGCCCGAGCTCGTCGTCTCCGATCCGATCCAGAATGCCGACGATCTTCAGCAGGTGTCCGACCGGCTCGACTCCGCGGGGAGTCGTCTCGGGTAGAGCGAGTTCTTCGCGCGCTCGATCGAGTCGAGCTGCGATCGCCCGAAGCTCGGTCGATCGCTCGCGCGCCTCGCCCTCGAGTCGTTCGAGCGACATCAGACGGTCCTGCAGGACCCGTCGCCGTTCTCCCGCCATCAACAGAAAGGCCGAACCGACGATCAGCGCCATCAGCCAGATCAGTCGCCAGCGGCGATACTCGCGCCGGAGCCGAAACGAGAACGATTCGCCCCCCGGCATCAGATTGGCCGGTGCGTTCATGAGTCGACTCCCGTGACGAGAGCTGCCGAGAGCGCGACCGAGTAGAGCGGGAGCGCGTCCTCGATCGGATCGACGACCAGGTCGTCCGGCGGAGCCCAAGCATGCCAGTCGACGTGCGTCGCGCGCGAGAGTCGTTCGAGCGCGGTCGTATCGAAGGCCACGGGACCATGCACGATGCCACGGACGATCGACAACGGAGCCCGTCGCGCCACGTAAGCGATCGTTCGTTCGATCTCGGTGATCAGCAGATTCTGCCGTTCCTGGCGTTGTTTCGGCCCGCATCGATCCCGGGGCTCGATCCCGAACCGAACCTCATTCGGTCGGATCGACGCCGAGCCGACGATGTTCCGCAGTCGGCGCGTCAGGATCGGGGTGCCGTCGACATGCAGGACGATCCGCGTCCCCCCCGCTCCGTCGATCAGACTCAGGCCTGCTCCGTCGGTGCGATCCGCTCCGGCGATGGCCGAGATCGGACTGATGACCGAATCGAGATCCCAGCCGAGCGAATCGACGATCGTTCGGACTTGGCGAACCGCATCGCGGTCGATTCCGATTCGCAAGCCTGCGGAGAGGCGCTGAAGGTCGCAGTCGCAGGGAGGGGCTCCGATCCGAGTCCAGTGGTGATCGGTCACCGCTTCGATCGGCGTGCCGTCGGCGGGAGCGTTCGCGTCGGAGCGAGAGGGCTGTTCGACTCGATAGACGTAATGCTCGTCCGGCAGCATCGCGACGACCCGATTGCCGCGAAGTTCGGGAGCGAGCAATCGCGCCAGTTCGAGACCGTGACGCAGTCGATCGGCCAGACGCGTCAGCGAGCGCGTGATCGTCCCCGGCTCGGTGTCGGCAGAAGGGGCGAACGGGGAAGGGGCCCAATGAGACGGCAGCGGCGCGTTCGGCGCGATCGCCGCATCGACCAGCAGTCGACGACGGCGAGCCGCCGTCAGCTGGACGACCTTGGTGTGAGTCGTGCCGATATCGAGGATGATCGGGCCCGGCAACGTCGGTCTCCCCGCTACTTCGCGAACGTCGCCATGTCGAACATCGGCAACGTGACCGAAAGAACGACCAGCGAAACGATGAAACCTAGGCCAAGGGTCAGCACCGGCTCGACGAACGTCAGCGTCTCGCGAAGCCGCGATTCGGCTTCCGTATCGAAGTGATCGGCCAGCGTCATCGAGACGGAACCGAGCGTTCCGGTCCGCTCCCCCGTCGCCAACATCTCGGCCGCCGAGCCCGGAATGAACCGGGTGCCGAGCAGCACCTCGGTGACCGAACCTCCGTTGAGCACCGAGTCCTCGACTTCGCCGAGCATCCTCACGTACAGGCGATTGGGGATCGAGCGGGAAAGGATCGACAGACACTCGAGCATCGGCACGCCGTTCTGGCACATGATCCCGAGCAGTCGGCAGAATCGGGCGACATAGGCGCGGCGGAGCAGACCGCCGATGATCGGCAGATCGAGTTTCGCCCGATCGATGGCGCTTCGCCCGGCATCCGTGCCGCGCCAGAAGAACAGACCGACGACTCCGGCGATCAGCAACGGCAACCAGATCCAGACGGTCGAAGCGCAGGTCGACGAGATCGCCAGCAGCGTTCGAGTCAACAGCGGAAGCGGCGTCCCCTGTTGCTCGAAGATCCTCGCGAACTGCGGGAGTACGAACATCACGAGACCGGTGATCACCAGACTCGAAACGCCGGTCAGCAGGACCGGATAGGCGAGCATCCCGCGGACCTTCGTCTGCAGGTTCGTCTCGGCACGCAGCAGGTCGGCGAGCTGTTCGAGCACCTTGGACAACGCCCCCGACGACTCGCCGGCCGAGAGGGTGGCGACATAGGTCGCACCGAAGATCCGTTCGTGCTGCGCGAGCGCCTTGGAAAGAGGGAGCCCCGCCATGACGTCGTCCGCCAATCGCTCGTAGAGTCGGCGAGTCCGTTTCGAGCCGGCCAATCGACAGAGCGAGGTGAGCGCAGTCGCGACATCCAGTCCGGTCCGGATCATCACCGCCAGCTGGACCGTGAAGTCGGCCAGTTCGCTGCGCGACAGTCGCGGCATCGGACGCGTATCGGTCGACGGGCGAATCGAGGTGTTCGAGGCGTTCGGGGCGTTCGACGAGCTGCGCGGTCGCGCGGCGGTCTTGGCGACGGCCGGCTTCGAGCCGAAAGGAGGGGACGGCGCGGTCGCCGAAGCCGGGCGAGGCGTTCCGGCATGGCGGTTCGAGGATGGTTCGGATCGGAGCGGTGCGCTCATCGCTGCCTCGGCTGATCGTTCATTCGGCGAACGCCACGCGACTGACCTCTTCCAGACTGGTGATCTCGCGCTCCGCGAGGTTCATGCCGCAGTCGAGCAGCGTCGAACCCCCCTTGGTCTTGAACCAGCGCCGCACCATCTCGACGCTCGCTTCACGCGAGATCAGTTCGCGCAGATGCTGATCGGCCAACATGATCTCGTAGACGCCGATTCGCCCCTGATAGCCGGTGTCGTAGCAAGCCCGACAGCCTTCGCCACGAACGAATGTCCGCGATCGATCGCCCATGTAGGCGAGCGAATCGAGGAGCTCGATCGACGGGTAGTACGAGGTCCGGCACTTGGAGCAGACCTTGCGGACCAGTCGTTGAGCGAGCACGCCGACGAGCGACGACGCGACCTTGTACGGCTCGACTCCCATGTCGACCAAGCGAGTCACGGCTCCGGCACTGTCGTTCGTATGGAGCGTGCTCAGCACCAAGTGGCCGGTCAGCGCGGCCTG
>DMPQ01000465.1 GCA_003455945.1 Planctomycetaceae bacterium
ACGATGTCGCACTTGGCATCGCGGCCGAGCGTGATGATCGGACGATCGACCTTCTGCAGGCCGTCGATGACGTCGGTCGGATAGATCTGCACCAGACAGCAGGCCTTCTCGGCCGCCTCCAGCCGCCCGGCGTCTCGCCCCGCCGATCGTTCGAGCAACGTCGCTTCGAAGTGCTTTCCGGTCTCGTCAGTCACCTGCCGATCCTCCGTTCGAGTCGCCGAGCGATGCGGGGGGACCCTCGCCGTCCCATCGAGAATGGGGGACGACGAGACCGACGCATCGAATCGGTCGGCAACCGGGCCCCCTGCGAGGCCTTGCCGTTCGCCGACTGAAACGTGCCTCAACTCGGGTCGGAAAGCGGNNACGGGCCTGCCGGCAGCCCGAACGCCGTCACGAAATGAGGTGGTGACGACGGTAGCGATTGTGCAGCGCCGCAGGCAACGGAAGCAAGTCGCGGTCGACCGGCATCGGATCGTCGAACGGTAACCGCGACCTAGTCGGACGCGGCTCTTCGCGGGGAGATCAGTACCGGATCTCGGTGCCGAAGTAGAAGTTGATCCCCGGTCGGAAGACCCCCAGTCCGCTCCGGTAATCGAGATGCTCCCGATAGTGCCGGTCGGCCAGGTTCTCGACGCCGGCGGTCGCCAGGATCGAGTCGCCGAACTTTCGGAACGCCCGCAGGTCGATCGTGTGGAATCCCGCCGTCTCGACCTCATCCAGCGTCTCGGCGATCCGGTTCTGGCGAGAGACCATCCGGACCGCCGCCTCGATGCCCCAGTTCTCCGACTCGCTCGGGTCATGCAGCAGCAGACCGACTCGGGAATCGAGCGNNGGATCCCCGGCAGCGCTTCGACCGGCGTGTCGGCCACGCCGCTCCGCGGGCTCGGCCAGCCGCGCGCCGGGCCCTCCCGAGTCATGTCGGTCCCTTCCAGATACGACACGGTGCCGAAGGCGGCGAGTCCGTCCGTCAGATCGTGCCGCAGATACGACTCGATCCCCGCGAGGATCGCCAGGTCGGTGTTCACGAACGCCGCTCCGTTGATCAGACCTCCCTCGGGGTCGGCCGGAGTCGTCAGGTCGTAGGTGATGTAGTCGTCGACCCACGCGTAGAACCAGTTCACGCCCGCCTTGGTCCGCTCATAGTCGGCCTCGAGCCCGAGATCGATCTGCTTCATCTGCTCGGCACGCAACTGCGAGTCGCCGTTCAGGAAGGTCAGACCGCGCTGCAGGCTACCGATGAACGCACTCTCGACATACAGCTCGGTCAGCGTCGGCGGTCGCTGTCCGAAACCGAAACCGATCTTCCCGGTCCAGCCTTCGGTCAAAAGGATCTCGCTGTTGACGTAGCTCGACCAGACGAAGAAGAAGCGATCGAGATCGGCCCCCTGGATCGTCGAGAGCGGATCGGGAACGCCGTCGACGATGTCGGCCGACGTCGTGCTGACGAAGTCGACCCGAGCGCCGGTGTTCAGCGTCCACCACTCGCTCATCGGCGCGACGCGCTCGGCATAGATGCCGAAGTCGTTCGAGCGGCTCGGAGGGATCGGAAAGTTGTCGTCGTCGTCCGGTAGGAACGGTTCGATATCGTTCAGCCCCTGCTTGAGCACGATCAGATCGGTGCCGACCGCGACATGGTCCTCTCCGGCATCGCCGAAGACCGATTCCCCTCGGTACCCGAAACTCGATCCGTAGGCATCGGTGATCGCGAACCCATCGACGCCGCTCGGCGAGAAGAGCGTCGTCCGGAGGGCGGGGATCCGAGCGTTCTTCTGCTCCGAGAGCGTGTCTCCTTCGAACCGCGTCCGGTTGTACCAGACCTCGCCGTGAAACTCGTCGGCGAAGCCGGGATCGTCGTGCACGTACTTCAGTTCATAGCCGTCGGTCACCAGATGGTTCAGGTCGAACACCAGTCCCGGAAACTCGACGTCGGTCTGATCGAGACGGAGGAGATTGAACTCGAGCCGCGAATCGCGAGTCGGATCCCAGCCGACCGCCACGTTCCAGTCCTGCGATCGGTAGCCCGACGGCATCAACGCACCATCACCATCGACGTAGTCGTTCCCGGTCCGATTGCCGTAGGTGATCCGATAGCCCCAGTCGTCGCTCCCCCCCTGGAACGTCTGACGGCCGTACCACTGCTCGCCGTTGGTCAGATAGTCGAGACTCGTCGCCCCTTCGACCTGATAACCGCCGGCATACCGAGGCGATGCGAGCAGATCGATGTCGACGAACGAGAAGCCGGGACCGAGACGCGGCGTATACGGTCCCTTGACGATGATCAGGCTGTCGATCAGCCGCGAATCGATCTTGTTCATCATCGTGTCGAGGTCCATGCGGACCGGCGACCAGAACGAACCGGCGGCGAGCACCTGACCGACGCGCTCGCCGCGAATCCGCGTGTCGGTGACGATCGGCGTCCGCTGCTGCGAACTGACNNGAGCCGACAGGGACTTGCCGACCAGATTCCCGGTGTCGGTCGTCTCGCGCGATCGCGATTCGATCCCGAGAATCGCATCGGCGGCGGGCGAATTGGCCCGCGCTCTGCGGCGAGTCGACAGCGAGTCGATCGATGAGACCGAGCCGAGCAGCGCGGACGAGACGTCGGCCGGCACGTCGCGAGATCGATTGAGGGGCGAGTCGACGTCATCGCGATCGATCGGTGCGAGCGGATCCGACTCCTGAAAGGCGGCCGCCGAGACGAGCGTGATGCGAGGTCCGTCGAAAGCCGGGTCGAACCACGGCGGAACCGGATCGGCCGCTCGAACGATGCCGGCCGACTGCGCATGATCGACGTTCGCATCCTGGCCGACGGCGGCCTGCGACCATGAGCTCAGTGCGAGTCCGGCAAGCAGGCCGGCCCACGCCCCCTTTCCGCAGCGACGCGACGTCGCCGAAACCGACCGCTCCATCGCGCGCGATCGTCCCGCCGATCCTGGCCGCCCCGACGACGTGGGACGATCGTGAGCTTGCGCCATCCTGGCCATCCTGAGTGGTCCGGGGATCGTCGCCGATCCGCCGTTCGATGCTGCCCCATCGATCCGATCCCGCAAGAGGGAATCGGAAGCCGCGTCCCCTCCGGGTGACGCACCACCGTCATCGTGCTCTGATCGACCGACTCGGCGAGCACCGGAAATCGAACTGTCGGAAAAGTGGTGAAGCGCAGGTGGGACCGGATGCGATCGGCCCCGATTGACGAGAGATCGAGATCGCCGACCTCCGACTGGCCCGCAAGGTCTACCGATCTTCCCCAGTTTCGACTTGTCGGAGATGTTCGCGCAGCACGCCGATCCGTTCTCGAAGCTCGGCCGCTTCCGGATCGCCTCGCGACTCCAACAGCTCCGCCAAGCTCGACAGGCCGGTTGCCATGCGTTCGATTCGGCCGATCGAAGCCCCACCGGCCGCGACCACCTCACGAAGCAGGTCGAGTCCGTCGCGCAGCGTTCTTTCGGCTTCATCGCTCTTTCCGATCGCTCGTCGAGCCATGCCGAGATCGAGCGTGGCGATCGCCAGATTCTCGGTGAAGAACGGATCACCGTAGACCAATTGCCAAGCGCGATCGAGATCGACGATCGCGTCGGCGAATCGCGCCTCGGCCTCGGTCGCTCGCCCCGACTTCAGGAGCAGATTTCCCCATCGGATCCGACCGAGCCCCCGGGCTTCGAGCAGATCCGGTCGCGCGGCGCGATCGATCGCCTCGCTCGACACCTCGTCGGCCAGCACCAGCTGCTCGATCGCTGACGCAAGGTCTCCTCGCCGCTCGTCGATCGCTCCCTTCTCGTCGAGGAGCACGAGCGCCAGATGGCGATACCGCCCCTCTGCGGTCGAGTCGACCAGTTCGAGCGCCGTCGCGCGGACCGACTCCAGCCTCGCCGTAGCCCCCTCGAGATCTCCTTCGCGANNATTCGCGAGCCAGTTGCCGAGCGGCCGTGATCGCAACGCGAACACGCAGATTGGCGAGCGGTATCGAACGCGAATCCACCGGCAGTTCGGCCAGGATCGAGTCGACCTGCTCCAGCGCAGCGCGAGCGTCGACACTCGATGCCGCTTCGTTCTGCTCCGAAACCAGCGACTCCGATACCGGCGACTCCGAACCGAGCATCG
>DMPQ01000467.1 GCA_003455945.1 Planctomycetaceae bacterium
CGCACCCGCCGCGGACTGGCAGGTCGGCAGCGTTCTCGCGATCACCGGTCTGTCGGTCGTCCGTCTGGCCTGGGGCCCGGGGGAACCTCGCGAGCGGATCCCGGCCTACGTGCTGAAGCAGGCGGCGACCGGCCCTGCCGCTCGTCGCGCCCGACTGGCGATCGCCCAAGAGGTCGAAGCGTTATCGACGGTCCGCAGCCGGCACGTCGTGCCGCTATTGGACGCGCGGCTGAACGGCGGGGAGCCGTTCATCGTCCTCCCGCGACTCGTCCCCTCGCGCCCGGCCGGCGTCGCCCGACGTCCGATCGAGCGGGAACAGGTGGGTCGAGTCGCCGATGTCGCGCTGCAGGTCTGCCGCGGACTTCGCGATCTGCACGCCGCCGGCTGGATCCACGGCGATCCGAGTCCCGATCATGTCGCGGTCGATCCGTCCCTGCACGTGACGCTGTTCGACCTCGGTCTGGCTCGCCGGATCGACGGCGCGAACCGAGGTCCCGAGATCGCCGATCGATGGCAGGGAGCGGTCACCGGATCGCTGTCGACGCTGGCTCCCGAGGCGTTCCGACCGGGAACGCCGATCGGCCCGGAACGGGACTGGTACGCGTTCGGCCTGATCCTGCACGACTGGCTGACCGGCAGGAGCCCTTGGCAAGCCCGTACCGAACGGGAATGGGAGCTGGCTCACCGATCCCAGGCAGCCGATCTGACCGAGATCCGTCGCGCCGGGTTCCCGCCCGGACTGGTCGATCTGCTCGGGCGGTTGCTGGCGAAGGATCCGCTCCGGCGTCCCGAAGGGAGCGAGATCGAATCGCGACTGCTCGAACTGGCGATCGATCGCTTCGGCGGCTGGATCGCACCGGCCGCCTGAGACGCTCGCGAGTCGCCGCGTCGATCCGTCGGCGATCGGCCGGAGAGATCGGTCAGACCATGTCCTGACGGCGTTTGCGACGCGGGTGCTGCTCGCGTCCCTCGCGACTGATCCCGTGAATGATCAGTCGATGACCGGTGACCTGAAAGTCGTGCTGAGCCGCGATCTGCCGAATCAGTTCGACCAGTTCGTCGTTCTGGAACTCGATCAGCTTCCCCGACTTCTCGCAGTAGAAATGATCGTGCGCGGGGTAGCCGTAATCGTGTTCGTAGACGGCGCGCCCATCCAGCTCGAACTTTCTCAGCAGCCCCGCATCGACGAACTCGCTGAGAGTCCGATAGACGGTCGGGCGGCTGACGTAGCCCGGCTGATTCCGTCGCGGCAGCTGATCGAGCAACTCCTCGACATCGAAGTGCTCGTGGCGACGAAAGACGTGATCGAGCAGCAGACGCCGTTGCTCGGTCATCCGCATGCCGCGCAGCTGCAGGAATTCCTCGAACCGTTGCGCCGGTGTCGACGAGACGTCGACCTTGCCGAGCGATTCCTCTTGCGACATGCGACGACCACCCGCAGACGAGACGAAGTCCGAAGCGCGAGTCGCCTCGGAGCCGTCTCATCATAGCGGATCGGACCGGAATCGTCAGACGCGTCCGTCGAGCCGGAATCAGCGCGAGGTGAAGCCGCCGAGCTCGCGCAGGTAGCGGAAGGTATAGATCCCCTTGTTGCAGCCGCGATCGTAGCGGATCGCATAGGCATAGTTCCCGACCGGCTCCATCCGCTCGACGCGCAGCGGAGCGGCGGTCGAGGCGAGCGGGAGGATCGGCAGCGTCGCCTCGATCCGTTTTCCGCCGGCGTGCGACGAGTCGGCCGATGCCGGTTCCGCATCGCGATAGCGTTCGCGGCAGGTCGCACAGGGACACTGCCGCTGCAGCGTCTCGGTCTCGAGACGCTGCTGGCGGCCGTCGGACCAACGGATCAGCAGAGCCGTGCCGTCGCGGCCGAGTTCGGTCGGCACCGGATCGTCGGCTTCCGGTTCGCGGTCCGCTTCGGTCGTCGACGTCACGTCGTCAGGCTCCGCAACAAGGTCGCTCACGTTCGCGAAATGATCAGAGGAAGCCAAAGGCCCCCGGCGACTCAGTGCTGATGGTCGTGCGGTTCGAGCGTCTTGGTGAACTCGGCCCCGTCGATCGAGACCTTGACGTTCACGCCCATCTGCAGCGCGACGATCAGCTGGCCATCCTCGAGCCTGAACTCGCTCGCCTTGCCGTCGGCATCGGCTTCGACGGCCGGCAGGGTAAAGGTCTGCGGCTCGCGCCCCTTGTCGCAGGTGATGGTGACCGACTCGGCAGCGACCTTCACCGCTTCCTTCTTCGCTTCGTCGAGAATCACGATGCGGACGAGCTGCTTGTCGTCCTCGTGAATCCACTCGAACGCGTATCCCGGCTGATCGAACGACTCGGTGTGTCCGCCGTGAGGACCGGCCGGCCCATGATCATGGCCATGATCGTGCCCTTCGTGATCATGGTCATCGTGGTCGTGATCGCCGTGATCGTCCTTCTTGTCGGCCGTCGGCTTCTCGGTCGGGCCGCAGCCTGCGGTGAACGCGACGCCGCCGACGAGAGCGAACAGGGCGAGAACGATCGGGAGCGAACGGAACGGACGGAACATCTTCGGATCCTCGGCTCGGAAACGGAACGAGACACCAGCAACGTTCGGCGGCTCGAAGGGGACCAGACTCCGAGCATCAGGCACGGTGCATCACGACGGTCGGCCCGCATTTCGCTGCCCCGCCGTGAGTCGACCCTTCCCCTCATTCTTTCGCGATGCTCGGAGGTCGCAAGGAGGGGAGGGGAGAACGCCGGAAGCGCCTGGGGTCGTTACGCTCGCCGCCCGAGACGGTTCGCGCCCGGAAACGGGTTCGCCACGGAAGCGAGCTCGGTGCCCCTCCGTGCCCCTCCGCGCCTCCCAGCCCG
>DMPQ01000090.1:0-240 GCA_003455945.1 Planctomycetaceae bacterium
CGGATAAGACGCGGAGAGCGTCTTCCCTTCGACGAACTTCGCGGTCCGACTCGCCAGGTTCACTACCTTGCCGACCAGGTCGGCATCGACCTTGCGAGCGAACTCGTCGAAGTTCAGATCGAGATCGTCCAGGCGCGGACCGAGCTTCGACGCGAAGTAATAACGGAGCGTCTGGGGATCGAGATGCTTCGCGAAGGTTTCGGCCTTCACGAAGGTCCCCTTCGACTTGCTCATCTTCTC
>DMPQ01000090.1:312-688 GCA_003455945.1 Planctomycetaceae bacterium
ATCTCGAAGCCGAAGTACGGCGCGGGGCGCGACACGTCCCAGTCGCGCAGCGGTTCGTGCAGGAAGTGCCCCTTCAGATAGTTCGCCGTCTCGCTCTGCAGATGATCCCCCTGCTGAGTCCACTCCTCGAGAAACGCATGGAGCGCTTCCAGGCGGACGAACAGATGCAGGGCGCTGCGGAGTTCCGGAGTCGCTCCGGAAAGGGTGCTGCGGGGGTCGATCAGATCGGCCGGCGAATAGGTCTGACCGCACTTGTCGCAGCTGTCGCCGTACTGGTCCGAGGCGCCGCACTTGGGGCAGGTCCCCTTCACGAACCGATCGGCCAGAAACGTCTCGCGGACCGGATCGTAGAGCTGCTCGACCTGCCGCTCGACGA
>DMPQ01000090.1:798-6321 GCA_003455945.1 Planctomycetaceae bacterium
TGGATCGGGCCGTTGGCGTAGGGAAGAGCCGAGGTGACCAGCAGTCGGCGGGAACTCATGAGTCGACTTGTCGGAGGGGGAACGGACCTGGGGGCGAGGCGAAGGGCCCCCGAGCGGGCATTGTAACGCCCCCGACTCGACCCGACAGGACGAGCGCAGCCGAGGGGAGGTTCGCACCACGCGATCGGCTCCCCNNGCCCCATCGTGGGCCCGCGTCGTCCCCGACGCGCGGCCGTGCGACTTTGGGGCGTTCGAGACGCCGCGCCGTTCGATCGGCCTCGCCGTCGCACTCCCTCGGCTCTGGACGAGCCGGAACGTGGGCCCGCGTCGTCCCCGACGCGCGGCCGTGCGACCTTGGGGCGTTCGAGAAGCCGCGCCGTTCGATCGGCGTCACCATCGCACTCCCTCGGTTCTGGACGAGCCGAAGTCGGTCGCACGGTCCGTTACGGCTTACCCTTCGGCTTGCGGTCCGAGAAGAACTTGTGGGTCGAGTTCAGGAACCGCTGCTTCCGCGTGTCGCGCTGCTCCGCCTCGGCCGCTTCCTGCTCGGTCAGATCGCGCAGATTCGCGATCGTGTACGGGCACTTCAGCACGTCGACCCGAAAGCGGATGTAGGCCGCATGGTCGTCGTCGAGCACGCCGAGCAGATAGCTCCCGAGCGTCTCGCGATTCGGCACTCCGAGCTGATGGCGGCGCCAGATGTCCCCGAGCGAGTGAACTCCCGAGTCGCGGCGCGAGTTGATGTCGGCCAGGCGGCGATGGAGATCGGGACTCTCGCGCAGCGCCTTCTCCACCTCGGCCGAACGCTCGTAATCGAGCTGCTCGTCCAGGTACGCCTCGAGCTCGGCTTGAGAGAACTCGCGCGACATCGCTTCGGTTTCCGACGGAGGATCGCTCGGCCCGGCCCATCCGCCGAACGATCCCTCCAGTCTAACCGCCGCTCGATCACTGCGGGAGGCGCGCCGCCGCTGCAGGAGGATCGCTGCGCGCACCGCTCGACGAGGATCGCCGATGCGGACCGACAACGCGGACCGATCACGCGAAACGGCGCCGCGGAATCACCTTCTCGCGAACGCGCCGCGGGTCGCCGGGCGAGGCGGCGTCAGGCTCTCGGCCGCCTCGCCTTGTTTCTGCCGATCACCGCTCGGCGATCAGAAACCGTACCAGATCGACAGCCCGCGACTGGAGTAACCGAAGCCGGGGGAGCCGTAGCCGTAGCCGTAGTTGCCGTAGATCGGCGAGTAGCTGCGGTAGTAGCTGTGGCCGTAGCTCGGGCGACAGACGTTGCCGTAGCCGTAGCCGTAACTCGGACGATAGACGGGGGAACCCCACGCGTTGCCGTGACTCCGATAGACCGACGACGAGCGATACGAGTAGCCGTGCCCGTGCCCGCTGTAGGTCGCCCGGCGAAAACTCGATCCGTGATGGCCGTGTCCCTGAGCCATGCTCGACGAGGGGACCAGCAGGACCGCCGCCGCAGCGACAGCCAGACCCAAGAGAATGCGCTTCATGTCCCGTTCCCTTTCCGACGAAACGACTCGTTCGGATCCCTCCCGAGATCCGCGCGGCTCCGCCCCGCGACGATCGTTGCTTCACGCACGCCGCGTGCCGATCCTTCGCGCTCCGTCGACTCGCATCGCTCGCCACCGGTGAAACACGGGAAAGTCGCTCGCCGGCGGCCTCCTGAGAACCACGCGAGCAACGGCACCATGCCGTCTCGAAATCGAGACACCGGCGCCTTCGGAACGAGAGCGCTCGGGGGAACGCGACACGCGAGAGCGAACCTCTCTCGCCCGCTCCACACCCCCCTCTCCTGTCCTCTCACCCGATCGCGTCGCTGATCCGCTGGTAGCACCAGACCATCACGACCCAAAAGATCCAGAAGAGCAGGAGCGTGTAGAGGGTGACGAGGATCGTGAGACCGACCTTTCCCGGCAGCTTGTACGCCCGACTCGCCCACAGGAACGGAACGCCGCAGATCGCCGTCACGCAGAAGAGCATCAGGAGCATCGACCACCACGTGTCCCACTCGCGGAACTGCTGAGCGAGCGGGCGACGGGGTCGAGCGGTTTCGGGAGCGACGGGGGTGTTCATCGGCGAGACCGAGCGGATCGAGGCGGGGATCGACGAGCGATGACGAGTCGGAACGCCCGAGTCGCCGGAGACCGGACGACGAACCGGTGCGACCGGGAACGTTCTAAGCGATCCGACTCGTCCGATGCGAGTCGGCTCCGGCGGCGGCCTACCTGCTCCCTCGCGCGGTCACCGCTCCCCTCGGCTCGGCCCACGCTCTTGCGCAGCGTTCCATTGACGTTGCTCGCCGGAGGCCGATCTTCTAAAGTTCCGGTCGGTGACGGCTCCGATGGCCGTTCCCCTCGGGATGTCGCTTGCTCGGAGACGATCGCACGATGAGACCTCTGCACCGCCTGTCGTCGCTGGCGACCCTGTCGCTGCTGTTGCTGGTCGGGTGCGGCGGTCCGAACGCGTCGAAGCTCTACGGCACGTGGCGGATGGAGGGGGCGGAGCAGTTGGCTCAGGCGATGTTCGGCGACAACAAGCCGGAGGGTGCGCTCGGGTCGCTGCTCGGATCGGCGATGTCGATGATGGCCGACAAGGCGATGCTCGAAGTCGAGTTCGCCTCGGGAGGCAAGCTGACGACGCGAGCCGAGTTCGCAGGCAACAAGACCGAAAAGACCGGGACCTGGAAGCTGGTCCGGACCGACGGTTCGACTTACGTGATCTGGTGCCAGTTGGGTCAGGAGGATCCGGTCGAGATCTCCGCCCAGCTTTCCGACGACTCGACCCTGCAGATGGTCCCGCCGAACATTGCCGCCAGTCTGAAGCGGAGCTTCACGTTCAAGCGGGTTCAACCGTAGTCCGTAGAGAGGGATCTCATGAAGGCATGGATGTCGCCGGCGCGAGCCGGATCGGTCTGTTCGTTTGCGCTCGCCGGCCTGCTGCTGACCGGTTGCGGTGGTGGCGATGCGGGGAGCTCCGGCTCCGGTTCCGGATCGACTCCCGCCGGCACTACCGAGACGTCGCAGCGTTCGAGCGCTCCGGCCCCGACTTCGGCTCCCCGCGCCGCGTCGGAGCGGCTGGTCGGCACCTGGCTCGGCGTCGCTTATGTCGAGGACGAGAAGGTCGCGGCGCGACTGGCTCAGGTCACCGATCCGACGCAGCGCATGAGTCTCGACGCGCAGCTCGCGACCTTCCAGAGCATGGTGGTCGGAGCGGAGTTCGCGGCGGACGGCAGCTTCACGATCGAAGCCGAACTGACTCCGGCCGGAGGCCAGACCGCTCGTGACGCCACCGCCGGCACCTGGACGATCAAGACCGAAGACGGCGATGTCGTCGTCGTCGAGTCGAAGGAGACGAAGACCGACGGGCTCTTCGAGCTCTCCGAGAAGGAATACACCTTCATCGACGACGATCACTTCGTCTGGATCCCCGCCGTCTCGCAGGACCTCCGCGAGTGCGACGCGATGATCGTGTTCGAGAAGCAGACCGCTGCGACCGACGAGGGGACCGGCGTCGCCGAAGCCCCCGGCAGCTCGGTCCCGCGCTGAGTTCGCGACGCATGTCCGGCCGCCTCCCCGCGGTCGCTCTGTGACCTTTGTGAGCTCTGTGGTTACGAACTTCCGCATTCGGTTCGGACCACAGAGATCACCGAGGGGGCCGCGATCGTTCCCGCGTCGACGCGGGCTACGGTTCGACCAGCAGCGACCCGTCGACTCGCGGATCCCCACGGGAGATCGGCGAGCGACCTTCCTCGAACGTCACGGAGATCCGCCATGGGGATGGGGAGCCTGAGCAGTATCCGGTCGAGCGCCATCGGCTCGCCGGAACCGACCTTCAAGAAGGGGCGATGGGTTCCGTTCAGTCGCCCCGGCGTCAAACGGATCCTGACGCTCGACGTGAAGGGGTGGCGGATCGAGATCTCGGAGCGGACGTTCGGCATCACGCTCCGGCGGACCACCTACAGCGCCGCCATGACCGGGCCGCATCCCCCGTTCCGTCACTCGGTCTCGGGTCTCGCGAGTCGCGAAGCGGCGACTGCCGCCGCCTCGCGGTGGGTCGATCATTGGCACGAGACGAACGGCCATCTGCTGCAGGCCGAAACGGTCCACAAGCTCCGCCGTCGCGAGATGGCCAAGAAGCTCTTCAAGATCCGAAGTATCTCACGGCGTTCGAAAAGATGACCGCGCCATCCCCCTCGTGACACTCGTTGCGCCGGCGGCGCGTCCACGACGGATGCTGCGTCGGATCGATGTGTCGCTCGGGATGAGGCATCAGGCCGAAGATCCGTCCGGTCGAATCGCAGACTCCCGCGACGTTGAACGCGGCTCCGTTCGGATTGATCGGATACGGCAGCGGCGCATCGGTCAGCTGATCGTCGACGTAGCGGAGCGCCAGCTGGCCGGCATCGCGCAGTCGTTCGAGCGTCGCGCGGTCGACCGCCGCGAATCGCCCTTCGGCATGCGCGATCGGCAGCTCCATCCGCTCGACCCCGCGCAGAAAGACGCAATGTGTCCGATCGACGGCGGTCCGGACCCAGCGATCCTCGTAGCGGCCGTGGTCGTTCCAGTCGAGCGTCGCGACGCTTCGACCTTGGTCGTCCGGAGCCAGCAGCAGGCCGCTCTTGATCAGGATCTGGAAGCCGTTGCAGATCCCGAGCACCAGGCGATCCCGATCGATGAACGAACGGATCGCGTCGTTCAGATGCTGCTGCAGACGGATCGCGACGAGCCGCCCCGAAGCGACGTCGTCGCCGAAGCTGAACCCGCCGGGAAAGCAGAGGATCTGAAAGTCGTCGGCGCGATGCGGCGATTCGAGCCACCGGTTCAGATGCACCGTCTCGGTGACCGCTCCCGCCTTTTCGAAGGCATAGGCGGTCTCGGCGTCGCAGTTGGTGCCGGGGGCTCGGACGAGAAAGACGCGAGGTCGGGTCATCGGTCGTGATCTTCCGATTGAGGTCGCGAGCGGGTGCGGAGGCCGGGGATCGAGACGGCGTCCGGCGGGATCGGTCGAGGCGAGGGTCGGACGTCGACGCTCGCCCGAAAACGGTCGTCAGCTCCAGTCGAGCGGCGCGAGCCAGGCGCGCTTGGCGTCGGCCAGCGGCAGGTCGACGACCTCGGTCCGCGAACCGTCGACCGTCCGGTGAACGATCGACACGTGGCGATTCGAGACGACCTTGCCGAGCCGCCCCCACGGAACGTCCGAGAGGAGCTGCTCCAGACGGTTCGCATGCTCGGGCTGCACCTCGATCAGGAACCGCGTGTTCGATTCGGCGAAGAGCGTCGTCAGCCGCAAAGCCTGTTCGTCCAGCCCTGACGTGTCGCTGCCGACCGGTACCTGACCGAGATCGATCTCGACGCCGAGGTCGCCGCCGAACGCCATCTCGGTCGCGGCGATCGCGAGACCCCCTTCGCTGAGATCGTGGCACGAGCGGACCAGCCCCTGCATGATCGCCTCGTGGATCCGTCGGAAGGTCAGCCGCGCCCGCTCCAGATCGACCCGCGGTAC
>DMPQ01000090.1:6366-6490 GCA_003455945.1 Planctomycetaceae bacterium
TCCTTGCCGCTGATGAACGGCGTCCGCAATCCGACCGCCGTCTCCTGACAGCCGAGCGCCGCGCGGACCAGACTGCCGAGCGTCTCGGGACGATCGGTGTAGCCCCAGCAGAAGTTGTCGAGGA